>JBKJNH010000357.1:0-5484 GCA_046596055.1 Candidatus Eiseniibacteriota bacterium
AAGAAGCCGATGGGCTTCGTGCGCAATTGGTCGTACGTCGGTGTCGACCCCGACATCATGGGCTTCGGGCCCGCGCCCGCGATCCGCAAAGTGCTCGAGCGCTCGGGGCTCACGCTCAGCGACATCGACCTGTTCGAGATCAACGAGGCGTTCGCCGGGCAGTACCTGGCAGTCGAGAAGGAGCTCGGGCTCGATCGCGAGAGGGTCAACGTCAACGGCGGCGCCATCGCGCTCGGTCACCCGCTCGGGGCGACCGGAACGCGGCTGGTGCACACGCTGCTGATCGAACTCCACAAGCGAAAGAAGTCGATCGGCGTCGCCTCGGCCTGCATCGGCGGCGGCCAGGGCATCGCGATGGTGGTGCGCGCGAGCTAGCTGATTTCGACGACGGGCTCGCGCGCCCAATGACGGTGGGCGGCGATGGCGTCGACGAACGCCCTCGTCACCGCCGCGGACGACTTCCCGCGAGCGAGGACGACGCCGTCGGCGGCCGGGGCCTCCTCCTTGCGCGACTTCGCCGTCGCGGGCGCCGGGTCGGGCTTCGCCGCCTGCACGAGGTCGACCCCTTCGCCGACCGCGGCGATCGCCTTGCAGTCGTCCCACGCCTCGCGCACGAAGCCGCGCGCGCGCGGATCGGCCACGAGCACACGGGCACTGCGCTCCCCGCCCGGGATGAACACGGCGTCGTACAGGACCGAGCTCGTGTTGAGGAGACTCGCGTCGGCGACCACCGAACCGCCGGCGCCCTGGATGACCCCCATGCGCGGCGCGACCACGCGGACCACCGCCCCGCCCCCCTCGAGCGCCCGGCGCATCGTGAACAGCGCAGCGTCGTCGAAGCCGTCGGCCACGAGGACCGCGACGCGACGCGTCCGAATCGAGTCCTTGATCGTGTTCGCCATGCTGAGCGCGGGCGAGATGCGCACCGGCGCACCGGCCTTCGTCGGCTGGAAGTCCTCGGGCCGGCCATCGGCGGGAATGCTGTGGTTGAGTGGCGCCTCGATCTTCGCGGGAACGTCGATCCCCAGCCCCTTCGCCACCTTCCTGGCCAGGTCCGCGTCCACGAAGGCGAGCAGGCCGACCATGCGACTGCGGATGGCCAGCGTCTCCACCTTGCCCAACTCGAAACGCAAAGCGTCCACGATGTGGCGCTGCTCGACCGCCGACTGGCTGCGGTAGAACGACGTCGCCTGGCTGAAGTGATCGAAAAACCCCTCCCCGCGGCGTCGGACCTTGGGCCCGTCCACGGACTGCGGGAAGCTGGTGAACCCCCCATTGGCCGAGCCGACCTGGAACGGACACCCTCCACCGAGGGAGTTTGGCTCGTAGGAGACGCGGCCAACGTTGATCTGCTGGCGCATGTGGCCGTCGCGCTGGTGATTGTGCACGGTCTCGAGCGGCCGGTTGATCGGGATCTCGTGGAAGTTCGTGCCGCCGAGCCGCGAGAGCTGCGTATCGAGATACGAGAACAACCGCCCCTGCAGGAGCGGGTCGTTCGAGAAGTCGATCCCAGGCACGATGTTCGCCGGGTGGAATGCGACCTGCTCGGTCTCGGCGAAGAAGTTGTCCGGATTCCGGTTCAACGTGAGCTTGCCGATGCGCCGCACCGGGACGACCTCCTCCGGGAGCAGCTTCGTCGGATCGAGCAGGTCGAACCCGAAGCGCATCTCGTCCTTCTCCTCGACGACCTGCACCCCGAACTCCCACTCGGGGAACGCGCCGCTCTCGATCGCCTCCCACAAGTCGCGCCGGTGGAAGTCGGGATCCTTGCCCGAGATCCGCGTCGCTTCATCCCACAGCACGGAGTGGACGCCGAGCAGCGGCTTCCAGTGGAACTTGACGAAACGCGACACGCCCTTCGCGTTGACCAGCCGAAACGTGTGGACCCCGAATCCCTCCATCATGCGGTAGCTGCGGGGGATGGCACGGTCGGACATCGTCCACAGGATCATGTGCATCGACTCCGGCATGAGCGAGACGAAGTCCCAGAACGTGTCGTGCGCCGAGGCCGCCTGCGGCATCTCGTGGTGCGGCTCGGGCTTCACGGCGTGCACGAGGTCGGGGAACTTGATCGCGTCCTGGATGAAGAACACCGGGATGTTGTTGCCGACGAGGTCGAAGTTCCCTTCCCCGGTGAAGAACCGCACCGAGAAGCCGCGGACGTCGCGTGCCAGGTCGGTCGAGCCGCGGGAACCCGCAACGGTGGAGAAGCGGACGAAGACCGGCGTGCGCGCCGCCGGATCCGCGAGGAATCCCGCCCGCGTCCAGCGTGTCATCGGTTCGTAGACCTGGAAGAACCCGTGCGCCGCCGAGCCCCGCGCGTGGACGACGCGCTCGGGAATGCGCTCGTGATCGAAGTGCGTGATCTTCTCGCGCAGCAGGAAGTCCTCGAGCAGCGACGGCCCCCGCTCCCCGGCCTTGAGGGAATTCTGGTCGTCCTCGATCCGCAGCCCGGTGTTCGCCATGAGCGGCTGCTCGTCGCCGTACTCGCGGTTTGGTTCCATGGAGTCGACCTTGGCGTTCGTCCGGCGCTTCGTCGGGGCCTTCGCCCCTGCCTTCGCTGCTCGCTTCGGTCGGTTGACGGCCACGGCAATCTCCTTGGTCGGGCGGATTCAATACGATTCATGCGGGCCTGCTCCCGGGGAGCGGCGCCGACGAGCACGGGTGGACCGTGCCGTGGAGGTGCAAATCGGATGCCAGCGAAGTCTGCGAGAATTGCGGGCGAATTCACGGCGTGCAGAGGGCGTGATAAATCGCGGATTGTAAGACGTTCCGAATCGGCGGGCCGGGAATGGAAGAAAGGAAATCGGATCGTGCAGCTCTGCGTGCGGCGCGCTGAAGGCCGGGGCGGGCGGCGGCGGGCGAACCCCACGCCTTGACACCCCCCGCCCCCGCGCGGCAACCTAGGCGCGTTCGGAGCCCATGCGGCCGCGCCCGGCGCGGCTTCCTCCGATCGCACCCCTCCTCCGGAACGGAGCCCCATGCGTCCCGCCGATCACGACCTCATCTATGACTGGAATCTCGAGAACCAGGCGTGGCCGCGCCCCGCGCGCGTGCTCGAGTTCGACGACGAGACTCTGCGCGACGGCCTGCAGTCGCCCAGCGTCACGTCTCCCTCGATCGAGAAGAAGATCGAGATCCTCCACCTGATCGATCGCCTCGGCATCCAGACCGCCGACATCGGGCTTCCCGGCGCCGGTCCGCACGTCGTCGAGCACGTCCTGCGCCTGGCGCAGGAGATCAAGAGCGCCCGGCTGAACGTGACGGCGAACTGTGCGGCGCGCACGCTCGAGGCGGACATCCGCCCGGTCGCCGAGATCCAGCAGAAGGCCGGCATCCCGATCGAGGTCTGCACGTTCATCGGCAGCTCGCCCATTCGGCAGTACGCCGAGGACTGGCCGCTCGAGACGATGCTGGCGCACACCGAGAAGGCCGTTACGTTTGCGGTGAAGGAAGGCCTCGAGGTCATGTACGTGACCGAGGACACGACGCGCGCGCATCCCGACACGCTCAAGCAGCTCTTCGCCACGGCGATCCGCAGCGGCGCGCGTCGCATCTGCGTGTGCGACACGTGCGGCCACGCCACGCCCGACGGCGCGGCGAGCCTGATCCGCTGGACGCGCGCCTACATCGACACGATCGACCCCACCGTCAAGCTCGACTGGCATGGCCACGCCGACCGCGGGCTCGGCGTCATCAACTCGATCGCAGCCGCGGCGGCCGGCGCCGATCGCCTGCACGCCTGCGCGATCGGCATCGGCGAGCGCGTCGGCAACACGGCGATGGACCAGCTCCTGGTCAACCTGCAGCTCATGGGCTGGATCGACCACGACCTGTCCGCGCTGCCCGAGTACACGCGCGTCGTTTCCGAGTCGACCGAGGTGCCGATTCCCATCAACTACCCCGTCGTGGGGCGCGACGCGTTCCGCACCGGCACCGGCGTGCACGCTGCCGCCGTCATCAAGGCGTTCAAGAAGGGCGACGCGTGGCTCGCCGATCGCGTGTATTCGGGAGTGCCGGCCAGCATGGTCGGCCGCGAACAGGAGATCGAGGTGGGACCGATGTGCGGCCTGTCGAACGTGGTGTTCTGGCTCGAGAAGCACGGCTACGAGGCGGCGGATCCGGTGGTGCAGGCGGTGTTCAAGGCGGCGAAGGCATCGCCGCGCGTCCTCTCCAACGACGAGGTGCACGCCATCGCGAAGCACGCCGCGGTGGGCGCATGAGCGCGGCGACGCGGCACTACGACATCGCGGTCCTGGGCGGCGACGGCATCGGTCCCGAGGTCGTGCGCGAGGGTTTGAAGGTCCTCGACCGCGTGGCGAAGCTCGAGGGCTTCACCTACGCGACGACCTCCTACCCGTTCGGCGCGGAGCACTGGCTGAAGAGCAAGGAGACGCTGCCCGCCTCGGCGCTGGAGGAGATCAAGGGACAGCACGCCATCCTGCTCGGGGCGATCGGCGATCCGCGCATCGAGGTCGGCTTCCTCGAGCGGGCGATCATCTCGGGACTGCGCTTCGGGCTCGACCTGTACGTGAACCTGCGCCCGGTCAAGCTGTACGCCGAGCACCTGTGCCCGCTCAAGGACAAGGGCCCGGCCGACATCGACATGGTCTTCGTGCGCGAGAACACCGAGGACGTCTACACGGGCATCGGCGGCATCTTCAAAAAGGGCACGCCCGACGAAGTGGCGATCCAGGAAATGATCTTCACCCGGAAGGGCACCGAGCGAGTGATTCGCTACGCGTTCGACCTGGCGCGCAGGCGCGCGAAGCAGAAGAAGCTCCTCATGATCGACAAGGCGAACGCGATCCGCGCCATGGACCTGTGGACGCGCACGTTCGAGGAGGTCGGCGCCGAGTACCCCGACATCACGCGCGACCACGCCTACATCGACGCGGCCTGCATGTGGATGGTGAAGAATCCCGAATGGTTCGACGTCGCCGTCGTGGGCAACATGTTCGGCGACATCATCACCGACCTGGGCGCCATGCTGCAGGGCGGGATGGGCGCGGCCGCATCCGGCAACATCCACCCGGGCGCGGTCTCGATGTTCGAGCCGATCCACGGCTCGGCGCCCAAGTACGCGGGCAAGAACGTGAGTTCGCCGGTGGCGACCGTCATGGCCGTCCAGATGATGCTCGACTACCTGGGCGAGACCCGCGCGGCGCAGCGCGTGGAGGCGGCCGTCATGGAACTCGTGCGCACGAAGCGCATCCCGTCGCTGACCACGGGAGCGCTCCCGACGGACGAGACGGGCGACTTGATCTGCGAGACGCTGGAGACGGTGGCGGTCGGGGCCTAGGCAAAGGTTCCGCCGTGGGTGGGAACGCTGGCATCTTCATGTCCACGGCCGCCAGCACGCAAGCAACCGTGTAGATGGTCCAGCACGAGATCGGGTGCAGTCAATCACCCCTTCCCGAGGTGATCCTTCTTGCCGCCAATTCCCATCGGCGTCACTTCCGATATTTCCGTTTCGCCATGGCG
>JBKJNH010000109.1:0-2721 GCA_046596055.1 Candidatus Eiseniibacteriota bacterium
CTCCGAGCGCGACGCGTTCTATCACGCGCACGTGGCCCACGACTGGGTGAAGGCGGTCGACCCCGGGTTCACCGCGCTCGACTACCGCATGCCGTGCACGGTCAACATCGGCAATCAATGCAACGCGTTCTGGGATGGCGTGGGGATCAACTTCTATCGCTGGGGCCTGCGCCCGAGCGACGGCAAGGCCTGCGCCAATACCGCAACCATCGCCGACGTCGTCTACCATGAGTACGGGCACGGCGTGACGCAGGAATTGTTCGCACCATTCCAGCCGAGCGGCGCGATGCACGAGGGTTTCTCGGACTACACGGCCGCGACGATCACGAACCAGCCGCAGATCGGCCGCGGCTTCTTCGGGCCGGGCACGTCGATCCGCACCACGGCGAACACCCAGCGCATCGACGCCGCCCTGTGCGCCGGCCAGGTGCATTGCGTCGGCAACGCGATCTCCGGAGCGCTGTGGGACCTCCGCGGGCGCCTGGTCACGGCGCAGGGCGCCGGCGCGGGCCTGCAGCTCGCCGACTCGCTGTTCCACTACGCGGGCTTCGGCGGCGCCGAGTGGCACGACGACTACCTCCTCGACCTTTTGCTGGTCGATGACGACGACGGGACGCTGCTGAACGGGACGCCGCACTTCGGCGACATCTGCGCCGCGTTCTCCGCCCGCGGCATGCCTTGCCCCGACACGACGAGCGGCGTCTGGGTCGTGCACCAGCCTCTCCCCGACACGAACCCGGGCGGCAGTCCGTTCACGGTCGACGCGACGATCGGCTCGTTCGCCGGCGCGTTCGACGCGAGCTCGCCCGTGCTGAGGTGGCGGGTCGCGGACCTCAACTTCCGTGCGATCGCGATGGCGCCGCTGGGCGGCGGCCTGTACCGCGCGACGATCCCGGCGCTGCCGTCGGGCGGCCGGATCGAGTACCGGATCGAGGCGCGCGACCTGAATGCAGGGATCGGGAGTTCGCCCGAAGGACCGCTCCCGGCCGTCCACGCGTTCCACGTCGGGGCGCTGACCACGGCCTGGAGCGATGACTTCTCGACCGATCGCGGATGGGCCTCGATCATCGACGGCGCTGACACCGGGCGCTGGATGCGCGTCGACCCGAACGGCACCAGCAGCAACGGGACACCGCCCTTCCAGTTCTCGCCCGAGGACGATCACACGCCCGGCCCGGGGGGCGCCTGCTACGTGACGCAGGACACGACCGCCGGGCTGGTCGCCGGGATCGCCGACGTCGACGGCGCCTGCGTGACGCTCCTGTCGCCGCGGATCGACCTTTCCACGTTGGCCAACGCACGCCTGTCGTACGCGCAGTGGTTCGTCGACGAGACGCGCCGCGACGACACGCTGCGCGTCGACATCTCCGCCGACGACGGCGCGACCTGGCTGCCGCTCGAGCGCGTGCCGCGGAGCGAGCTGGGCTGGAACGAACGAACGTTCGACCTGGGATCGCGCCTGGCGCTGACCACGCAGTTCCGCCTCCGCGTCTCGACCTGCGACTACGGCGGCGGCTCGATGCTCGAGGCCGGGCTCGACGACGTCCTCATTACGACACGCGCCTATGGCGTCGTCGGCGTCGAGGATCCCATTGCCGACGGTGGCGTGATCCCCGGCGTCGCCTTCCTGGCGCGCCCCGAGCCGAACCCGGCCGCGCCCGGGGCCGCCACGAGGATCGCATTCGGCCTGCCTGCGGGCGCCGCCGGGGCGCGGGTGCGGCTCGAGGTGCTCGACGTGCGCGGCCGCGCCGTACGCACGCTGCTGGACGGCTCGGTCCCTCCGGGGCGGCACGTCCGGGTGTGGGACGGCATGGACGGCGGAGGCAGGCGGGTGGCTGCCGGGGTGTACTTCGTACGGTTTGCCTTCGGCGCTATGACGAACAGCGAAAAGGTCGTCCGGATGGACTAGACTGTCCGGCGATCGCTTTCGGGGTTGGTGACGGCAACGCGGGAGGAGTCGATGAACGACAGGAAGAAGAAGTCATTGCTCGGGGACGAGAGCGGCCTCATCCGCGAGTGCGCGGTGGCCTGCGTGTGCGGACTCGCGCTGTTCGTGCTGGTGATCGCGGGGATCTACGCGGCGGGCTACCGGCTCGCCGGCTTGCCGTTCTGATCGGGCTGGAGTTCGGCGCCGCGACCGAGCTGCAGCAGCGTGATCGACGTCGCCGTGCGCTCGAGCTCCGCTGAGCGTTCGCCGCGCGTGACCGCCCCATAGAGCTCGACCAAAGCGTCCTCGGGCAGTCCCCACGCGGCGAGCAACATCCCCTTCTGCAGCGCCGGCTGCGGCGACGCCGGCTGCGCCTTCTGCGCCGCATCGAGCAGCGCCAGTGCCTCGAGCGCGGCCTGCACGCGTTCGTGGCTCGTCGCGGCGACCGGCACCATGCGCCCGCGACTGGGCCGCACCGCGAACGAGGCGTTCTTGATCGCCGTCGCGTACGACCCCAGCAACACCACGTCGTTCGGATACCGCGCGAGTCCCTCGCGGTACGTCGCGAGCGCCGTCGCGTAGTCCTGGCGCTCCTCGGCGGTGCGACCGTTGCGGGCGAACTCGGTCGCGTCGCCCGACGTGGACGCGGAACCAGAGCCTTGCGCCCGCTTCGATCCTCCGCGCGGCATGAAGCGCATCCACACGAACACGGCTGCAAGGGCAATCACGATGACACCAACCCCGGCAATCAGTCGCCTTTGCGGCGTCGATCCGCCGCGGCGCCCCAGGTTGGA
>JBKJNH010000350.1:0-3106 GCA_046596055.1 Candidatus Eiseniibacteriota bacterium
CCGCGGCCTGCGCCAACTCGACCGCGAGGCTCGTCGGCGCCGACACCGCGGCGACCGCCGGGATTCCGGCAAGCCACGCCTTCTGCACGATCTCGAAGCCGACGCGCCCCGACACCAGCAGCAGCCGCTCGTTGAGCGACGACTCGCCCAGCAGCAGGCGGGCGCCGACGATCTTGTCGACCGCGTTGTGGCGGCCCACGTCCTCGGCGGTGGCGATGAGCGTGCCATCGAAGCGATAGAGCCCGGCGGCATGCAGTCCGCCGGTTCGCTCGAACGTGACCTGCGCGGTGCGCAGCGCGGGGACGAGTCGGGGCAGCGCGTCCGGCGCGATGGTGAGCCCGAGGGCCAGCGGCGCGGCCTGCAGCCGTACCTCCTCGATCGATGCCTTGCCGCAGATGCCGCACGATGACGAGGCGTAGAACGCGCGACGGCCCTTCTCGAGCGGATCCGGCACGCCCGGGGCGAGCGTGACGTCGATCACGTTCGTCATCGCCTCGGGCGGGACGTCGGTGCAGTGCGCGATGCGCTCGAGGTCTTCGGGCCCGCGGATCAGGCCCTCGGTCAACAGGAAGCCGGCAGCGAGTGCCTCGTCGTCGCCAGGCGTGCGCATCAGGACCGCCAGCGGTCGGCCGCCGACGCGGATCTCGAGCGGCTCTTCGGCGGCGACGCGGTCCTCGGACTCGCGGATGCCGCCGGGGCGGACGGCCATGCGGTTGACGGGGACGTCGCGTCCGGGACGCAGCGGGGTCGCCACGACGCTCACCGGAAGTCCTTGCCCGCGGGCGCGGGCGCGTCGTCTGGCACACGCGGCGCCGCCCTCGGCGGCGCGTCCTCGTCGTGCAGCGCTCCACCGGGCGCGGTCAGCGCGGTGCCGACACCGAACTCGTGCACGAGCTCTCCGCCTTCGCGGCCGGTCAGCACCACGAGCACGAGGAGGCCGAGGGCACCCAGGCCCTGGGCGGCGCGAAAACGTGCAGCCCGCGCGGGGTGGCGCGGGGCGATCACGGCCAGCGCGGTGAGCCCGGCGGCGACGAGCAGGGTGCCGTAGGCGAGGAAGCGATGCTGCCCGATTGTGTCGACGGCGGCGCGCACGGGCGCGACGGTCTGCTCGGCGAAGAAACCGGAGATCACGGCCAGCGCCGCCGTGGCGGTGCCCACGAACAGGGTGGCGCGGGCGAAGCGTTCGAGTCCGGGGCGGGGGAGGACGAGCAGGAGCAGGGCGGTGACGGCGAAGGCACTGAGGAACGCGATCGGAAAATGAACCAGCAACGGATGCGGATTCTGCACGGATCCTCCGTCGACCGGCGGGTCGAGGCGTGGGACACAAGCGCGTCGCCCCCCCGTGCCGACGCGCGGGCGGGAGTGTAGCAGGGGCCGCAACCCCTTGCAAAACTTCTCGTTTTGGGGCATTCTGTCCCTGCCCACCGGCCCTGTCCGGCCCGTTCCTTTCGCCGCAATCCCGTCGATCTGAGCGCCTGATCCGTCCCCCGCGAGGAGGAGTATTCGTGTCGTCTCCGGCTGCCGCCGCCGTTCGTTCCGACCTGCGCAACATCGCCATCATCGCCCACGTCGACCATGGCAAGACCACGCTGGTCGACGCCCTGCTGTTCCAGGCGGGCACGTTCCGCGCCCACGAGCACATCGTGGAGCGGGTGATGGACTCGAACGACCTCGAGCGCGAGAAGGGGATCACGATCCTCGCCAAGAACACGTCGGTGCACTTCGCCGACGTCAAGATCAACATCGTCGACACGCCGGGCCACGCCGACTTCGGCGGCGAGGTCGAGCGCACGCTCCAGCTCGTCGACGGCGTGCTTCTGCTCGTCGACGCGTCCGAGGGACCGCTGCCGCAGACGCGCTTCGTGCTGCAGAAGGCGCTCGAGCTCAACCTCAAGCCGATCGTCGTCATCAACAAGATCGACCGCAAGGATGCGCGCCCGGCCGAGGTCCTCAACGAGATCTACGACCTGTTCATCGACCTCGACGCGCACGAGGACCAGCTCGACTTCCCCGTGCTCTACACGAACGCGCGCGCCGGCACCTGCCGCCGCACCGCCGACGGCGAGGACGAGACCCTGAAGCCCCTGTTCGAGGCGATCGTCGCGCACATGCCCGCGCCGCGCCACGAGCCCGGCCACGGCTTCCAATTCGCGGTCAACAACCTGGGCTACGACGACTTCGTCGGGCGCCTGCTGATCGGCCGCATCACGAACGGCACGATCGCCGTCAACGATCGCGTCACCGCGTGCACGCCGGCGGCGATCGGCAAGACGCACAAGATCACGCAGCTCTATACCTTCGAGGGCCTGAAGCGCGTGGCGGCCGAGTCGGCCGGACCGGGCGACATCATCGCGCTGGCCGGCGTCGACGGCGTCTCGATCGGCGACACGTTGGCCGATCCCGAGAACCCGATCGCGCTCGCCGTCGTCGCCATCGACGAGCCGACCGTGTCGATGATCTTCAGCATCAACAACTCGCCGTTCGCCGGCCGCGAGGGCAAGTACGTGACCTCGCGTTCGATCCGCGAGCGGCTCGAGAAGGAACTGCTGACCAACGTCGCGATTCGCGTCGAGGACACCGAGACGCCCGACGCGTTCAAGGTTTCTGGCCGCGGCGAGCTGCAGCTCGCGATCCTCATCGAGATGATGCGTCGCGAGGGCTTCGAGCTCTCGGTCGGCAAGCCGACGACGATCACCAAGAAGGTCGACGGCAAGGTCCACGAGCCGTACGAACACCTGGTCGTCGACTGCCCCGAGGAGCACCTGGGCGTGGTCACGCAGAAGCTCGCGCCGCGCAAGGGACGCATGACCAAGATGGTCAATCACGGCACCGGTCGCGTGCGCATCGAGTTCGACGTGCCGGCGCGCGGCCTGATCGGCTTCCGCAACGAGTTCCTCACCGACACGCGCGGCACCGGCCTGCTGCACCACATCTTCTCGGGCTACCGGCCGTGGGTCGGCGACATCCCGCACCGCCAGACCGGCGCGCTCGTCGCCGACCGCACCGGCAAGGCGACCGGCCACGCGATCGAGAACCTGCAGGAGCGCGGCGTGATCTTCGTCCATCCGACGGACATGGTGTACGAGGGCATGGTCGTCGGCGAGAA
>JBKJNH010000093.1:0-3037 GCA_046596055.1 Candidatus Eiseniibacteriota bacterium
CCGGCGCCTGCAAGCCCGGCGCACAGACCTGCGCCGCCGGCGAGTGGGGCGCGTGTACCGGCGGCGTCACCCCGAGCGACGAGAAGTGCAACAACGTCGACGACGACTGCGACGGCATGACCGACGAGGGCGTCACAGGGCCCTGCGGCTCGAGCGTCGGTGAGTGCAAGCCCGGCATCGCCACGTGCACCGCCGGCGTGTTCGGCGCCTGCGCCGGCGAGAAGGTCGCAACCGGAGAGCTGTGCGACGGCCTCGACAACAACTGCAACGGCGCGGTCGATGAGATGTGCGCCTGCAAATCGGGCGACGTCCGCAGCTGCGGTTCCAGCGTCGGCGAATGCAAGCTCGGCGTCGAGACGTGCAGCCTCGCGGGCGCCTGGGGTCCCTGCACGGGCGGCACGGGGCCCAAGCCCGAGACGTGCAACATGAAGGACGACAATTGCAACGGCTCGATCGACGAGGGCGACGTATGCCCGAAGTTCCCGCCGATCGTGTCCTGCGCGGCGGGCGTCTCGGCGACGACGGGCACTGCGGTGACCCTTACGTCGAGCGGCAGCGATCCGGATGGCGGATCGGTCACGTATTCGTGGTCGGTCGTCACCGCTCCCGTGGGATCGTCGGCGCTGCCGGCAACCCCCACCGCCGCGTCCACCGCGTTCACCGCGGATGTTGCGGGGAGCTACACGCTGCAGTTCTGCGTGACGGACGATGAGCTGACGAAGACGTGCTGCACGGTGGTGGTGGATGCGAAGTCCGCATGCGTGCCGCCGACGGCGCCGGTGATCTCGAGCTGTGGGACGAGCTGGGATCGGAGGCCGATCATTGAGTTCACTCCGCTGCCGACCGGCATTACCTACGCCGTCTACAAGACCGGAGACGCGTCACCGCTGTCCACCGTGACGCTCCCTGGACAGAACTACTTTCGCCCCGCGACTGCACTTCCCGGTGGCGGTCCACCCCCCGGACTCGCGACGGAGTTCTACGTGAAAGCGTGCAAGACCGACGACGTGTCGTGCTGCGCACCAAACGTCGCTGTGAGCGCCAAGTTGGTAGAAGCCTGCACGACTTCTGTCACGGCAGGGCCAGACAACATTGTCTTCAGCGAGTTCTTGATCGATGGGGACGGCGGCACTGGCACCTGTTCTCCGGGCGGCGCTGCCTGCGAAGCTGGCGAGGCGCTTGAGATCACAAATCTTTCCAACTGCCCCCTCAGTCTGGGCGGTACCCACTTCCTAACGTGCAACACCGCGTGCAGTTCCTCACGCTATATCGACTTCGGCTCGAGCGAGGTGATCCCGCCGCGGGGCGTTTACGTTGCCATCCGAAACCGCGGCGCCTCGACGTGTTCGTTCCCGTCTCTCCCTACCGTCGACAATCCGAGCATGTTCGGACTCAAGACCTCGGCTCTCGTGATGCAGGGCGGGACCGACCTCGGGTGGTTCACGAACACTGGCGGGCACCTCAGGCTGATCTCGGGAGCCTTTGGCGGAGGAGGCAGCATCATCAAGTCGGTCTCGTACACGACTGCGCCTCTGGAATGCTCCAGTCGCGGCTTCGATGCGATTGACTCCTGTGGAGACGTTTCGTCGAGCGCGATTCCGAGTGCGACTCTAACGCCAAACCAATTGGGTCGCCTATGGCACCCTTGCGACAGTGTCGTGTCGCCCTCGCCGGCGTGCGCGAAGGACTGAGGCGACGAACGAGCAGGACTGGGCGCCGTGACGACTCTCGGCGAACAATACTTGGGCTTGCTCACGGGCTGTCGCGCGTTCCGACTCGTAAGAACCACGTCGCCGCACGGGCCACGGGGTGGCTGGCATCGTCCTGCGCCGACGAGAACGGGTCGACCGCGATCCCAACTTTGCCAACCTGCGCCGCGTGCTTCACGTGGTTGCCCAACACGTAGCGCACCGCGTTGCGCGCTTCGCTCCGCGTTCGCAGCACGTGCACGTGATACCGCTCGGCGAGCACCCGCCCGCGGCGCCGCCCCATCATCGAGTTGAGGAGCTTTGCCAGGCGGATCCCGAAGCCCTGCATGCGGCGCGCGAGGGCGAGGCGGTCGCTGGCTTCGGCTATGAGGTGCAGGTGGTTTCCCTGCACCGAGTAGTGAACGATCCGTAGCTCGCCTCGCTGCTTTTCGGCGTGAAGCGCCTTCGAGACACGCGCGAAGGCCCGCTGGCTGCGCAGGTTCCACACGTTGCGCGCCATGCGAAGGGTGACGTGGACCGGATGACGCTCGCCGTCGAAGGATGGGCGGCGTGCGTGGGGGACCGTTGCGCCGCTGCGGGGCTTTCGGCCTGCGCCCTCGCGCGCGCCGCCGTGTCCGATCATCTCGAGGTCGAGTTGCTTCACTTGATTCGGCTGATATAAATCTGAAGCGGCCGTTGTCAATGCTTGCGCCGCGTCGCGCGCGCCCTCCCGCCGCACGCGCCGTCGCCCCGCGACCGTCCCGCTCGCCGCAGCGCGCGCGGCCGAGGTGGATACGACTCACTCGGCGCCGCGCCCTCCCCGCGAGCGATCCTGCCGGGGCCTCGCGGGCGAAGCTGGCTGTGAGGTGACCACGGCTCTCGAGACCTGTGGTGATCTCAACTTTTCATGGCAGTGATCAAGACAGCGCGTGCCTCACCGCCTTGCCGCAGGCTTTGCCCGAGAGGCCGCGGCAGCAGCTTCGGGGACCGCGCGCTTACGCGCGCGGCCAGCAGCAAAGGCAGCAGCAAAGGGAGCAAGGGCAGCATGTGCAGGCGGCGACGATGTCAGCGGGCTTACGCCCGCCGCCTTACCAGGGCGTCGCGGGCGCTCACTGCTTCAAGTGCGTGACGTACCACTTGCTGTCGTGATCGATCATCGTCGCCACATCAAGTGCTTTGCTCTTTCCCTTGAGCTTGTACTTGAGCTTCGACTTCGTGACCTTGTTGTACCCGGTCTTGTTGAACTCCTTTTTGGGAGCGACGTAGACCTGGGTTTTGCCATTGAGCTCGAGGGCCTCGAACTCGCATTCGGAGGCCTTTTTTCCGAGCTTCTTGTGCAGCGCGTGGAT
>JBKJNH010000240.1:0-40281 GCA_046596055.1 Candidatus Eiseniibacteriota bacterium
AGACGAGGTCGAGCTCGGCGACCACCGTGGGGTCGGGCTCGATCGCCCGCCGGGCCGCCCGCGCCGCCTGCGCGTCCTCGCCCCCGAGCCGCGCCAGCGCCCAGGCGGCCGCGCCCCGCACGACCGGATCCGCGTCACCGAGCGCGTTCGCCAACGCCGGCACCGCCGTGCGGTCCCCGCGATTGCCCAGCGCGATGCACACGTTGCGCACGAAGCCCCCGCGCCCGGCGCGCAGGATCGCGCTGCCCTCGAACGTGCGGGCGAACGCGGCTTCGTCCAACGCGAGCCAGGCGACCAGCGGCGTCGTCAGCAGGCCCGGGCGGGCACGCACCTCGTCGCTGCGTGCGGCCTCTGCGTAGCGATTCCACGGACAGGCGTCGAGGCAGTCGTCGCAGCCGTAGATGCGTTCGCCGATCAAGGGGCGCATCTCGAGCGGGATCGCGGTCTTCAGTTCGATCGTCAGGTAGCTGATGCAGCGCCGCGCGTCGACGCGGTACGGCTCGGGGATCGCACCGGTGGGGCAGGCGGCGATGCACTGCACGCAGGTGCCGCAACGACGTTCGGCGGGCGCGTCGGGTTCGAGCGCGCGGTCGAGGATCAGCTCGCCGAGCACGAACCAATTCCCGAGCTCGCGGCGGATCAGGTTCGTGTGCTTGCCGACGAAGCCCACGCCCGCGCGCTCGGCCCACGGCCGCTCGAGGATGGGGCCCGTGTCGACCGCGACGCGCACTTCGGCTCCCGGCAGCGCGGTGCGCGCGAAGCGGGCGAGTTCGCGCAGGCGCGAGGTGACGGCACGGTGGTAGTCGCGACCGCGCGCGTAACGGGCGATGCCGGCGGCGGTGCCCGAAGGTTCGTCGGGGCGGTGGTAGTTCCAGGCGACCGAGAGGATCGAGCGCGCGCCGGGCCACATCGCGCGCGGATGCGTGCGGTCCTCGCGCTGGCGCTCGAACCAGTCCAGCGCGCCGTGATCGCCGCGATCGATCCATGCCGCGAGACGATCGCCGGCCTCGTCCATCGTCGTGTCGTCGCCATCGAGACGGGCCACGCCGACGGCGGCAAAGCCCAGGCGCAGCGCCTCGGCCTTGAGCGCGGCGGTGACGTCGGCGACGTCGGTCAGGCGGTGTTGCCCCGGTAGCGGAAGACGAGCGCGGTGATGTCGTCGGCCTGCGGGTATGCGCCGGCAAACTTGTGCACGCTGTCGACGAGGCGGTCGAGCACCTCGGAGGCCGGCGCATCGTGCGTGCCGGCGAGGCACTCCTTCAGGCGCTCCTCCTCGTACTGCTCGCCATGGGCGTTCAGGGCCTCGGTCACGCCGTCGCTGTAGAGGATGACGAGGTCGCCGGCCTCGAGCCGGATCTCCTCCTCCTCGTACGAGGCGTCGGGGAAGATGCCGACCATCAGCCCGCCCTTGTCCAGCGTCTCGAGCACGCCGTTCCTGCGCAGCACGTAGGTCGGGTTGTGCCCCGCGTTTGACACGCGCAGGCGCCCGTCGGGCTCGGCGATGGCGAAGGCGACGGTCGCGAAGCGCGATTGGATCGAGCGCCGCACCAGCGTGTGATTGAGCCGCTCGAGCGTGTCGGACGGCCCGGGCTCGTCCTCGGCGTGCGAGTTGAGGATGCCCTGGATCACGGCCGCCATGAGCGCGGCCGGCGGCCCCTTGCCCGACACGTCGCCCAGCGCGAAGCCGAGACGGCCGCCGGTGAGCTCGGTGTGCTCGTAGAAGTCGCCGCCGATGGCGCGGCAGGGCTCGGTCATCGCCGCGATCTCGAACGGTCCCGCGGCAAATCGCGCGGGCGGCAGAAGCGCGCGCTGGATCTCGGCCGCGATCTTGAGCTCGTTCTCCATCTTGTTCTTCTCTTCCACCTCGCGGTACAAGCGGGCGTTCTCGATCGCCACCGCCGCCTCGGCGGCCAACTGCTCGAACGCGGCGTGCAGATCCGCGTCCTCGAGCTTGCCCAGCCCGCCGCTGTCGACGTAGAGCACGCCGAGCGGCTGGTTGCCCGAACCACGGACCTTGGGAAGCGGCGCACAGAGCACCGAGCGGATGCCGTCGACCATCGTGTTCCGCCCGTCCGGCACCTCGTTCTCGAACACCAGGTGGCCGGATTCGAAGACGCGCGACGGCACGGTGTGGCTGCGGCGCACCGACTCGGCGTCGATCGTGCGGCGTCGTCGATCGCGCGCCATGCGGATGACAAGGCCCGTGCTGCCCGCGCCCTCGGGCGAGAGCATCACGAAGCCACGATCGGCGCTCGAGAGCGCCACTGCCTGGTCGACGACGATGGCGAGCACTTCCTCGAGCACGCGTCCTTCGGCCATCGCCTTGAGCGCCTGGCCGAGCAGGTTCATCGAGCGGCCGCTGACCTGGCCCCGCGTCTTCGCGTCCTCGGGCAGGGAAGGCGAGCCGATCGTGAACCGGCTGGTAATCTCGTCGGTGACGAGCTGGAACTCGATCGGCGGCCGGTGCGGCGAGCCGAAGTGCACGTGATCGCCGTGGGCCAGGCGGTGCGGGCCCTCGAGCTTCTTCTCGTTCACGTAGGTGCCGAACTTCGACCCCTTGTCGCGCAGAACGTATGCGGTGCCGTCCTGCGTGATCTCGGCGTGCTCGCGCGAGACGTCGCCCTCGGCGATGACGAGCTGGTTCTCAGGGAGTCGCCCGATCTTGAACGGGAACTGCTCGAGGACGCGGGCGACCTTGCCCTCGCCATCGGGAATCATCAGGCGTACGACTTCGGTCACGGCTGGAACCTCGACGGACGGAGACCACGGCTCGCAGATGGGGCATTCGAACAGCGCAGGCGAGGAGCCAACCGGTATCTTACCCGACATGACTCCCTGGCTCTACTGCCCGCACTGCAGCGCCCCGCTCGAGCCCGGCGGTGAATGCCCCGCGTGTGGGGACGGCCGCCTCCACCTTCGACGCACCGCGCCCGCGGTCGCGATGGCGGTGGTGGAGGCCGGAAAGGTCCTCCTCGTGCGCCGCAAGTACGAGCCGATGGTGGGCCACTGGGCGCTGCCGGCGGGCTTCATCGAGGGGCACGAAGCCCCGGCGGCAACGGCGCGGCGCGAGGCCGCCGAGGAAACGGGTCTGCTCATCCGTCCGACCGCGCTGCTGGGCGCGTTCTCCGGGGGTGGGCCCGAGGCGCGCGTTGTGCTGCTCGTCTACCGGGGCGTGGTCGAGGGCGGAGTGCTCGCCGCGGGTGATGATGCAAGTGATGCGGGGTTCTTTCCGCTCGACGCCCCGCCGGATCCCCTGGCCTACGGGCCGCACCGGCGTGTTCTCGACCTGCTTCGGACCGACCCGACGGGCTGCGTTTCCGCGGTCCAAGCCGGGTGGCGTCGCAGTCGGTGATATTCTCGTCAAGTTATTGCAAATCAATGATTTGCGGCTGCAAATGGCTGCCAGATCGGGGTTTCGATCGCCCCACGCCACAGCGAGATAATTGTTGCAAGGCGTAACGTCGCACCCTACGCTCGCCAACCAGCGGGCCAAGGAGTACCGAAAAGATTTACCGGCAGAGTTCCACGAATTCCGCGCAAGTGGATCGCGCGCTCGTGCGAACTGCGCTGATTTTCGTGACTTCCCCGTGTCTCTTGTAATGCCCGCAGTTCGCGGGCGCTGGAGCCTGCTCCGGGGATGGACTTCGGGGGGAGCCACCCCGGGCGGCTCTCAGTCTTCCCGCTCTTGGGCCATGGGCGTGATGAGTTCCGGATCACGCCTCGAAGCCAAGGGCGACAGGGATGGAGTACGGGTCCGCGAGACGGACCGACAGGACGCCGGTCCGGTCTGACTTCGGGGGGAGCCATTCCGGCCGGCTGTTTTGTTCTTGGGCCGATTTGAACGCGTTGAGCGAGCATTCACGGGGACCTTCCGCGTACACTGCCTTCGACCCCACGGAGGCTTTTTTCATGTCCAACGCGACGACCACCACCGGCAGCACTGCGACCGACGCTCCCGTCCTGCGCGTCGGCCACAGCCCCGACCCCGACGACGCCTTCATGTTCTACGGCCTCGCCCACGGCGCCGTGAAGATCCGCAACTACCGGATCGAGCACGTGCTCGAGGACATCGAATCGCTCAATCGTCGCGCCATCGCCCGCGACCTCGAGGTCACGGCGATCTCGGCGCACGCCTACCCGCGCGTCGCCGACGCGTATCACATTCTCGCCACTGGCGCGTCGATGGGCCGCGGCTACGGCCCGATCCTCGCCGCCAGGACGCCGATGAAGCTCGCCGACCTGCGCGGCAAGCGCGTCGCGATCCCCGGCCCGTGGACGACGGCCGCGCTCCTGACGTCGATCTACGCCGAGGGTCACGTGCCCGTCGAGGTCATGTTCGACCAGGTGCCGCAGGCGATCCTGTCGGGCGAGGTCGATGCGGGCGTGATCATCCACGAGGGGCAGTTGACGTACGGCGGCATGGGCCTGCACAAGATCGTCGACTACGGCGAGCTGTGGGCCGCCGAGACCAACGGCCTGCCGCTGCCGCTGGGTCTCGACGTCGTCCGCGCCGACCTCGGCCCCGAGCTCTGCAGGGAGATCAACCGCGGCCTGCGCGCCTCGATTGAGCACGCCCGCGCCAACCTCGAGCCCGCGATCGACTACGCGCTCACCTTCGGCCGGGGCCTCGACCGTGAGCTCGGCAAGAAGTTCGTCGGCATGTACGTCAGCGAGGACACGGTGGACATGGGCCAGCCGGGGCGGGAGGCCCTGCGGCTCCTGTTCCAGCGCGGCGCCGAGAAGGGGTTGATTCCGGCGGTGCCGGAGCTGGTGGTGATCGACTGATGTCCGGTGTGGGAAGGCGATTCACGGCGGGAGGGCTCGCACGAGTCCTCCCGTTGCTGTTGCTGCTGTGCACGCTCGCAGGCTGCTCCGAGGACGCAGAAGACTTCGCCGTCGCCCCGGGGCTCGTTCCGCGCGCGAGCCGGATCCTCCGGATCGAGCCGGGCGGGTTCTTCGCAGGGCGCACCTGCTGGGTCTACCTGCCCGCCGGTCACATGGAGCCGCGTCGCAGCTTCCCGCGCCCTGGCCACGGCCGCTACTCCCCGATGATCTTCACCAGCACGCGCTTGTCCCGCATGCCGTCGAACTCGCCGTAGAAGATCTGCTCCCACGTCCCGAAGTCGAGCTTGCCCGCGGTGATCGCCACGACGACCTCGCGTCCCATGACCTGGCGGCGCAGGTGGGCGTCGGCGTTGTCCTCGCCCGTGCGGTGGTGGTGGTAGGCAGTGGGGCTCGCGTCGTAGGGAGCGAGTTTCTCCAGCCACTTCGTGAAGTCGTGGTGCAGGCCGGACTCGTCGTCGTTGATGAACACGCTCGCGGTGATGTGCATCGGGTTGACGAGCACCAGGCCCTCGCGCACGCCGCTCTCGCGGATGGCGGCCTCGACCTCGGGCGTGAGGTTGACGAACGCGATCCGCGTCTTCGTGTGGACGGTGAGGACCTTGCGGTGGGATTTCATGGCGGGGCTCCTGGCGGGGGGCATTGGGGGGGGCGGCGGCGGGACTTGCGCCGGCGCAAGTTGGCGGGCCGCTCGACTTGCGCCGGCGCAAGTTGTTCGAACTGGCGGAATCCGGCGCAAACGATTGCTGTACAGTACGTTAGATTGAATCAGGCAGATGCAATTCAACATGCCCCGGGGCATGTTGATCGGCCACGCGCCAACCCAGCGACCCCCGCCCGCGCAAACTCGTCAGGCGCTCGCCCGCCCGGCCCGCCCCAGACACCCTAATCCGTCGCAGCCGGCTCCGGCAGGATCTCGTACAGCGTCGTCCGCTGCGCCGGCTCGAAGCCCGCCTCGCGGATCAGCGTGCGCGTCTCCTCGACGGTGGTCATGTTCACGTGGCCGGTGGCCTTGTGCACGTTCTCCTCGAACAGCGTGCCGCCAAAATCGTCCGCGCCGAACTGCAGCGAGACCTGGCCGGTTTTCTTGCCTTCGGAGAACCACGTGGCCTGCACGTGATCGAAGTTGTCGAGGATCAGGCGGCTGGCCGCGAGCATGCGCAGATACTTCGCCGGCCCGGCATTGCGCGCCACCCACTTCCGGAGCGGCGTGTTGTCGCGCTTGTACGACCAGGGCACGAACGCGGTGAAGCCCGCGTTGCCCTCGGCGAGCGCCTTGTCCTGGAGCGTGCGGATCGACTCCAGGTGCTCGAGCACGTCCTCGGCCGTCTCGACGTGGCCGTACATCATGGTCGCGGTCGAGCGCAGGCCCACCTCGTGGGCGATGCGGTGGACGTCGAGCCACGTCTCGGGCCCGCCCTTCTTGGGCGAGATCTTCTTGCGTACGCGCTCGGACAGGATCTCGGCGCCGCCGCCGGGCAGGGACACCTGGCCCGCGTCGCGCAAAGCGGTGAGCACGCCGCGGATGTCCATGCCCGACACCTCGACCATCTGCTGGATCTCGGGCGCCGAGAAGAAGTGCGGCGTGATGTCCGGGTAGCGCTCGCGCACGGTGCGGATCAGCCGGGGGTAGAACTCCCACGGAATGGCCGGGTTGAGCCCGCCCTGCAGCAGCACGGTGGTGCAGCCGTAGGTGTGCGCCTTCTCGACGTGCTCGAGAACCTGGTCGATCGTCAGGGTGTAGACGTCCTCGCCGACATACGACGGCTTGCGATAAAACGCGCAGAACGTGCAGTCGACGGTGCAGACGTTCGTGTAGTTCGGGTTCGAGTCGACGACATAGGTGACGCGCCGCTCCGGATTCTTGCGGAAGCGCACTTCCTGCGCCAGCGCGCCCAGCTCGAGCAGCGGCATGTCGGTGAGCGCGTATAGCGCTTCGTCGTGCGTGAGGCGGCGGCCGGTGTCGATCGCGAGATCAGGCGTCAAGGTGATGCTCCTTCCACAGCGCGCGGAAGCGGGCGAGGCCGGCTTCCTCGTCGGGGCCCAGGCGATAGCGGAACGCGCGCAGGTAGCGCGCCAGCGACGGCGCGTCGCCGAGCGTCGGATCGGCCAGTGCGGCACCCGCGACGATTGCGTCGATCGAGCGCTCGCCCTCAGCGAGCGAGCGTTCGAGGAAGTCGGCCAGCCGGGCCTTCTCCTCGGCGGGCAGGCTCGTACGTACGGTCCAGACCGCGTAGACGAACGGCAGTCCCGTCCATTCCTCCCAGGCTGCCCCGAGGTCCAGCAGGTGAAGCCCGTCGCGTTCGACCGTGCGGCGCGCGCGCAGCGCGGCGTCGCCGATCAGGAGCCACGCATCGCCCGCGGGCGGCGCACCGGCCTCGACCGCGCGGCGCGCATAGGTGACGTCCGTCGCGCCGAAGCGTCCCGCGAGCAGGATGCGCGTCAGCGCCACCGACGTCTGCGACTCGGTCGTGAGATCGACGGTGACGGGGCCCGCCCCCGGCGCGAAGAGCTCGACGAACGACCGGCGCGCGAGCAGGAACACGGACGACACCGCGCCGCGGCAGGTGATGCCGTACGCGCCCACGCGCTCGAACCGCGGGTCGAGCCCGAACCAGTCGGCGGCGGCCATGAGTCCGGCATCGACGCGACCGGCGCGCGCCTCTTCGCCGAGCGCACGCGGCGGCAGGTCGACCGTCGCGCCGGGCGCGTGGTCCCAGCGGACGTAGAACGGTGCGGCGTTGAGGTAGGGGATACGGGCGAGCGTGGCGAGCGTGGCGGTCGCGCGAGTCTCGCTCAAGCCGGCACCTCGTCGTGCGTCTTGTCGTACACCTTGAGCACGTTGTAGAGCGCGTCGCGCTCGACGGGCGTCTTGCCGGCCTCGCGAATGAGTTCGATCAGGCGCTCGCGCGCCAGGCCCAGCGGAGACTGGGCGAGCGCGGCATGGGCGATCTTCTCCTCGCCGATCGTGCCGTCGATGTCCGAGGCGCCGAAGTTGAGGCCCATCGACGCGGTCTCCTCGCCGAGCATCACCCAGTAGGACTTGACGTGCGGCACGTTGTCGAACACGAGCCGCGACATCGCGATCGTCCTGAGATCCTCGAGCGCCGAGGCCTGGCGCTCGACCAGGTCGGTGTAGCCCTTCTGGAACTCGAGCGGGATGAAGGCGAAGAACCCGGGCGCCTCGTCCTCGAGGTCGCGCAGGCGCAGCACGTGCTGCACGCGCTCCTCGTAGGTCTCGATGTGGCCGAACAGCAGCGTGCAGTTGGAGCGGATGCCCATCTGGTGGGCGATGCGGTGCACCTCGAGCCAGCGATCGGCGCCGATCTTCTGCTTGAACAGGATCTGCTTCACGCGCTCGCTGAACACCTCCGCGCCGCCGCCGGGCATGGTGTTCATTCCGGCCTCGACCATGTCGGTGAGGACTTCCTGGATCGACTTGCGGGCCAGCCGGGCGAAGAAGTCGATCTCGACGGCGGTCCACGCCTTGATCTGCAGATCGGGGTACTTGGCGCGGAGCTGGCGCACGATGTCGACGTAGTGCTCGTACTTCCACTTGGGGTGGAGACCGCCGACCATGTGGATCTCGGTGATCCCGCCCTCGCCGTGGGCGAGGATCTGGTCCATGTCCATCTCGTAGCCGTGGGTGTCGGTCGGGCTCTTCGCGTAGTCGCAGAAGATGCAGTCGAGCACGCACTTGTTGGTCGGGTTGAGCTGGCGGTTGAACACGAAGTACGTGCGGTCGCCGTGGAGGGCGGTCCGGTACGCGTCGGCCATGCGGCCCAGGGCGAGAACGTCGTCGGTCTCGAGCATCGCCACGCCGTCCGCGAGCGTCATCCGCTCGCCGGCCTTGAAGCGATCCCAGATGCCGGCCAGGCGCCGGTCACGGAAGCGGATGTCGACGTCGACGGGAAGCGGGTGGGGCACTCGATCCTGCCTTTCGAGGGACGGTCGTGCACCGCACGAATCGCGGCGTCGGCGAAGGCAGGATATCAGGGTTGGCGGATGCCGGAAAGCGGGGGCGGCCGGCGGCCGGGATCACCCCTCAGAGACGTGCGGAGCCCCCGGGTCCGGCCGCGGCCGGCGCGCTTTCGGCCGCGGCCGGCACCGGCGCCCACACCGGCGAAACGACGCCGGTCCGGACAACCAGGGCGAGCGCGACCACGCTCACGATGAAGAGCGCGGCGGCGAAGAAGACGAGGGAGAGGCGGTTCATCGGTGCTTCCTCCGGGGTCGACCGCTTGGACGGTGGAGTCCCCCGAAAGGTTGCAGCGTTGCCCCGGACAATCGTGGGTGGAACAGAGACTTGACGAAGGAGCGAGGCGCGTTGGAAGCCGGCGGCGCGGTGGGTCAGCCTTTGAACAACTCGCCCCACCGCGCGTTCACCCGCTGCACGATCGCCTCGGGCATGACGACCGGCTCGGGGTAGCCGGTCTTCCACGTCGCGTCGATGGCCATCAGGCCGCGGTGAGTCGGCCAGGCGCCGCGCAGCGTGCTCTCGGCGAAAAACACGTCCCGCGCCGCGTCGAAGCGCGTGAAGATGCCCCACAGGACGAGCATCGGGTTGTCGAGCGGGACGTCCTCGCTCACGGCGGCGGCGATCCGCAGTCCGGCGAACACCGGCTCGGCGAGCACGGCCTCGAGCGCGGGGCGGCCGTGCTCCTCGGCGCGCACCTGCAGCACGAGAAGGACATCCTCGATCACGCGCGCCTCGCGCACGCCCGGGATGCGGCCCGCCAGTTCGCGCGCGGCCACGTCGCGACGCGCGCGCGCCTGTTCGCCGCGCTCGGCGTCGAGTTCGCGGCCTCGAGCGCTCGAGGCCGCGGGCGGCCGCGCGTCGCCGGGGCCCACGCCGCGGCGGCCCATGGCGTCGAGCACCATCTTCGAACCCAGGTTCATGCGCATCGACGTGAAATCGAGCGTGTCCTGCGGGACACCCGGCAGCAGGAGGAAGTCCTCGGCCGGGTCGAAGTGGTCGCGGATGGCGCCGAACACCGCACGCCAGTCGGTGACGTCGACGCCCTCGTCGACCAGCACGACGCACTTGGTCAACGACAGTTGCCCGGTGCCCAGCAGGCCCAGCGCCGAGCGCATGGCCTCCTTCGCGTAGCGCTCCTCGACCGCGACCGCCATCAGGTTGTGGAAGCCGGCCTCGAAGAACGCGTGCACCGCTTTCACTTCCTTGTGGATGATCCGCACCAGCGGGCCGATCAGCTCGCCCACGCCCTCGCCGATCGCCTTGTCTTCCTGCGGCGGCTTGCCGACGAACGACGCGTAGTAGACCGCGTTCTTCCGCCGCGTGATCGCCTGCACGTGAAACACGGGGAACGGCGCGGCGTGCGAGTAGTGCCCGAAGTGATCGCCGAACGGGCCCTCGGTCCGCCGCTCGTGTGGCGGGACGATGCCTTCGAGGACGATCTCGGCCTCGGCCGGTGACCACGCGCCGTCGACGGTCGTGGCGCGCGCCAATGGCGTCGGCGCGCCGCGCAGGAACGCGGCGAACGCGAGCTCGTCGATGCCCTCGGGCAAGGGCGCGACGGCCGACAGCATGAGCGCGGGATCGGCGCCCAGAGCGACCGTGACCGGCAGCGGCAGCCCGCGCTTCTCGGCCTCGTGATGATGGAAGCCGCCGCCCTTCTGGATCTGCCAGTGCATGCCGGTCGTCTTCGCGTCGAACTGGTGCAGGCGATAGAGGCCCAGGTTGCGCCCGCCGGTCGCCGGGTCGTGCGTCAGCACCATGGGCCAGGTGAAGAAGCGCCCGCCGTCGCCGGGCCAGCACTTGAGAACGGGCAGTCGGTACAGGTCGAGCGGCTCGGTCACCTGCTGGCTCGCCCCCGAGCCGGGGCCGCCCTTCGTCACGCGCGCCTGGAGCGCGCGGCCGATCGTGCCGCGCGAGTCCCACACCGCCTGCGGCGTCGGCGGCTTCATGCGCTCGAGGAAGGCGACCAGCTCCTCGCCCACGCTCGCGGGCTCGCGGCCGAGCGCGCGCTCGATGCGACGGCGCGTGGCCAGGGCGTTCATGGCGACGGGGATCGCCGAGCCCTTCACGCGGGTGAACAGGAGCGCGGGTTTTTCCTCGCGCACGGCGCGCTGGGCGATCTCGCCGAGTTCGTACTCGGGATCGACTTCCGTCTCGATGACGCGGAGGTCCCCGTCGGCACGGAGCGCATCGAGGAACTGGCCGAGATTGCGGAAGGGCATGCTACTCGAGCTCCCCTTCGCGCCAGCCGCCCGGCACGTCGACGCCGACCAGTCGCAGCAGCTTGTTCGTCGTCCCGCGCACGAGCTCGTCGAGCGTCTTGGGATTCGCGTAGAACGGCGGGGAGAGCGGGAACACGATCGCCCCGGCGAGCGACAGCTTGTGCAGCGCCTCGAGCGTGATCGTCGACAGCGGAGTCTCACGGATGCCGATGACCAGCGGCATGCGCTCCTTCATCGCCACCATGGCCGCGCGTGTGATCAACGTGTCGGCGATGCCGGCGGCGATCTTCCCCACCGTCGAGGCGCTGGCCGGCAGGATCAGGCAGCCGTCGTGACGGATCGAGCCCGACGCGAACGGAGCCGACAGGTCGTGATCGGGATGCACGGTCTTCGCGAGCGCGTCGAGGTCCTTCTCGGACAGGCCGGTCTCGGTGTGGATGACCATGCGCGCCCACTTGGAGACGACGAGGTGGGCTTCACCCGGGAAGGCCCGCAGAAAGTCGACGCCATACACGGCGCCGGAGGCGCCGGTCATGCCGACGACGACACGGAGGGGACGGGGTTCGGGAGGGGTCACGAGTGGAGCCTAGCAGGTGGCGCTAGAACGGCCAACCCTGGCCGGCGAGCACGACCGCGAGCACGACGAACCCGAGCCCGGCATTGATGCGGAAGAACGCGAGGTCCACGTTCCTCGCGCTGGCCTGCTGCCACGCGAGGCCGCCCGCGACCGCCGCGAGCGCGAGCGCGACCGCCGGCGTGGGCCAGCGCGACCACGCCCATGCGGCCAGCACCGCGAACCCGGCGACATGCACCAGGCGCGAGACGACGAGCGCGCGGGCCGAGCCCAGCGCCGCCGGCAGCGAGTGCACGCCGTCGGCGCGATCGAACGCCTCGTCGAGCGTGGCGTAGATGATGTCGAAGCCGGCGACCCACGCGAGCGTGAACAGCGCGAGTGGGCCGGTCTCGCGGAACGCGGCGGCAAGATCCGGCGTAACGGCCAGGAAGCCCCCGAGCGGCGAGAGCGCGAGTGCGGCGCCCACGCCGAAGTGGCACAGCGGCGTGAAGCGCTTGAGCAACGGATACAGGGCGAACACCGCGAGCGGGATCGGCGACAGCGCGAGGCAAAGCGGATTGAGCGCGGCCGCCGCAGCGAGGTAGACCACGGTGCCGGCCAGCGCCAGGAGCGCGCCCTCGCGCACGCTCATGCGGCCTGCGGGGAGTTCGCGCACGCGGGTGCGCGGGTTGCGCGCGTCGACGGCGCGATCGAGCAGGCGATTGAGCGCCAGTGCCGCCGTGCGGGCCCCGGTGCCGGCGAGCGCGATCCACAGAAGTGTCCACAGCGGGACGCCGCCGGGGGCGGCCAGCCACGCGCCGGCCAGGATCAGCGGCAGCGAGAACAGCGCGTGCTCGATCTTGACGAAGCTGGCGTAGACGCGGGCGCGCTCGCCGACCGTGGCGATGGGTGCGATGCGGCCGTCGGAGGTCATGCCGCGCAGGTTAGCCCATGCAGGGCTTGCCGGCGAGGCCCGGGCGCGGTATTCCTCCTTCAGGCCTCGGGAAACATCGACGCATTCGGCCGCCGCGGCCACGTGCGCTTCGCCGAGGAGGGGATCGAGATCCCGTATCCACAACGGGTCGTGCGGCTGGTGGGGAATTCGGCAGCAGTCTCCTTTCCCGGGAGTGACTTGTGATCGACCACCGTGGTACCACGCTCGTGGCGTGCGTTGTCGCCGTCGCTCATGCGCTCGCCCCGGTCGCCGCGCATGCCGGCGACTGGCGGAAGAACGTGACGCTCCTGTTCAGCGACCGCCTGCGCTACGAGTCCGTCGACTGGTTCGAGCCGGCGCCCGGCAACTACGCCGACGGCGCCGCCCGCTACGACTACTTCGGGAACCAGTTCCGCTTCGGCGCGCGCTTCACGCTGCCCAACGTGCAGGTCGTGGTCGAGGGGCAGGACACGCGCGTCCTCGGACTGCCCGACGACGCGACGCGCGGGGCCGCTCCCGGCAACCTGGGCCCCGGGGCGAACTACTACCAGTACACGCCCGAGGTCGACCAGGGAGAGACGTTCGTCAAGCAGGCGTTCGTCACCGCGCGCTTCGGCGGATTCAACGCGACGCTCGGCCGCTTCGAGTGGGGCGAGGGCGTCGAGACGCTGCCGGGTGACGCGGACCTCCTGTGGATCAAGCGCGCGCGCATCACCGAGCGATTGATCGGCCCGTTCGGCTACACGCACGCCGCACGTTCGCTCGACGGCGTGCGGCTGTGGTTTGATCGACCCGACTGGAACGTGAGCGCGATCGCGGTGAACCCGACGGCCGGAGGATTCGAGATCAGCGCCGGCGAGGAGATGGACGAGGTCACGATCCTCGGGCTCAGTGCGAGCGCCAAGCGCCTGCCGTGGACTGCGCCCGCGGACGGCCGTGCTTTCTGGTTCCACTACGAGGACGAGCGCCTCCTCGACGGGCGGCCCGTGCGCGTCGACAATCGGCCCCTCGCGTCGCGGCAGGCCGACAGCACCGCGATCGCGCTCGACACCTTCGGCGGGCATGTCGCCACGGTGATCGACGCGGGTCCCGGTCGGGTCGACGGGATGCTGTGGGGCGCGTGGCAGGGGGGCGACTGGGGAGCGCAAACTCACTCGGCGTTCGCCCTGGCGGTCGAGGCCGGATACCAGTGGCCGCGATGGTGGGGGAGCCCGTGGGTGCGGGCGGGCTGGAACGTCGCCTCGGGCGACGACGATGCGGGCGACGGCACGCACGGCACGTTCGTGCCGTTGATCCCGACGCCGCGCATCTACGCGCTCACGCCGTTCTATACGGCGATGAACCTCGACGATCGATTCGTGCAGTTGATCCTCAAGCCGCACGCGCAAATCACCGTGCGCGCCGACTACCACGACCTGGCGCTCGTCGAGTCGAGCGACCTGTGGTACGCCGGCGGGGGGGCGATCCGCAGCGACATCTTCGGCTACGGCGGCCTGCCGTCGTCGGGGAGCGCCGGCCTGGCGCGGTTGGTCGACGTGGGTGTGACGTACGTGCCCATCCGCCCGATCTCGATCTACGGGTATTACGGGCGGGTCCTGGGGGGCGACGTGATCGCCGGCATGTTCCCGTCGGGCAGGAACGCGAACTACGGCTATCTCGAGGCGACGTATCGCTGGTAGCTAGCTGCTGACCACCAGCGTCGGACCGCTCGGCAGGTGCGGGGCATCGACCGGCTCGAGCGTCACGAACAGCCGCTGCACCGGCGAGGTGTACGACTCGACCGGGATGGGCAACTGGTTGCGCACCACGCCATCCTCACCGAGCGCCAGGTCGCCGCAGTAGACGGGCGCCGAGGCGACCTCGGCCCACAGGCGGTAGACCTTGCCCTCGGTCGGCGCAGGCAGGCGATGCAAGGCGACCGCGCCGCGCTTCGCGTCGAGATCCAAAAGCACCGATCCGTACGCTCCCTTTGCCGCAAGCGCTCCCTTCATCACGAACGACTGGACGACGTTGGGCTGCTGCAGGGTCGAGTTGACCTCGGCCTGCAGAGCGAGCTCGCGGCGCAGGCGCGTGTTCTCGGCGCCGAGCACCAGCACGGCGACGGCCGCGGCGGCGGCAAGCCCTGCGGCGAGCCAGGCGCGGCCCGGACGCCGAACTCCGATCGGGCGCGCGGCGGACTTGATCGCGGCGACGATGGGAGGCGCGTCGGCGGACTCGGCGGCCATGGCTGCGGCGAGCACGCGCTCCCGCAGCGCCGGCGGCGGCGCCGCGGCGGTCGCGGCGGGAAGCACGGCGAAGACTTCGCGGGCGCTCGCGACCTCGGCGACGAGATCGGGTTCGGTGGCAAGTGCCCGCTCGAACGCGGCGAGTTCGGCGCCGGCCAACTCGCCGAGCACATACGCGACCACGTTGTCCTCGTGCGGCGCGATGGCGTCGTTCGGGTTCATCCGTCCAGTCCGATCTTGTCCCGCAAGGATTCGCGGAGGTTCTGGATGCCCATGCGCGACCAGGTCTTGACCGTGCCGAGCGGTGTGGACAGCGCGGCGGCGATCTCGGACTGGCTCATTCCCCGGTAGTACGCCATCTCCAGCACCAGCCGATGCTTCTCGGGCAGCCTCGCGAGCGCGCCGCGGACCCGCACCGCGTCGTCGGCCTCGAGCAGCGTGTCGAGAGGGGTCACCGGGTCGACGTCGGCCGGCGCCTCCCGCGTGAGCTCCTCGACGAATCCCGCACGACGCTTCCGGGCGCGAAGTCGGTCGAGCGCGAGCGAGCGCGTCATGCTCCCGAGGTACGCCCCGAGCGATCCGCGCGCGGGATCGAAGCGGCCGCGCCGCTGGAACACGAGAAACACTTCCTGCACCAGGTCCTCCGCGTCGTCAGGGTCGCGCAGGATGGCCCGCGCGAGTCCGTAGATCATGCCGGCGTGGCGATCGTAGATCGGCCCGAGCGCCCGCGCGCCACGGTCCGCGAGATCGCGGCACAGTTCGGCGTCGGACGGCAGCGTGGCCGCATCGGTCGTTCCCGGCATGGGGGGCATGCTCGATTCCTGTCGGTTCAACTTCGACCCGCGGTCGCCGCCGCCTGCGCCCTGCCCGGCGGCGCCCCGGGGGCGCGTTCAGAAGGATTACGTCCGTGGTGCTTCGGCAGATTGCCGGCCGCGACGATTCTAGCGCCCCGCGCCGGCGACCGGGACTGGGAGCAGTGCAGAAAGCCCGAGAATGCGCACCTTTCCGTCGCCGATGGTCCCGGCGGCCGTCGCGGCGCCGGTCGAAAGGTCGATCCGGTAGAGGGTCGAGGCCGTCGCGGCCCAGGCCTGCTCGGCCTCACCGGGGCCCGAGACGATGTCGAAGCCCGACTCGGGGCCGAAGTCGACGCCGAGCGGCCCGATCGTCCGCAGGCCGCCATTGTTCGGCGGGTCCTGCAGCGTGAGTACGTCGAGCCCGGCATCGAGGTTGAACAGCCGCGTCGTCGGCGTCGCAGGCAACGAGCGTGTGTACCCCGCCGCGACGATCTTCGGTCGCTTGCCGCGATTCACGTCCTTCGCAACGTAGGTGAGCGGCCCGTCGACGGCCGCCGCGCCCAGGTCGGTGTGCACGCGCAGGTTCACGCCGGTGATGCCGACCAGGCGCAGGCGATCCGATTGCGGGTTGAAGTCCATGCCTGCGAAGTTGCCGCCGTCGAACGGCGAGGTCAGCGTGCTCACGCGCGTCGCGCGACCCGACGTCGGATCGATTGCGTACAGGTCGTACGTCGCGGTGATGCCGTAGAGGCGTCCTTTCGCCGGGCGGACGTCGATGCCGCGCAGCTCGCCCTTCACGCCGGCGATCGCAATGCGACGGACCGTGCCCGGCGTCGTCGCCGCGAAGCGCACGAGCGCGTTGCCGGGCGTGAGCGCGACGAACTCCAGCGGCGTCGGCGGCGCGGGTTGGGCGTGGGCGAGCGCCGGCGCGGCGCACAGCAGGAGCAGCATCCGGATCGGGGTCCGGCGGGTCGAACGGGAGGCGGTCGGAGGCGACGATTCCGGAGCGGGCATGACGTAGTCTGGGCACTGTACCGCTCGCCTGTCAATCGTACGCCCGCGGACCGACCGGCCCGCGACTCACGCGGCGCGGCGATGCTCCTCCCAAACGGCGGCGAGCTGCGGGGTCAGCCGTTCCACCTCGAGTTCGAGCCTGCGCACCGCGGCGGCAAGATCGCCCCCGGGGTCCCCCCCCGCAATCGCTTCGACCGCCTCGGCGGCCTCCGTGGCCTGCGCGGCGCCGAGTGTACTGAGCGAGCCGCGCAGCCGATGGGCGGCGCGCTCGATCACGGTGACATCCTTGCCGGGCAAGGCGGCGGCGATCTCCGCCATGCGCTGCGGGGTGTCCGTGAGCCACAGGCCGAGGACCTCGTGCAGGAGCCCCTCGTCGCCGGCCACGTTCTCCGAAGCGGCGGCGCGATCGAACAGCGGCACGCCCTCGTCAGCGGCAATGGGCGAAAGGAGGGCGAGGACCCGGGCCATCTCGGCGACGAGGTCCGGCCCCTTGATCGGCTTGGCGAGGTAGCCGTCCATCCCCGCATCGATGCAGCGCTCGCGGTCGCCCTTCATCGCGTGGGCGGTGACACCGACGATCGGGGAGTGGCGGTTCGTTCCAGCTTCGGAGCGGCGAATGGCGGCCGTGGCCTCGAAGCCACCGAGCACGGGCATCTGCACGTCCATGAGGATGATATCGAATCCGCCGGCGGCTGCGGCCTCGACCGCCTTCGCGCCGTCCTCGGCGGTGACGACCGTGTGACCCAGCTTCTCGAGCATCCGGACTGCGACGAGCTGGTTCACCGGGTTGTCCTCGGCCAGAAGGATGCGCCAATGGTTTCCATTCGTGGAGTTCATGGGTTCTCCGGGTTGGACGTTGGACGCTTGCGCAGGTCGGGGGGATTGCCCCTCGTTCCCCGGGCCTCCCAGCGCCGACTGGATCGCCGCGAGCAACTGCTTCTCCGCCACCGGCTTGGTCAGGTAGCCGGCGACGCCGAGCTCCCGGCACCGTGCCGCGTCGCCGAGCTGCCCGCCGGAGGTGAGCATCATGAGCGTCGCGCCGGCGAGTCCCGGCACGGCGCGAATGCGGCGCGCCAGCTCGAATCCGTCGGTCTGGGGCATGTGCCCGTCCAGGATCACGAGATCGAAACGCGTCTTCGCCGTGCGCGCGTCGGTGAGGCGCACGAGCGCGGACTCCGCATCGGCGACCAGCGTGGGGACCATCGAGAGGTGGGAGAGCACCCCCCCGAGAACGCGCCGATTGGTCTCGTTGTCGTCCACGACGAGAACCCGCAATCCCCGCACGTCGACCCGTGCGAGCTCGGGCGCGGAAACCCCGGTCGCCGCGGGATCGATGTCGACCGCGATCGTGAAGTGGAACCTGCTGCCCTGACCCGGTTCGCTCTCGACCCAGATCCGCCCGCCCATCATCTCGACGAGCCGGGCCGAGATCGCGAGCCCGAGTCCCGTGCCGCCGAAGCGACGCGTCGTGGACATGTCCGCCTGGGTAAACGCCTCGAAGACGGCGCCCTGCTTCTCGCGCGGAATGCCGATCCCCGTGTCGCGGATGCAGACATGGAGGCGGAGCGCCGAGTCACCGCCGTCCCGGCCCTCACTCTCCACGGAGACCACGACTTCGCCATCGGCGGTGAACTTGATCGCATTGCCGACCAGGTTGTTGATGAGTTGGCGCAGGCGCAGGGAGTCCCCGATGAGCCCGTCGGGGACGTCGGGTGCGACGTCGCAGATCAGTTCGAGCCCCTTCTTGTCCGCGCGCAACGCGAGTGTCTTCAGGGTGGACCCGAGTTGGTCGCGCAATGCGAACGGGACGGGGTCGAGCTCGAGACGTCCCGCTTCGATCTTCGAGAAGTCGAGGATGTCCTCGATCACCCCGAGAAGGCTGTCGGCGGAGATCTTGACGGTATCCAGGTACTCGCGCTGCTCGCGCGTCAGCTCGGTCTCGAGAGTGAGTTCGGTCATGCCGATCACCCCGTTCAGCGGCGTCCGGATCTCGTGGCTCATGTTGGCCAGGAACTCGGACTTGAGACGCGCCGTCTCGATCGCCGCCTCCCGGGCGCGATTCGACTCGTCGACCGCGGCGCGCTGGGCCGAAATGTCCTCGACCGTGCCCACGTAGCCCGTGAGATAGCCGTCCTCCCGGCGATTGGGCACCGCCTGGGCGTGCATCCAGCGCTCGTGCTCCCCGGGCGTGACGAAGCGGAACTCGCCGGCGAACGAATCGAGACGGGCGACCGCCGAGTTCCACTCCGCCACGATGCGCGGCCGGTCCTCGAGGTGGAGCGCGTGCTCCCAGCCGCGTCCGACGGCGCGTTCGAGCGACATGCCCGCGAGCACCTGCCAGCGCGGATTCGCGTAGACGAGGCCGCCCGACGAGTCGGTTTCGATGATGCCGATGGGGGACGAGTCGCTCAGCAGGCGGAAGCGCTCCTCGCTGCGCCGGAGCTCGGTCGTCCGCGCCATCACTTCGGCTTCGATCGCGCTGCGACTCGACTCGATGCGGGCGCTCTGCAGCGAGGCGGTCTGCAGGTCCTGCAAGGACCGCCTGATGGCCAGGATGAGCACCGCATCCTCGAACACCACCCAGCACGCGTGCTCGACCGCGCGCCACGGGGTCGCCGTCAGCACGCCGTAGATCGACTGCGGGAAGTAGAGGCCACGCAGGACGTGATCGGCCGCGACCACGATCGAGGCGGTGATGAGCACGCGCCAGTCGCGGTAGATGGCGAGGAAAGCCAGGGATCCGAAAATGTGGAAGTGGGTCTCGATCCGACCCCCGCTCACGTGAATCAGCAATGCGGAGCTGAGCATCTGGCCGACCGCGATCAAGTGCCGGGTGCCCACGGTGCCGGGGCGCAGGAGGGCAGCGGCAATGGGCAGGCCGGCGATGACGCCCCCGAGAAGGATTGCCGCCCAGACGTGCGGGTGGGCGCGGGACTCCGCGCCGTCCCACGTCCGGGGGGTCAGCAGAAGCGCCGCGAGGACCCCCCCGACCCACTGGATGGCCATGATCCCGGCGAAGAGTCGATCGGTGCGACCGGCGAGTTCGTTCTGGGCCTGGCGATAGAGCTGTCGCGCGCGGGCAGCGAGTGCGGGATCACCGGTCAGGTCGGGGTCGATGGTCTTCACTCGGATTTCCGTTCTCCCAGGGATTCCCCGGAGGTGAGGGCGCAGCCGAACACGGGCGTTGCCGCTGCCGACGCCGTCGTTTTCCGATCGATCAGCAGGGCGAGCAGCGCGTCGCGTCCCGCGCTTGCGCCTTCGTGCGCGCGGCCCGGCGTGATCCCACCCGCAAACTGCAGGTGGTCGCGCTCGTCGTAGAGGAGGACCTGTCCGGAGGTGAAGGCGCCAAATCGCGCCGACTCCGCGCCGTCCGGATCCGGTTGAACCGTGACTCCGGGGATGGCTGCAGCCTGTCGACAGAGCGAGGACTGGAGCCACGTCGAATCCGCTCCGACGGGAAGCGTGAGCACGGCGAGAATGGGGATCCCGCCGCCGCTCCTTGCGACGATCTGCTCCATCTCGCGCAGCGTGGCGCGACTGCATGGGCAGCGGGGATGGAGGAACAGGAGGAGCGCGGCGGAGTCGGGCGAATGGGGGAGCGTGCTGGCGACCGGCCACGAGGCCGGGGCTGCCGCGGCGGCGCCGGCCGTCGATTGGCTTCGGACAAGAGAGGACAGTCCCGCCGCCGCGGCGCTCATCCAGAGCGCCACGACGAGGACGATGACTCCGGACCGGGCGTGGGCGGTCTGGATGGGTCCAGGCATGGAACGACCCTTCGACGACGCGTCGCCCGGGGGAGAGCGCGCACTCGACCCCGGGAAAACTCGACTCACCGAACAGATCGGCAGCGTCGGCCGGGGGCTGAAGATCGAACTTCCAGACCGCACGAGTTCGGGGCGCCCGGGGGCCTTGATCAAGGCCGGATCGGCCCTCGCCCCGCCGGCCGGGTAGTGTTAGGATCCCCGCCGGTTCCTTGACCCTGCCTTGCACCCTCATCGAGAAAAGAGCCCCCATGCCCTTGCTCAAGCGCTGCACTCGCGGCTTCGTCGCGCTGGTCGCCCTGTCGCTCGGCTTCGTGTCGACGGAAGCCCGCGCGGGAAGTGTCAGCCACTTCGGGACGTATCCGCTCACGCAGTATCTGAACGGTGGCTCGCGCGACTTCCCGGCATTCAGCTTTCCAATGTTCGACATGCCAGGCCAGTGCCTGACCTCGGTCTGCGTCACGCTCGACGGCGGCCTCGCCGGGTTCATCTCGTTCGAGAACTTCCAGCCGACTCCGGCCACCGTGAACGTCACCTACACGGGGACGATCACGCTCAAGCGCCCCGACAACTCGACGATCCTCGTGGTGCAGCCGCTGACGACGACGACGGACAACGTGACCGCGTACGACGGCGGGGCCGACTACGCCGGCACCTCGGGGAAGACCTACCCGAACGTGAACGTGACCGAGGCCGACAGCCTGTGCCTGTCCTCCAACGCGGACCTCGCGCTGTTCACCGGTGCCGGCACGATCGCGCTGCCCGCGTCGGCGCTCGACCAGGCCTCGCAGACCGGCGCCAGCGGCTGGTCGATCGGCGTGCAGGGCTACGCCACGGTCAAGCTGACGTACAACTACCAGGAGTGCACCGTTCCCGCCGAGCCGAAGTCGTGGGGCCGGATCAAGAGCAACTACCGCTAAGCGAGAACACAGGAGTCGGACGACGAACGGCCGGGGCGTTCATGGCCTGCGCGAACTCGCGCAGCGTGAGCACCCTGGCCGTCGACGCAGGGAGCAGCGACGGACCGAAGCCCGGCCTGCACGTGCAAGTCAACTTCCCACGTGGGAAGTTCGCGGCCTGAGCTCACCCTTCCCCACGCATCGACAGCGCCTCCGCCACCGCTTCGGCGCCGACCACGGTCTCGCCCGCGAGGTCCGCCACCGTGCGGGCAAGGCGCCACGCGCGGTGGTAGCCCCGCGCGGAGAGCCCAAGCTTCGTCACCGCATCGGCGAGGAGCCTGCGCGTTGCGTTGTCCAGGGCTGCCGCGCGTTCGAGTTCCGCCGGCGTGAGCCTGGCGTTGGTCGCGGCGACACCGAGGCACGACGATCGCGCTTCCTGTCGCGCCCGCGCGAGGCGGACGCGGTCGCGCGCTCCTGCGGTCTCGTCGGGGAAGAGCGCGAGCCGCCGCCTGGCGAGATCGCGCGCGCGCATGGCCGGCACCTCGATCCGCAGGTCGATGCGATCGAGCAGCGGACCCGAGAGACGCCCGCGATAGCGCCGGATCGCGTCCGGGCGGCAGCGACACGCGCGCCGGCGCCCGCTCCCGAGAAACCCGCACGGACACGGGTTCATCGCCGCCACCAGCTGGAAGGTGGCCGGAAATCGCACCGAGGTCGTGCCGCGCGCCACCGTGATCGAGCCTTCCTCGAGCGGCAGGCGAAGCGCCTCGAGCACGTCGCGGCGGAACTCGGGCAGCTCGTCGAGGAAGAGGACGCCATGATGGGCGAGCGTGATCTCGCCCGGTCGGGGGACCGGACCGCCGCCCAGCAACGCCGACGGGGAAATCGACGCGTGTGGCGCGCGGAACGGTCGGTGCGACAGAAGCGCGGCCGCGTCGCCGTTGAACTGCCCCGCGACCGAGGCGATGCGGGCGCGCTCGATCGCCTCGGCGGGGGACAGGGGTGGCAGGATCGCCGGCAGCGCCCGGGCGAGCAGCGTCTTCCCCACGCCCGGCGGGCCGATGAACAGCAGATTGTGCCCGCCCGCAGCGGCGACCTCCAGCGCCCGCTTGGCGTGCTCCTGGCCGGCGATGGCATCCAGGGGTGAGTCGTCACCGGCCGCGGCGGACGTCGGTTGTGGTGCAGCGTCGACATCGACCGCGCGCGGCACCGCGTTCCCGCGCACCCAGCCCGTCACCTCGAGCAGCGACTCCGCCGCGAACACGGGCAACGCACTCGCGAGCGCGGCTTCTCCTCCGTTCGCCGCCGGCACGACAATTGCCGTCGCGCCCTCGCGACGGGCGCCTTCGGCGAGCGCCATCGCGCCGCGTGTCGGGCGCAGCGTGCCGTCGAGCGCCAGTTCACCGACGACGATCCAATCCTCCATGCGTTGCGCGGGAAGTTGGCCCGATGCGGCGAGCACGGCGAGTGCGATCGGCAGGTCGAATGTCGAGCCTTCCTTCCGCTGGTGCGCCGGCGCCAGGTTCACGGTGATGCGGCGCATGGGGAACTGGAAGCCCGACTCGCGCAACGCGCTGACGACGCGCACGCGGCTCTCGCGCACGGCGGCGTCGGGCAGTCCGACGACGTGGAATGCGGGCAGGCCGTTGGTGATCGAGACTTCGACGAGGACGGGGATCGAATCGAGACCGTGGAGCGCGAGGCTCCGGATGCGGGCGAGCAGGGTGGATCTCCCGCGGGGGCGGGTGCGGCGGGAGGGGCGACCCGCATTGTAGAGCACCCTGCCGGTCGCCGTGCTAGACTTCCCGCGCGTCGTTCCCCCCGGCGAAACCCATTTCATTGGAGTCGCCCCATGTCTTCGTTTGCTTCGTGGATCACTGCCCGAGTTGCGAGCTTTGTCGTGGTTCTCCCTCTCGTTCTCCTTGCCGCACTCCATTCGACCCCGGTCGCCGCCCAGTGGCTGCCGGATGGCGCCGCCGTCTGCACGGCTGCCGGTGACCAGACGCTCATTTCCGCGGTTCCCGACGGCAGCAGCGGTGTCATCGTGTTCTGGGAGGATCGGCGCGCGGTGCCGGCGCGCGTGCGGGCGCAGCGGCTGAACTCGGCAGGTGTTGCGCAGTGGGCTGCGGGCGGGATCGAGATCTCCTCGCTCGCCAGCGCGCAGACCGCACCGGTGGCGACGGGCGACGGCGTCGGTGGCGCCATCGTCGCGTGGGAGCAGGACGGCGGGGCGAGCGCGTACGACGTGTGGGCGCAGCGCGTCGACGGCGCGGGTGTGCGCCAGTGGGGCGCCAACGGCGTGGTCGTCGCCGGATCGAACGGCTCGCAGTGGAAGCCGCTCATCATTTCCGACTTCCGGCAAATCCTCGTGACGACGCCCGGTGCGCTCATCGCTTACGAGAGCACGGCGCTCGACGCTGGCGATCTGTACGTCGCGGCGCTCGACGCGAACGGTGCGGTGCGCTGGATCACCTTTGCCGCCGTTGGCCCGGGGCGGCAGGGGCCGGCTGCGCTCGTCAGCGATGGTAGCGGGACGACCGTGGCGAACCCGAAGGGCGCGATGCTCGCCTGGCGCGACGAGCGCGTCAGCGCGGATCAGGGTGAGATCTACGCGCAGCGCGTGAGCTCGCTCGGCTCGCCGCTGTGGGCCGCCGGCGGAATGCAGGTCTGCGCGGCAGGGGCGCTCACCGGTGCACCGTCCCTGCTGCAGGTTGCCACGGGCACCGCGATCGTCGCCTGGCCACGCTTCACCGGACTGTCGCGTAGCGATATCGACATCCGGGCCGATCGCATCGGTGGCGCCGGCAGCTGGGCCGTGAACGGTGTCGCGGTCTGTGACTTCGGCGGCCGGCGCGGCGACGTCGTGCTGGTGCGCGACGCCGCATTCGGTGCCATTCTCGCGTGGCGCGATCAGCGCAATTTCTTCGAGCCGCGCGTCTACGCGCAGCGCATCGACCAGTTCGGCGTCGGGCGCTGGGCCGATGACGGCATCCCGATCGGCGAGGGCCTGGCCCCCGAGGCCTCCGTCGAGATCGGAAGCTCGGTTGCCGGCGGCGTGATCACCTGGACGGACAAGCGCTACGGCAACGACGACCTCTTCGCGCAGCGCATCGATTCGACCGGCACGAAGTTCTGGAACCCGTGGGGCGTGCCGGTGACACGCGCGGCGAATCTTCAGTACGAGCAGGTGGTGATCAGCGATGGCGCGAACGGGGCGATCGTCGTCTGGCACGACTACCGGGGTGCCGATGGCGACATCTATGCGCAGCGGCTGTTCGACGGCGGGATCGTGGACGTCGCGCCCCTTCCTTCCGCACCCGCCCTCCGGCTGCAGCTCGGCGCCGCCGTTCCGAATCCGTTGCGCGCGGGCTCCGCGTTCGCGCTCGACCTGCCCGCCGAGTCGCCGGTCGACGCCGAGGTCGTCGCCGTAGATGGTCGCCGTGTGCGCACGTTGCTCGCGCGGGAGGCGCGTCCGGCCGGCCGCTCGACGCTTCACTGGGACGGTCGCGACGAACGGGGCGCCTCCGTCCCGCCGGGGCTCTACTTCGTGCGGGTCGTTGCCGGGACCGCCAGCGCGGCGCAGCGCGTCGTGATCGCCCGGTCCGGTTCCTGATACCCGACGTTCGCCCAACCGGCTATCCTCCCGCGCATGAGCACTCGCAAGCAGTCGGCGACTCCTCCGCGGAGACCGCAGTGACCAGGCCGGGCCGTTACGCCGGGAAGACCGTCGTCGTCACCGGGGCGAGCGGCGACCTGGGACGCGCCGTGGTCGCGGCATTCGCAGCCGAGGGCGCGGCCCTCGGCCTCGTGTACGGGAAGAATCGCGCCGCGGCCGAGGCGCTGGTGGCCGATCCCGCGGTCGTGCCGTCGGGACGCGCGGTCGCGCTCGCCGGCGTCGACCTGACGGCATCGCCCGCGAAGGTTGGCAAGTCCGTGCACGCCGCCTGCGCCTCGATGCTCGACACGCTGGGCCGCTGCGACACGCTCGTGGCGCTCGCCGGCCTGCCCGCCACGCCCGTCCTGTGGCAGAAGTCGCTCGCCGAGGTGACGGCCGAGGACCTGCATTCCGCGTTCGCCATCGACACCGTGGGCACGTTCTTGTTCGCGCAGGCGTTGGCGCCCGCGCTGACTGCGGCGAAGGGATCCATCGTGGTGACGAGTTCGTCGGCCGCGTTCTACGGCGACGTGCTCGGCCTCGCGTTCGCGCCCGCGAAGAGCGCGAACGCCGGGCTCGTGAAGATGCTCGCGCGCGTGCTCGCGCCCGACGTGCGCGTCAACGGCATCGCCCCGGGCGGAATCGCGACGGGCTGGCTGGCGACGCTCGACGATGGGCAGAAGGCGCATGCGGCGGAGCAGACGCTGGTGGGTCGGCTGGGCACCTCGGCCGAGGTGGCGCAGGCGATCCTCGAGTTGGCCACCAACGGCTACCTGAACGGGCAGGTCGTACCGCTCGACGGCGGGATCTTCCCGCGTCCGACGGCCGCCCATGCCCCCGAACGCGCGACGTAGCGTTTCCGGTAAAGTTCACGATCAAGGGGTCCGCGTGTTCTGCCGATATCCCCCTGCGTGAACCCTTCTCCCCCGACTCCCGACAGTCCCGCGGCGATCATCGCCCGCGAGAGCCGGCAGCGCCGTCGCCTGGCGGCGCTGCTCGACGTGAGTCGTCTCGTCGCCTCCTCGCTCGACCCGCAGGCGATCCTCGAGACCGTCGCCGACAAGATGAGCGACCTCGTGGGCGCCACCGAGGTGACGATCTTCGGCGTCGACGACGACGGACTTCTGTTGCTGCCGCTCGTCGCCCGCGTCGAGGAGAAGTACATGGCCGACGTGATGCGCATGCGCATCAAGATCGGCGAGGGGATCACGGGCTTCGTGTTCACCAGCGGCGTCCCCGAGATCATCGGTCACGCCGAGACCGACTCCCGCGCCGTGCAGGTGCAGGGCACGCCCGAGGACGAGGCCACGTCGCTGGTCTGCGTGCCGTTCTCGGTGCACGACCGGGTGGCTGGAGTGATCGTGCTCTCGCGCTACGGCGTCGACCAGTTCACGCCCGAGGATCTCGAGATCGTCACCATCTTCGCCGGCCACTGCTCGGTCGCGTTCGCCAACGCGGGCCTGTTCGCCGACCTGCGCAAGGCGTTCGAGGAGCTGCGGGCCACGCAGAACCAGCTCGTGCAGTCGGCCAAGCTCAACGCCCTCGGCGAGATGGCGTCGGGCGTGGCCCACGACTTCAACAACATGCTCGCCGCGATCCTGGGGCGCACGCAGCTGCTGCTCGCACGCGCCGAGGATCCCGAGACGCGCCGCTCGCTCGAGCTGATCGAGCAGACCGCGCAGGACGGCGCGCAGACGGTCCGTCGCATCCAGGAGTTCACGCGCGTGCGCATGGACGAGGTGCTCGACGAGGTCGACCTCAACCGCATCCTGCTCGACGTCGTCGAGCTGACGCGGCCGTCGTGGCAGACGCAGGCCAAGGCGCACGGGGCGGTCATCGACATCGTCAAGGACCTGGCGCCGGTCGCGCTGGTCGCGGGCAGCGCGTCCGAGCTGCGCGAGGTGTTCACCAACCTGGTGCTCAATGCGGTGGACGCGATGCATCGCGGCGGCACGCTCTCGCTCACCACCGAACTCGAGGACGGGCGCGTGATCGCCACCGTGTCCGACACGGGCCACGGGATGGACGACCAGGTGCAGGCACGCTGCTTCGATCCGTTCTTCACGACGAAGGCGGTCAAGGGAACCGGGCTGGGCTTGAGCGTCGCCTACGGCATCCTCGGGCGTCACAAGGCGACGATCGAGGTGACGAGCGTCCCGCACGAGGGGACGACGTTCCGCCTCGCGTTTCCGCTGCGCGCCGGCGTGCGCGTGCCGGCCAGCGCGCCGGATGCGGCAGGGGACATCGGCTCGTTCCGCGCGCTCGTCATCGACGACGAACCGGCGGTGCTCTCCGTCCTCACCGAGTTGCTCGAGGCGCTGGGCCATGCGCCCACGCCGGCGCTGGGCGGTCCCGAGGGGATGGCGCGGCTGCGCGAGCTCGTCGCGGCGGGAGCCGCGGCGATGCCCGAGGTCATCTTCACCGACCTGGGCATGCCGGGCGTGGGCGGTTGGGACATCGCGGCCGAGGCCAAGCGCATCGCCCCCGACGCCGCGGTCGTGCTGGTGACCGGCTGGGGCGTGCAGCTCGAGGTCGAGAGTGCACGTGCCAAGGGCATCGACTTCCTCCTCGGCAAGCCGTTCACCGTCGAGGACGTCGAGTCGACGCTGCGCAAGATCCGTCGCCTTCGCGATGCCGGAGTGCGCGAGGCCGCCTAGGCTACTCCGTCGCTCCGGCGCCCGCGCCCGCGGGCAGCTCGCCCTTCGCCTCCAGCGCCTCCTTCGTCATGCGCACCAGCTCCGTTCCCGTCGGCAATCCCCCCGAAATCATCCAGATGATGCGCCCCTTCTTGTTGATCAGGAACGCGCCCGGGCGCGGGTTCGACGACACCGGGTCGTACATGCCGTAGGTGCGCGCCGTCACCGAGGCGCGGTCGGTCAACAGGGGCAGCTTCGGCGCGGCGACCCAGTCGCGCTGCCGGTCGCGGCCGAACGGTGCCAGCACGACCGCGCCGATGCCGAGCCCGGCCAGGCCGTCGGCGGCCGCCTCGATGTCGGCGCTCTCCTGGGGATGGCGGACGAAGATGAGCAGCCAGGGCTTCGCGCGGCGCTCCGCCATGAGATGAAACGTGCGGCCGTCCTGGTCGCGCAGGTTGACGTCGGGCGCGGGGTCGCCCACCAGGTAGCGTCCGATGCCGGTCGAGGCCGGGCTCGGCGACTCGAAGTTCTCGTCGCCGGGATCCGTCACGGGTCGGGGCTGGACGTTCTTTTCGGGATCCTGCGCCCGGGCGGGATCCGTCGTCGCGCAGAGGATGCACAGCAAAAGCGCGCCCGGGACGACGTGCGCGAGGCGAATCGGTGTGCGCATGGCCGAACCTCCCGGCCGGGGTCAAGCGCGGGCGAGCACCGCCTCGCGCAAGGCGTCCAGCCGTTCTGGGGGAGTCGCCGGATGAATCGAGCAGCCGGGCGCGATGATCCAGCCCCGGCCGCCGGTGTCCGCGAAGCCACGCTCGAGTTGCGACAGCGCGAGCGCGTCGTCCGCGGCGACGAGGGCGTCATCGTGGCCGATGCCCCCGATCATCGCTCCGCGCACGAGCGGTCGTGCCGCGCGCAGGTCGAGGTTGCCGTCGGCGGTCGAGTCCCACGAGACCGCGGCGACGGGATAGTCGGTGAGGGACGCGAGGTAGTTGTTCGGACGGCAGACGTGCAGGAGGTTGAACGGCGCCCCGGCGGCGCGCGCGAGAACCCGCAGGTCGTAGGGCGTCGCGAAGGCGCGATACGCGGCAGGTGACCACGCCCGATCGGCGGTCGCCCACTCGACGGTGGCGAAGTAGATGCCGTCGGCGCCCGCGGCGAGCGCCTTGGGCACGAAGTCCTCGAACGTCCTCGTCACGGTCTCGACGGCGCCGCGCACCGCGTCGGGGTCGGTCGCCATGACGCGCTCGACGGAGCTCGTGCTCTCGGCCATGTCGGTGACGATCGCGAGCGGCGAGAACACGGTTTCGACCAGCAGCACGTCGGGCGGCAGGCCGGCCCGCACCAGGCGGATCGCCTCGAGCTGCTCGCCCAGCGCGCCGGCATCGCCGGGCACGGGCTTCATCGAGCGGAAGTCGCGGGAGGTCCGCAGCGGGAACGACTGGCGGGTGGGCTTGTCGAGGGCGTGTCGCGGGGTGGAGTAGCCGAGGCCCCAGGGCTCGCCGTGGTACGAGGCGCGAGGGTTCAGCTTGACGAAGTCCCAGTCGTGGCGCTCGCGGCGCTCGAGGGTCTGCGTGGCGAGGTCCGCGGCGGATCCCTCGCGGTCGTAAATGTGGCCCCAGAACGACATCGGCGGTCGATCCACGGGATCGCCGGCCAGCGTCGCGAACACCCGGTCCCGTCGCGAAGCGAAGTCAGTCAATGCGCACCTCCGGTAGGCAGTGTACGCCCGCGGCGCGCGCGGAGCAATGGAACGCGGGCGCATGGAACGCGGGCGCGGGCCGCGCCCAGCGGGCGGGGTCCTTGTTCCGCGGGGGGCCGGATGGTAGCTTTCGGGCGCGTCCTTCCCGCCCGATCGGCGTCCGTCCCGAGGATCCCCCGTGCCCGTTCCCACCGCCGCGGCAGCCCGCGACCTCGTCTCCCGCTTTCGCGGGCGGCGCATCGCCGTCTTCGGCGACCTCATGCTCGACCGCTACCTGTGGGGCCGCGTCGAGCGGATCTCCCCCGAGGCTCCGGTTCCCGTCGTCGCCATCGACCAGGAGACGTTCTCCCTGGGCGGCGCCGCCAACGTCGCGAACAACCTGGCCGCGCTCGGGGCCGCGCCACGCCTCGTGGGTCTCGTCGGCGACGACGTCTCGGGCCGCACGCTGGCCGCGGATCTCTCCGCGCGCGGCGTCGACGTGACCGGCCTGGTCGTCGATCGCACGCGGCGCACGACCGTCAAGACGCGCATCATCGCCCACCAGCAGCAGGTCGTCCGCGCCGACGAGGAGGATTCGTTCGACGTCGCCGGGGCCGCCGCCGCCGGGCTCGACGCGGCGCTCGCGACCGCGCTCGACGGCGCCGAGGCGATCGTCGTCTCCGACTACGGCAAGGGCGCGATCACCGCCGCCGGGCTCGATGCGTTGCTCGCTCGCGCGGGCGTCAAGCGCGTGCCCGTCTGCGTCGATCCCAAGGAGACCCACTTCTTCTCTTACACCGGCGCGGCCGTGCTGACGCCGAACGTGCATGAGGCCGGCCGCGCGTTCGGGCGCACGATCAAGGACGACGCGACGCTGCTCGCCGCCGGCGAGGACCTGCGCGCGCGCCTCGACGCCGACGCCATGCTGATCACGCGTGGCGCCGAGGGCATGAGCCTGTTCGAGCGCGGCGGACGGCTGACGCACCTGCCGACCGTGGCGCGCGAGGTCTTCGATGTCACCGGCGCGGGCGACACGGTGGTCTCGGTGTATGCGCTGGCGCTGGCCGCCGGCGCCGAGCCGCCGCTGGCGGCGTACCTGGCGAACCACGCGGCCGGGCTCGTCGTCCGCCATGCGGGCACCGCGGTGACCGACGGCGCGGAACTGCTGGCCTCGCTCGAGGCCTCGATCGTCACGGAGCCGACAAAGGCCGTGTCGTGAGCGACGCGGGCCTCGTGCTCGATCGCGCGGCGGCCGCGGCGCAGGTGGAACAATGGCGCGCTGCGGGCGAGAGCGTCGTCTTCACCAATGGCGTGTTCGACCTGGTGCATCGCGGGCATGTTGCTTCGCTCGCCGGGGCGCGTGCGAAGGGCGATCGCCTCGTGGTGGGCGTCAACGACGACGAATCCGTGCGGCGTCTCAAGGGCCCCAATCGCCCGCTCGCGCCGCTCGAGGACCGCATGGGCGTCCTCGCCGCACTGCGCGCCGTCGACCTGGTGACGCAGTTCGCCGAGGACACGCCCGAGGAACTGATTCGCGTGCTGCGGCCCGACGTGCTGGTCAAGGGCGCGGACTACAAGGTGGAGGACGTGGCCGGCGGGGCGTTCGTGCGTTCGTACGGCGGTCGCGTCGAGACGGTGGATCTGGTGCCGGGCCGCTCGACCTCGTCCTTCGTCGAGCGCGTGCTCGAGCGCTACGCTCGTTCCGACGAATCGCCGTCCTGACATTCGAAGATCGAGGGGAGAACGCATGGCGGATCGCACGCTGGTCCAGGCGGTGAACGACGGGTTGCGCGAGGGCATGCGTCGCGATGCCGACGTCATCGTGCTGGGCGAGGATATCGGGAAGGCCGGCGGCGTCTTTCGCGCCACCGAGGGCCTGCTCGAGGAGTTCGGCCCCGGCCGCGTGCTCGACACGCCGCTGGCCGAGAACGGAATCGTCGGCGCGGCGATCGGCATGGCGCTGTACGGGCTCCGTCCGGTCGCCGAGATCCAGTTCTCGGACTTCATCTTCCCCGCCTTCGACCAGATCGTGTCGGAAGCCGCGAAGATGCGTTACCGCTCGAACGGGCAGTACAGCTCGCCGATCGTCGTCCGGGCACCCGTCGGCGGCGGCATCAAGGGCGGGCTCTATCACTCGCAGAGCCCCGAGGCCTACTTCGCGCACACGCCCGGCCTCGTCGTCGTCACGCCGAGCACGCCCGCCGACGCGAAGGGCCTGCTGATGAGCGCGCTCCAGTCGCCCGACCCGGTGATGTTCCTCGAGCCCAAGCGGCTGTATCGCACCGCAAAGGCCGACGTGCCCGACGGCGTGCACGAAGAGCCGCTGGGCGTCGCGCGCATCGCGTGCGAAGGCACCGACGTCACGGTGCTCACCTACGGCTCGATGACGCCGACCTGCCTCGAGGCCGCCGCCGAGTTCGCCGCCGCGGGCGGCCCCTCGGTCGAGGTGCTCGACCTGCGCACGCTCGTGCCGCTCGACGCCGCCGCGGTGCTCGCCTCCGTGCGAAAGACCGGGCGTTGCGTCATCGTCCACGAGGCGCCGCGCACCTGCGGGTTCGGGGCCGAGCTCGCGGCGCTCGTCGCCGAGCGCGCGCTGGGCTCGTTGCTGGGTCCAATCGCGCGCGTCGCCGGATTCGACACGCCGTTTCCGTACACGCTGGAACACGTCTACCTGCCCGATGCGCGCCGCGTGACCCGCGCCGTCGAGCACGTCATGGCCGGATAAGGGGGCATCGTGGCATTCGAGTTCAAGCTGCCCGACATCGGCGAAGGCGTGGCCGAGGCGGAGATCGTGAAGTGGCTGGTCGCGGCGGGCGACGTCGTCGTCGAGGACCAGCCTCTGGTCGAGGTGCTCACCGACAAGGCGACGGTCGAGATCCCTTCGCCGCGTGCGGGGACCATCACGTCGCTCGGCGCGGCCGAAGGCGCCACGCTTCCGGTGGGGGCGGTGCTGGTGACGATTGAGACCGGCGGCGAGGTTGCTGTGTCCCCGCCTGCGTCTGCACATGTGCCTGCGGCGTACGCCTCCGTCGCCGCTCCTGCAGCGACAAATGTGGCTCCGCCGAGCCGTGTCGAAGCCGTTCCCGCCGCGCGTTCGCTGGCGAAGGAGAGCGGCCTCGACCTGGCGACCGTGACCGGCACCGGCCCGGGCGGGCGGATCACGCTCGAGGATGTGAAGGCCGCGCTGCAGGGTGGGGCTGCCGGTCGGCCGACCGCGGCGCCGGCAAGGCCCGCCTCCGGCGGACATGAAGAACGCGTTCCGCTGCGCGGACTCCGACGGAAGATCGCCGAGCACATGGTGCACGCGGCGCGCACGGTGCCGCACTTCACGTTCGTGGCCGAGGCCGACATGAGCCACGTCGTCGCGGCCCGCGGCGCGCTGAAAGCCTCCGGGGAGAAGATCACGTATCTCGCGTGGATCGTTCGCGCGGTCGTCGCGGCCCTCAAGGAGTTCCCGTTGCTCAACGCGAGCCTCGACGACGCGGCGAACGAGATCGTGCTCAAGAAGCACTACGACATCGGCATCGCCACGGCGACCGAGGACGGCCTCATGGTGCCGGTGATCCACGGCGCCGACGGGCTCGACCTGTCGGCCATCGCACGGGAGATCGAGCGCCTGGCGCAGGGGGCACGGGGCCGGAAGCTGGCGCTCGAGGACCTGACCGGCGGCACGTTCACGATCACCACCACGGGCGCGTTCGGCGGCCTGCTGGCCACGCCGATCGTGCACCATCCGCAGGTGGCGATCCTCGGCGTGCACGCTGTCACGCCGAAGCCGGTCGTGCGCGACGGGCAGATCGTGATCCGCGAGATGACGAACCTGTCGCTGTCGCTCGATCACCGCGTCGTCGACGGCGACGTCGGCGCACGCTTCCTGTACGACGTGATCGCGCGGCTCGAGCGCGTGGAGGAGCCCGCACGATGACGCACGAACTGCTGAGCCTGATGGAGGCCGACGGCTCGATGGATCCCGCGCGCGACCCGGGCATCGATCCGGCGACGCTGATCCGCATCTACGAGCACATGCTGCTGCTGCGCGTGCTCGACGTCCGCATGATGAACCTGCAGCGCCAGGGCCGCATCGGCTTCTACGGCACCGCCCTCGGCGAGGAGGCCGCGACGCTGGGCAGCGTGGCAGCCGTGCGCGACACGGACTGGGTGTTCCCGGCGCTGCGCCAGGGTGGTGCGCTGTTGTGGCGAGGGTTCAAGCTCGAGGCGTTCATCGCCCAGCTCATCGGCAACTCCGGCGACGTGCTCAACGGTCACCAGATGCCGTGCCACTACGCCGACCGCGGCGTGAACGTCGTCGCCTGGTCGTCCGTGATCGGCACCCAGTTGCCGCATGCGGTGGGGATGGCGTGGGCCGCACGACACAAGGGGAAGGACGACATCGCAGTCGCCTACCTGGGTGACGGTGCCACGAGCTCGGCCGACTTCCATGCGGCGATGAACTTCGCCGGCGTGTGGAAGGCGCCGGTCGTGTTCGTGTGCCAGAACAACCAGTGGGCCATCTCGGTCCCCGTCGAGGCGCAGACTGCGGTCGTCGAGCTGGTGCGCAAGGCCGACGGCTACGGCGTTCCCGCCGTGCGCGTCGATGGCAACGATGCGCTGGCCGTCTACCGTGCGGTCTCCGAGGCGGCGGCACGCGCCCGACGCGACGAAGGGCCGACGTTCATCGAGTGCGTGACGTTTCGCATGGGCGGGCACTCCTCGAGCGACGATCCCACCCGGTATCGCGACGACGCCGTCGTCGCCGCATGGAAGCTCAAGGATCCGGTCGTGCGCCTGCGCCGCCATCTCGAGGGTCGCGGCCTGTGGAGCGAGGAGAAGGAGACCGCCGCCAACGACGCGTGGAACGCGAAGGTGGGCGAGGCGATCAAGGTCGCCGAGGCCATGCCTGCGCCGGCGGTCGAGAGCATCTTCGACGGCGTGTACGCCTCTCCGCCGTGGAACCTGCGCGAGCAGCGCGACTGGCTGACCGCCGAAGGCGGCGGCCACGCGAAGGCCGAAGGGAGGTTTCCCCTGTGAGCATGATGCCGCCCAGCGGTCCCGGGGATCCGCGTCCTGGTGCGCCGCAACCCGGACTCACGACCGACGACCCGCTCGCCCGCGCCACCGCGCAGAAGGCCGAGGAACTCGCGCGCCGCATGAAGGCCGAGGGCGAGAAGCGCCGCGCCGCCGGCCGCACGACGCGCATCATCCTGTTCGCCGCGCTGCTTGCCATCACCGGCGGCCTGTGGTGGCTGTTCTCGCCGAAGTCCGCGACCACGCCCGTCGCGACATGGGAGCGCCGCGTCGCCGCGGGCACGAAGGTGACCGGCCCGTCACTGGCCATCAGCCCCGACGGCAAGTGGTTCGCGCTCGCCTGGGCCGAGGGCGGCACGCTGTGGTGGATGCGCGGTTCGCGCGAGGTGACGGGTCGCTTCCGCTTCGATGCGCCGACGGCGGTGCCCGATCAGTTGCACCCGTTCACCGCGTTCGACGAGGATCCGCCCAAGGCCGCGATCGACAACGAGGGACAGGTCGCCGTCGCGTGGATGACTCGCCCGGCGAGTCGCGCGGAGGGCTCCGTGATCGCCGTGGCGCGGCCGAACCTCGACCGCGACGGCGCGGTCGCGATCACGCGGATCGAGCCGACCGATCCCGCGGGGTTCTATCTCTGCGAGTCGATCCAGTACGACGACGACGGCGGCCTGCTTGCCGTGTGGATCGACGCCGGATCGGCGGCGCACTCGCATGGCGAGGTCGGCACGCTGCAGTGCGCGACCGCGCCGGCGCAGGGCGCCTTCGAGACGACCGCGGTACTGGCCGACAGCGTCTGCGCCTGCTGCCGGACGTCGATCTCGTGGTTCGGCCCCGACACCTTCGCCCTGTCGTGGCGCGGCGTCGACGCGGCGAACTCGCGCGACGTGCGCTTCGCGGTGCTGCGCGAGCGCGGGCTCGACGGCTCGGGCACCCCGACGCTGGATCCGCAGTCGCGCGCTCTCGTGCGCGAGGACGGCTGGAAGATCGAGGGCTGCCCGTCGCACGGTCCCAGCGTCGCCGCGATCGGCGACAAGGCCGCGTGGATCGCCTGGTACACCGAGGGGACGCCGCGCGGCCTGTCGCTGGCGAAGCTCGACCCGCGTCACGGCGTCGAAGGGCTCCGCTGGGGCACGCGCGAGATGCTCGAGATCGACCCGCGCGAGAAGGCTGCCTACCCGAACGTCGTCACGCTGGGATCTGGCCGGCCGCTCGTCGTCTTCGAGGGCCCGGCGCCCGAGGGCGGCCGCGGCCTCTTCGGCCGCACGATGACGCGCACCGGCCTGGGCGCGCCGGTGCGATTCACCACCGCGACCCGCCCGTCGCGGCCCGTCGCCGTGCGCTGGGGCGGGAGCGGAGCGCTCGTCGCGTGGACCGAGTCCGACGAGATCGGCTCGCGCATGGCGATCGCGGAGTGGAAGGGGCTGTAGTTTCGCGGTTGCTTCGGACGTCCTCCCGGCGCAATGATCGTCGGGCCGGGGGGAGGATGGCTGGATGAACGCTTTGCCCTTTCTGAAACTTCGCGCCCTCGCATCGCCGTTCCTGTTCCTGCTCACCGTCGCTCTCGCGACGATGCTCTCTGGTTGCTCCGAGGATGACTCCTCCACCGGGCCCGGGGACCTGCGTGTCTTCTATCCCCCCGATCTCATGGAAGTGATCGCGCCCGACTCTGCGGAGGTGGGCGATACCGTGGAGATCGTCGCGTGCATCTCCATCGGAGGCTGCCAGCCGGCCGAGCTCGCCGTGCTCACGGGACTCGAGTCGGGCTATGGCCGGGTGCAGCTCCTCGCCAGCCGACCCTTCAAGACCGGCACCTGCAACACCGGCATCTGGGGTGTCCCGTTGACCACGCGCGTGCCGATCGGCACCGCGGGAACCTGGCGTTTCGACGTGGTCGGTCGAACGAGCGAGTCGGTCGAGGTGGTGGTGACTTCGAGGGTCGAGGTCGTCTCGCGCGAGTCGGGCCGCGCGATCCCCGGAGACACGCTCACGGTTTTTCCGGTGACGCGCCGCCTCGATGATTTCTGGGATGTCGGGACCCCGCTCCGGAGCGGGATCGCGGACTCGATGGGAACACTGCGGATCGATCTGATGGGGCTGAAGGCGGAGGACCGACTGCTGCTTCGCCGAAAATCACCGCGTGACGGAATGTGGACCGACTTCCCGTTCCTGGAGGCGCCTCCGGCGGATCAGAAAGTTGAGCGCGTGACCCTCTACTTCTAGACGTGCCCGCCAGCCAACGAGTCGTTACGGTAATTCCGGGACTCGCGTCGATGCCGCGGATGTGGATGGCGGACATGCAAAACAACATGCGCCGGGGCATGTTGTTTTGTTCCATTTTGCTCCATCGTGCATCGGGACCGGGCGAACGGACTCGGTGAGCTTGCGCCGGCGCAAGTTGGCACCCGCGATTCGCGCAGACCCGAGTCGCACGCGATCGTGCGAATCCACTGTCCCCGGGGACAGTGAGTTCTCAATCCGCCGTCGCCACCGCCTCCACGGCGGCAATCGCCGCCGCCGCCACTCCGTGGTGTCTCATCCCGGTGAGGATCGCATCCCGATAGCGTCGGGACGGCAGGCCGGCGGGCTCGGCCTCGGGGCGCATCGCGTAGGTCTCGACGTCCTGCGTCCCGCCCTTCTCCATGTCGACGAACAGGGCGATCCGGTCGTACAGGTTCGACGCCTTGCCCGGGCCGTCGTATCCTTCGTACGAGTCGAGCGACGCGTAGTGCTCCCTGGTGATCGCGAAGACGACGCCGTGGACGATCGCCCCGTAACGCGGCTCGATCGTCGCGACCGCGCCGGCCCAGTCGCGGCCGTAGCCGCGAAACGCAAGCGTGTAGCCGGGCAGCGTCGCGCGGCCGATCACACGATGGCCGGGGCAACGCTTCGACATCTGCACGGGCTCGAGGTTCGAGCCGTAGGCGAAGTAGAGGGCCGATTCCATCGGCACAGAGTGCACTCGCCGACCCCACCCACGCAAGAGGACCTGCCATGCACGGCCCCGTGGTCACCACGACTCCGCCCGGGACGATGACGCCGATCGGTCCCTATCACCACGTCGCGCGCGCCGGATCGTTCATCACCATCGGCGGGACGGCGGGCATCGATCCCGCGACCGGCGCGCTCGTCGGGCCCGACGTCGGAGCGCAGACAACGCGCATCGTCGAGTCCTTCCGCACGATGCTCGAATCCGTCGGATCGGACCTGGCGCACGTCCTGCACGTGAACGTGTTTCTCATCGACGTGGGGGACTTTGCGGAGATGAACGGCGCCTATGCCGCGGCGATGGGGGAGCACCGTCCGGCGCGGACGGCGATCGGCGTGGCGGCGTTGCCGATTCCGGGAGCGCGTCTGACGATGAACCTGACCGCCGTCACACGCGGCGACACGGGATAGGCGCTAGTCACACACCGGCGTCGCCTCGAGGGCGGCGATCACCGGGGCGGGCAGGCTGTGGCGACGCATGCCCGTCAGCAGCGTCCAGCGGTAGCGGCGCGAGGGCAGCCCCGCGGGGCGCGGGCGCATGATGTAGGTCTCGACCTCGAGGGGCTCGTTCATCTCGAGCACGACGGTGCGCCGCACGCGGTCGTACAGGTTCGCGGCGTGCTGCGGGCCCAGGTAGGTCTGCACGTGGTCGAGCGAGGCGAAGTCGTCGGGCGTGAGCTCGTAGACGACGCCGTGCACCATCGAGCCCGGTGCGTGCTCGACCGTCGCGACCGCTCCGCCCCACGCCTTGTCGCGGCCGCGGAACACGAGAACGTGATCGTGCAGGATCGCGCGGCACAGGAAGCGATGAAAAGGGCAGCGCGCGCGCATCGTCTCCGGGTCCAGGTTCGAGCCGTAGGCGAAGTAGACCGGCAGCGGCGCGGCAGGCGTGGTCATCGTCGATCCCCCATGCGCCGGAGTCTAGCAGCCGTCACACCCTTGCGCGGATTGCGCAAAGCTGAGAAACTTTCACCGCCCCGGCAGCCCAGTGCACGATCGCGCACCCTCGGTCCGCCCGAACCGCGCGCGTCGCTCGCACACCCGCGCGGAACCCCGAGGGCCTGCATGGACCAGCCGATCTACATCCGCCCCGCAAGCGAATCCGACGCCACCGAGTTGCTCGATATCTATCGTCCGTTCGTCGAGTCGACTGCAGTCTCGTTTGAATTCGAGCCGCCCAGCGTGGCCGAGTTCGCCGAGCGCATTGCGAAATCCATCGCCGACTGGCAGTGGCTGGTCGCCGAACAGGACGAGCGTTGCATCGGGTACGCCTACGGTTCGTCCCACCGCGAACGCGCCGCCTACCGCTGGTCGGTCGAGGTCTCCGCATACGTGCACCCCGGGCACCTGCGCCGCGGGGTGGGACGGATGCTCTACACGCAGCTGCTCGACGACCTGGCGCTACGCGGGTATCGCAACGCGTACGCGGGAATCGCGTTGCCCAACGAGGCGAGCGTCGCGCTCCACCGGCGGGCCGGCTTCGATTACATCGGCGTGTTCAAGGCCGTGGGGCGGAAGTTCGACCGCTGGCACGACGTGGCGTGGTACCAGCGGGTGCTGCCCAACGTCTCCTCGGACGAGAGCAACGAGCCCTGATCGCACGGGGCGGGCGGGCTTGCAGGTGGCGGCCGAAGCTGCAAGTCTGTGCCCTTCCCGAACCGAAATGGTCGAGCGGGCGAAGGTCCCCGGCGGATGGCTCGTGATTTCGCAGTTCATGGTGGGCAGCGCGCACGGCCTCACGTTCGTGCCCGATCCCCGGCACGAGTGGGACGGCGGGAGCGTCGCGTGAGCCGCCCGGGACGCGCGTAGGAGCGTCATGCAACCCGACGATCTCGCTTCCGAGCTTCTCGCCCTGTGGGATTTCGGCGACGCCGCCGAGTCCGAACGGCGCTTTGTCGCACTCGCCGCAAGGGTCGAGGCCGAACCCGAGGCCGCTGCGATCGTGCAAACGCAGATCGCGCGGGCTCAGGGCCTGCAACGTCGCTTCGACGACGCGCACGCGACGCTCGATGGGGTCGAGGCGCAACCGGCCGCGCGCGGCGCGCGGGTCGCGGTGCGCCTGGCGCTCGAGCGCGGGCGCGTCTTCCGTTCTGCCGGCGATCCGGAGAAGGCACAACCGTACTTCGCCGTGGCGTTCGCCCGCGCGGATGAGGCGGGGGAGGACGCGCTCTCCGTCGATGCCGCGCACATGCTCGCAATCGTCGAGACCGATCCCGCGCTCCAGGCGACATGGAACGAGCGCGCGCTCGCGCTGGCCGAGGGATCGTCCAATCCGCTGGCGCGGCGCTGGCGGGGGTCGTTGCTCAACAACATGGGATGGACCCGCCACGGCGAGGGCCGCTTCGACGAGGCGCTCGTGCTGTTCGAACGTGCGCTGGCCGCGCACGAGGATATGGGGAATGCCGGGTCGATCCGAGTCGCGCGCTGGTGCGTGGCTCGAACCTTGCGCTCACTCGGCCGTGTCGACGAGGCACTTGCTGCGCAGCAAGTGCTCCACGCCGCGATCGTCGAGGCCGGCGCGCCGGCCGACGGATTCGTGTTCGAGGAGATCGCCGGGTGCCTCGTCGCCCTCGGCCGTGCGGAGGAGGCGCGCCCGTGGTACGCGCAGGCCCACGCCGAGCTCGTGAAGGATCCATGGTTCGTCGAGGAGGAGCCCGCACGGCTGGCGCGCATGCTGGCGGGAAGCTAGAGAGTCGGGCGCCGTCGAATGCTCCTATCCCGTGGGCGGCAATGGGGCTAGACTCCCGGGCGGCTGCGACCCGGGCATCGGATTCCCACGGACACACGGGCCGCACGAGATCGCTGCGAAGGGAGCCCGGTTGGCGCACGCACCGCAGGAGTCGAAGTGATCCCCGCGCTCGACGCCCTCGATCGGCTGATCGACGGCAATCGGCGCTTCGCCTCGGGCGTCCACGGTCGTGACGGTCTCGAGGATCGGGCCCGTCGTCTGGAGCTGACCGACGGGCAGGAGCCGTTCGCGATCATCCTGGGTTGTTCGGACTCGCGAGTCCCCGCCGAGCTGGTGTTCGACCAGGGCCTCGGGGACCTGTTTGTCATCCGTGTCGCCGGCAACATCGTC
>JBKJNH010000010.1:0-12696 GCA_046596055.1 Candidatus Eiseniibacteriota bacterium
GGCCCATCGGATCGGCCGACGGCGAGTTCTGGTGGAGCATCTTGATGTTCAACTGGTTCGGCCACCAGTCCCGGTTGGACCGGGCGCCGACCACCGTGTGAATCACCGGGCACTTGCCCGCGCTGCCGTCCATCGATGCGCCCATGCGTGTCTCCGATCCGGGTTGAGCCGTCCATGCGTCACTGGGGTGGTCCGGGACGGACAGTGCCCCAGCCCGGTTGGAATTCCCAGACGATTGTGTCGATGGATTCGATAGGCTAGGGTGATCACATCCAGAGCCACCTTGACACGGCCCCGGAGCGCGACCTATAACTTCCTCAGGTTTGGCCTCTCCCGCAGGCTTCCGGAGAGGCTATTTCTTCGCGGTCCCGCCTCCCCGGCCTGCCGGCGGCGAATCCCCTGCGAAGGACGCCGACATGGACGTGCGCCCATAGCTCAATTGGATAGAGCATCTGACTACGGATCAGAAGGTTGGGGGTTCAACTCCTCCTGGGCGCACCACCCTCCGTCACTCACCCCGTCCACTCCCGCACGATCCACCCGTGGGCGCCATGACCGAGGAAGTCCCGCCGCGCAAGATCATCCCGATCGAAGAGGCGTTCGAGCCCGACTTCGAGGCAGCGGAGCCCCCGGCTCCCTCGCTGTGGGACCGCGTCGGCGACGTCCATCCCGGTTTCACCTATGCGCTCGTGCTGGCCATCCTCGTCGGCTTCGCCCTTCAGTTGGTGACGGCGAGCGTCGGGCTCGATCGTGCGCTGGCCGGCGGTGGTCTCACCGGGCCGTTCGTCGCGGCGGGCGCGGCCTCGCGCGTGCCATTCCTCGCGGGGGAGTGGTGGCGCCTGCTCGCGCCGCTGTTCCTGCACGCCAACCTGCTCCACCTTGGCTCCAACCTGATCGCGCTCGTGCTCGTCGGCGGCGTCGTCGAGCGGGCGTACGGCCACTCGCGATTTCTCCTGCTCTTCGTGCTCTCGGGCGCGGTGGCGTCGCTCGCCACGTTCGAGAACCAGGGCTGGGCGCTCGCGGCGGCAGCCGCCGCGGGTGGTGAACGGCATGTGCTTGGCTCGATCGGCGCCTCGGGCGCGATCTACGGCGTCGGTGCCGCGGTTGTCGCGGCGGCGTTTCGCCTGCGCGGGCTGCTCACGCCGTGGCGCGCGCGCGCGTTGATCGGCGCGACGATGCCGCTGCTCCTGTCGAGCCTCGCCGGCGGCTTCGCCAAGCCCGGGACGGACAACGCGGCGCACATCGGCGGCGCGGTGGCGGGATTGCTTCTGGGCGCGTTCCTGCCGTTTCATTCGAACCTGCGGCCCGTGCCCGAGGGCGCCACGGCGCGCACGTTCTGGGGCTTGTTCGCGCTCGCCGCACTGGGCATCCTGGTGGCCAGCGGGGTGGTGGCGTTCCTCCGCCGGTAGGTTGCAACCCTTGCCGCTTCGTGCGAATTTCACCTCCATGACCACCACCACGTCCCTCGATCGCACCCGCCTGGCGGCCCGCGTCGACGCGCTCCGCCCCGAGTTCGCCCGCATCCTCAAGACGCTCGTCGAAGTCCCGTCCGTCTCGGCACAGGGCGTCCACAAGCCCGACATCGAGCGCTGTGCCACCGTCGCCGCGGACCTGTTGCGAGCGGCCGGCGGCAGCGCGGAGGTCGTCGCGACGATGGGCAACCCGGTCGTCGTCGGCACGCTCGGCGATCCGGCGAAGCACCCGACCGTCGTCGTCTACAACCACATCGACGTGCAGCCCGCCGCCGAGGGCAAGGACGGCTGGACGCGCGCGCCGTTCGTCTTCGCCGAGGAGGCTGATCGCTACTACGGCCGCGGCTCGACCGACGACAAGGGGCCCGGCGTCACCGCGCTGCTCGCCGCGACGCTCGCGCGCGAAGAGGGGATTCCGCTCGCGGTGCGCTTCGTGTGGGAACTCGAGGAGGAGATCGGCTCGCCGTCGTTCGAGGGCTTCCTAGCCACGCATGGCGCCGCACTCGAGCCGGATTCGGTCGTCGTCTCGGACACGATCTGGCTGGCGGCCGGCAAGCCCGCCGTGCCCTACGGGCTGCGTGGCCTCGCCGGTGGGCTCCTGAAGCTGCGCACCGCGAAGAAGGACGCGCACTCGGGCCTCGCGGGCGGCGCCGCGCGCAATCCCGTCGCCGAGCTCGCCGACGTCGTCGCGAAGTGCGTGAACGCACGCACGGGCGAGATCCTGATCGAGGGCTTCGACCGCACGTGGTCGCCCATCAGTGCCGAGGAGGCGCGCGACTTCGTCGACAGCGGCTTCTCGGTCGAGAGCTACAAGGCGGCGCACCAGCTCGAGAAGCTGCGCAGCGAGGACCCGGCCGAGGTGACGCAACGCATCTGGGGCCGGCCCACGTTCGAGGTGCACGGTATCGCCGGCGGCTACCAGGACGAGGGGATCAAGACGATCGTGCCGCCGTTCGCCGAGGCGAAGGTCTCGATGCGGCTGGTCCCGCCGCAGGATCCCGAGCAGTGCATGGCGCTTCTCGCGGCGCACGTGAAGAAGATCAATCCCGATGTCGAGGTCACGTTCGAGAAGGGTCTGCGCCCGTACTCGGGCGCGCGCAGCGGCCCGTTTGCCGAGGCCGCATCCGATGCGCTCGAGTTCGGCTTCGGCGCCCGCCCGGCCTTTGTCCGCGAGGGCGGATCGATCGGTGCGGTGCTGTCGATGGCCGAGGCGTGGAACGTGCCGATCACGCTGCTCGGGATGTCGTTGCCCGAGGACGGCTATCATGGCCCGAACGAATCCTATGCGTGGGGACAGGCCCGCGGCGGGATGCTGACGTTTGTGCGCTATTTCGAACGGATGGCGGGGCTGCACGCGCGCACCTGACCCCGGTCGCCTGTTGCAGGATTCCGTGGACGCCCGCGGCCCGCTACCAGACAATGACGCCTTCGCCGACCCGATCACCGATCCCCGGTGTCGCCGCCGGCGCTCTCTCTTGCGCTTCGAGGTCTGACCATGGCCGAAGTCTCGTTCCGCATCGATCCGATCCACCTCGAGCAGATGAATCGCCGCATCGGTGAATATCTCGGCCTCAACTACGAGCGCTCGACGCTGTCGCGCATCGTCGAGGAGTATCCCGAGATCGAGCCCGCCGAGGAACGGACGTGGGACATCCGTATGCGCTACAACGGTCGCGACATGATGCTCGAGTACCGCATCACGCTCGACGACAACGAGGAGCCCGAGGTCGTGCTCGACGGCCCCGACGGCTTCATGGAGGAGCTCGAGGCCGAGGTCGTGCGTCCCGTGCTCGAGGAGTACGAGGGATGAGTCTCCGCGCCGCCCGCCGTCTCGCGCTCGCACTGGCGCTCGCCTGCGTGGCGTCGTCGCTCCCCGTCGCCTCGACCGTGGCGCTCGCCGCGGACGAAGTGAAGCCCGCGAAGAAGACCAAGCCAAAGAAGAACCAGGCGGTGGTGGCCGAGGACTGGGCCACCCGCAGCATCCGCAGCATCGCGATGATGCCGCTCGAGTCGCTCGACGGCGACGAGCAGGCGCGCAATCTGACGCGCTCGGCGATCGAGAACGCGCTCGCCGATCGCGGCTACAAGCTGCTGCCCGCCGGCAGCGTGCGCTCCACCGCCGATCGCGGCGCTGCCACGCCCGCGCTGGAGGCGGCGACGAAGGCGTTCCACGAGGAGACGCCGCTCGACAGCATCTCGGCCGCGGCGCTGCACGGCGCGCTGCGCACCGACGCGATCCTGTGCACCAACCTGACGCAATGGAAGCGCTACGTCGTCGACCCGTACACGCGCGGCGCCTCGTTCACGCAGGTGGCATTCGACGGCGCGCTGTTCTCGCTGGTCGACGGCGTGGTGCTGTGGCGGGGGAGCTTCCAGGAGAAGCTGGACGGCCCGTACAACGAGCCCCAGCGCGGCGACCAGGACATCCGCGATCCGGGCCAGAACGCCAAGCCGCAGGCCGCGCTCGAGCCGCCGCTGTATGAAGAAGTGCTCGACAAGCTCATGCTGCGCGCCACGGGCACCATGCCGAAGCCCGCCGCGCCCGCCGCGCCCGCCCCGGCCGGCAAGTAGGCCGGGCCCGGTGCCGTTCTTTCTCCGCGACGACGAGGACGCGATGCGCGGAGCGCTGGCCGAGGCCGCGCGCGCGCTCGACGAGGGCGAGGTCCCCGTCGGCTGCGTGATCGTTCATGACGGCGTCATCGTCGGCCGCGGCCACAACCAGGTCGAGCGCCTGCACGACGCCACCGCGCACGCCGAGATCGTCGCCATCGGCGCCGCCTCGACGACGCTCGGCTCGTGGCGCCTGTCCGAGTGCACGCTCTACGTCACGCTCGAGCCCTGCGCCATGTGCGCCGGCGCGATCGTGCTCGCCCGGGTGGGGCGCGTCGTCTTCGGCGCGATCGATGCCAAGGCCGGCGCGTGCGGCTCGGTGCTGTCGGTGCTCGACGAGCCGCGCCTCAATCACCAGCCCGCCGTCACCTCGGGTGTGCTCGCCGACGAGGCGGGCGGCATCCTCACGGAGTTCTTCGAGCTCAAGCGGCGGCAGGCCGCGCATTAGCCTCGGCAAGGACGGAGTCGGCATGGCGGGACACCTGAACGTCGAGTTGAAGGCCCGCTGCGCCGATCCCGCGCGCGTGCGTCGCACTCTCGACGAGGCCGGCGCCGAGTTCCGCGGGCTCGACCGCCAGCGCGACGTCTACTTCCCGGTCCCTGCCGGACGGCTCAAGCTGCGGCGCGGCACGATCGAACGCTCGCTCGTGCACTATCACCGCGCGGATGCGGCGGCCGTCAAGCGCTCCGAGGTGACGCTGGCGCGCCTCGAGGCGCTTGCGGTTCCCGAGCTCGACGCGATCGAGGCCGCGCTGACCGCGGGTCTCGGCGTCGCGACCGTCGTCGAGAAGGCGCGCGAGATCCGTTTCGTCGGCAACGTGAAGTTCCACCTCGACGAGGTGCCCGGATTGGGCACGTTCGTCGAGATCGAGGCGATCGACCTCGACGGTACGCGCGGCGAGGCCGCGTTGCGGGCGCAGTGCGAGGAGTGGCGCGCGCGCCTTTCGATCGCCGACGAGGACCTGCTGGCCCATTCGTACTCGGACCTGACCCCCCGGAGGTCGTGATGACCGCTCCCCTCGATCCCACGTCGCACTTCGGCCCCCGCACCGCGGGGCGTGTCGCGACGATGGCCGACGGCCTCGTCGGCTCGGAGATCCTCAAGATCGCCGCCGACATCCGCGCGGCCGTCGCCGCCGGCGACTCGGTGTGCAACCTCACGGTCGGCGACTTCGCCCCGGCCCAGTTCCGCATCCCCGCCGCGCTCGAGGACGGCATCGTTCGCGCGTACGCGGCGGGCGAAACGAACTACCCGCCCTCGGACGGGGTGCCCGCCCTGCGCGAGGCGGTGGCGCGCTTCTACGCGACGCGGCTTGGACTTGCCTATCCGGCATCGAGCATCCTCGTGGCCGGGGGCGGGCGGCCCCTCATCTATGGCGCGTACCGCGCGCTCCTCGATCCCGGCGACCGGGTCGTGTTCCCGGTGCCGTCGTGGAACAACAACCACTACGTGCACATGACCGGCGCGGTCGCCGTGCCCGTCGTGTGCGGGGCCGACACCGCATTCCTGCCCACCCGCGACATGCTGCTGCCGCACCTGCCCGGCGCGCGCCTGGTCGCGTTGTGCTCGCCGCTCAACCCGGCCGGCACGCTGTTCGATCCCGAGCAACTGGCGGGCATCTGCGACGCGATCCTCGAGGAGAACGCGCGGCGCGGTCCGGGCGAGCGCCCACTGTATCTCCTCTACGATCAGATCTACTGGATGCTCACGTTCGGCGCCGCGCAACACGTCACGCCGCCGAGCCTCCGCCCCGCGATGGCGCGCTACACGATCTTCGTCGACGGCGTGTCGAAGGCGTTTGCCGCGACCGGCGTGCGCGTGGGCTGGTCCGCCGGGCCGCCCGACGTGATCGAGCGCATGAGCGGGCTCCTTGGCCACGTCGGCGCGTGGGCGCCGCGCCCCGAGCAGGTCGCCGTCGCGCAGTTGCTCGGCGACGCCGCCGCGATCGACAGTTATCACGCAACGATGAAGCCCGCGGTCGAGGAGCGGCTGAACGCGCTCTACCGCGGGCTCGCCGCACTCGCAGCGGTCGGGCTGCCGGTGCGCGTGATTCCGCCGCGGGCGGCGATCTATCTCACCGCCGAGTTCGACCTGGTCGGTGCCACCAAGGCGGACGGGCGTGCGTTCGTCGGGGGCGAGGACATCCGACGATGGCTGCTCGCGGAGTCGGGCATGGCCGTCGTTCCGTTCTCGGCGTTCGGCGCCGACGACGCCTCGGGATGGTTCCGCCTGTCGATCGGCGCCGTCTCGGTCGCCGACATCGAGGCCCTGCTGCCGCGGCTCGAGGCGGCGTTGCGCAGCCTGCCCGCCCAAGCCGGGACAGCGGAGGGCACCCGCAAGGTCGCGCAATGAAGTTCCGTCGGCGGGTCGCTCCCACCGTCTTCGCCACACTCGCATTTCTCGCCTTCGCCTGCATCTCCGCGCCCGGAGGATCCGTGATCGAAGCCCGTCCTGCGTATCCCCCGACTCCCGAGCGCGCTGTCACCGATACGCTGCACGGCGCCACGCTGGTCGACCCGTACCGCTGGCTCGAGAGCGGGGATGCCCCCGAGGTCGAGGCGTGGACCGCCGAGCAGAACGCGTTCACCCGCTCGGTCCTCGATGCGTTCCCGGGACGCGCCGCGCTGACGGCGTCGTACGAGCGGCTGTTCGCCGTGAACACGATGCTGAAGGCCCGACAGTTCGGCGCCCGGCTCTTCGTCGAACGCAAGGACGGCCTTCGGAACCAGCCCACCATCGATCTGCTCACCGGTACGCCCGACGGGCGCTCGACGACGGTGATCGATCCGAATAATTTCTCGGCCGACGGCACGGTCGCGCTCGACTGGTGGTATCCGAGCCACGACGGGGCACTCATCGCCTACGGGAAGTCCGATGGTGGGAGCGAGCAGAGCGTGCTCCACGTGCTCGACGTGGCGACCGGGAAGGACCGGCCCGACGTGATCGCTCATACGCAGTACGGGACCGTCGTGTGGGATCCCGACGGCAAGGGCTTCCTCTACACGCGGCATCCCGCGAAGGGTGAGGTGCCCGCCGGTGAGGAGGTCTTCCACAAGCGCGTGTTCCATCATCGCCTGGGAGATGATCCGGCGAAGGACGTCCTGGTCTTCGGCGGGCTGCCCGGCGCGCCCATCCAGGAGTTCAGGATCCTGTCGGGGTCGAGCGACCATCGCTGGACCTTCCTCCACCTGTCGACGGACTGGGCGAAGAACGACCTCTACGCGCGGCCCGCCGACGCCGCGCTGGACGCCCCGTGGACGCCGATCGCGGTCGGGCGCGACGGCCTCACGCACGCCGATGCGCTCGACGGGCGCTTCTACCTGCTGACCAACGTCGGCGCGCCGCGCTACCGGATCGTCACGGCGGATCCCGCCACGCCCAACGCCTGGACCGATCTCGTGCCCGAAAGCGACGGCGTGCTCGAGTCCTTCGCGCTCGTCGCCGGGCGGCTCGTGGTCAACGTGCGGAAGGACGTTGTCTCGCACGTGCGCATCCACGGCCTCGATGGCGCGTTTCAGCGCCAGATTGATCTGCCCACGCTCGGCACCGTCGACGGCCTCGACGGCCGGCCGGATCATCCAGAGCTCTACTTCCGCTTCTCGTCGTTCAGCTACCCGTCGATGGTGCAGCGCTGCGACGTGCGCGCGGGCGACTGCGCCGCGCTGGAGCAGCGCGCGCTGCCATTCGATCCCGCGGACTACGAGACCACGCAGGAGTGGGCCACGTCGAAGGACGGGACGCGCATCCCGATGTTCGTCGTGAAGAAGCGCGCGGTCGCGCTCGACGGCAATCGACCGACGATCGTCTATGGCTACGGTGGCTTCGGCGTGAGCGGCACGCCCGAGTACCGCTCCGCGATCTTCCCGTGGCTCGACGAAGGCGGCGTGTTCGTGGGCGCGACGCTGCGCGGCGGCGGCGAGTTCGGCCGCGCCTGGCACGACGCCGGCCGGCTCGAGAAGAAGCAGAACGTGTACGACGACCTGTACGCCTGCGCCGAGCGACTGATCGCCGCCGGCGTGACGAAGACCCCGCGCATGGCGGTGTGGGGCGGATCGAACGGGGGACTGCTCGTCGGCGCGGCGATCACCCAGCGGCCCGACCTGTGGGGGGCAGCGGTGTGCGAGGTCCCGCTGCTCGACATGCTGCGCTACCAGAACTTCTCGGTGGCGCGCTACTGGGTGCCCGAGTACGGCTCGGCCGAGGATCCCGCCCAGTTCAAGACACTGCTTGCGTACTCGCCGTATCACAACGTGAAGGAAGGGGTGAGCTATCCGCCGACGCTGTTCACCGCCGGCGCCTTCGACTCGCGCGTCGATCCGCTGCATGCCCGGAAGATGGCCGCGCTGATGCAGGCCAGGGATACCGGCGACGGCCCGATGCTGCTGCGGATCGAGGGCAAGGCCGGGCATGGCCAGGGCAAGCCCACGCGCAAGCGCATCGACGCCGCCGTCGACGTCATGAGCTTCTTCATGGGCCGCCTGGGCGTGACGCCGGCGCCGGCGCCTTAGATCCGGCCAGGCTCCGGCCGGGCTTGACGATCCCGGGCCCCAGGGTGTTCACTCCGGCCCACGCCGGGCCGCACCTCCACCGTTTCCGCCAGGGAGCACGCCGATGAACCTCGTCGCCCCGTATGCCGATCTCGCCCGCCCCGCCGAACATCGCCTCGCCGCGCTGTACGACCTGGCCATGATCGTCGCCGGCTCGCTGGTCGTCGCACTCGGCGCCCAGGTCGAGGTGAAGCTGCCGTTCACGCCGGTGCCGATGACGGGGCAGCCGTTCGCGGTGCTGCTCGTCGGCGCATTGCTCGGCGCACGCCGGGGCGCTGCCGCGATGCTGACCTATCTCGGCGAAGGGGCGCTCGGCCTGCCGGTGTTCGCCGGCGGTGCGGCGGGTGTGGCGAAGATCCTCGGGCCCAGCGGCGGCTACCTGCTCGGCTTCGTTCCGGCCGCGGCCTTGACCGGCTTCCTGGCCGAGCGGGGCTGGGATCGGCGCTTCCTCACCACGTGGGCGGCGATGGCGCTGGGCAGCACGATGATTTTCGCCTGCGGCCTGCCGTGGCTCGCCCAGTTTGTCGGCTGGGACAACGTCCTGGCGACGGGGCTCCTGCCCTTCATCCCGGGCGACGTGGTCAAGCAGGTCCTGGCCGCCCTGGCGCTCCCATCGGCGTGGTCGTGGGCCCGCCGGGCGGGGTGGGTGCGGGAGTAGTCCTCACTTCCCGCGTCTGATCGGGCGGCGATCGAGATGGCCGAATCCGGGAGGCCCGGTTCCGCGAGATGCGGGCCGGGCCTCTCGGGTTCAGGGTGGAGGCAGAGCGACGCCGAGTCGCGGGAACATGCGCTGGCGCATGTGGATTCGCACTTTCGGATCCTCCCGGACGGCCCGACTCACCTGCCCCAGGGCAACTCGTTGGTTGTGGCCGCATGATTGTGTGCGCCCAGAAATCACGATTTCTCCCATTACAGGACAACGAGTTACGAACCGCTTCTGGCCGGAGACCCCGGAACTCAGGCGCGCACACAATCGTGCGGTCACAAGGCGAAAGTTTGACCTCCGATTTCGTGTTCTCGGCGTAAACGAACCCGCTCCCGGCGTCGTCCTTGCAGACGAGAGCCACGGGTCACGTCACGGGTCTCGAAAGAGCCCCTTTCGCCACAGGAGAACGCCATGAGCGTTGCAACCGTTCGACACACTGCAGCCGCGCTGCTCGCCGTCACACTCGTCGCCGCTCCGGCGCAGGCGCGCACCCCCGTCGTGGACCGCTCGTACGAGGCGGCCCGCGGTCCGATCGAAGTCGAGGTGGTGGTCGCGGGCCGGAACACGCCGCTGTTCATGGCCTCGAACCGCACCGACCGCTGGTACCTGGAAGCGCGCCAGGGAGCGAAGTACGAGATCAGGGTCACCAATCGCACCGGCCGGCGCGTGGGCTTCGTGCTCGCGGTCGACGGCCTGAACGCGATCAACGGCCTGCGCAGCGCCGGTGGCTCGGGCGAGCCGATGTACGTGCTCGACCCGCACGACGACGCGACGATCAAGGGTTGGCGCAAGGACCTGCACAACGTCAGCCGCTTCGTCTTCGTCGACGAGCGCCGCAGCTACGCCGAGCGCACCGGCCAGGCCAACGGCGACCTGGGCTGGATCCGCGTCACCGCGTTCGACGAACAGCGCGCGCTGTACGGCGTGACGCCGCGCTGGCGCGAGTCGGGCAGAGACGAACGGATCGACGACCGGGACGAGTGGCACGCCGGCGAGGCGAAGGAGATGGAGAAGTCCGCGCCCCCGGCCGCCGCGTCGCCGCAGTCGGGTCGCCGATCCGACAACGGCGTGGGCGCCCAGGGCTACGACGGCCCGGCGCCTGTGCGGGAGCCGGTGGCGGAGTCCAACCCCGGTACCGGCTGGGGACCGAACCAGCGCGACCGCGTGCACACCGTCGAGTTCGAGCCGCAGCGTTACGCCGCGGCCCAGGTGATCCTGCGCTACGAGTACAAGCCGGCGCTCATCGCTCTCGGCATCCTGCCGTGGCGTGCCCCGCGCGATCGCACCTGGGAGCGCGAGAACGGGCTGTACGGATTCGCGCAGCCTCCGGGCCGGTAGTCGTCGCAGTCGTCAGGATCGAACCCCCGGCTTCGCATGGAGCCGGGGGCTTTTCATTGCCGCCCGGGCGCGGTGGTCGGTATGCTGGCGCGGCGTTCGTCCGCCTTCATCGCGAAAGGAAGGTCCCATGGCACGACATGATGTCGCGTCCCCGTTCCTCGTCGCGACCGCGCTCACCGCGTTCGCGTTCGCCCTGCCGCTCGCTCCCGATGCCATCGCCGGCGTCGGCCTCGAGAAGATCGAGTTCGTCACCCAGTCCGTCAAGTTGTCGGGCCAGAGCTTCACCGCCGGCACCGGCCTGCGCTTTCACCTGGCCGGGGGCGACCTCAACGACCAATTCGTCATCGTCCCGGCCATCGAGTACTGGCGCGACAGCGACAAGCTCCCCGAACTGGGTCTGACCGAGGCCATGCAGAAGGACTGGCGCGTGGGCGGCGAGTTCCGCTATCGCCTCGGGCACAACGGGGGATGGCGTCCGTATGCCGGCGCGGGCCTGGCGATCAACCTCACCGCGTCCCGCGTGGCCATCGCACTGCCCGGCTCCGCTCCCGTGACGCAGGAGGAGAGCGGCCAGGACCTTGCGCCGAACTTCCTGGTCGGCGTCGATCTTCCCGCGCTGGGACCGATCCGCAACTCGCTCGAGCTCAACTGGCACCTCGTGCCGGACATGCGCCAGTTCAAGATCAACTTCGGGCTGGGCTATGCGTTCGGGAAGGGCGCCGAGCCCGAAGGCCCGGGGGCGGACGAGGACAGAGTGTATTAGGAAAGCGCAGCCGGCTGCAGGCGCATGAAACGACCCCCCGGAGTTCGAGCTCCGGGGGGTCGCGTTGCTTCCACACCCTTCCTCCTGCCGATGGCAGGAGGACTCAGGGCATCACGAGCATTCGCTTCTCGAAGCGCTGGCCGTCGGTGGAGAGGACGTAGAAGTACACGCCCGCCGCCGCCTTCCGGCCTCGTGCGTCGCGTCCATCCCACGTCGTAACGTGCTCACCCGCCTCGACCGTTCCCGAGACGAGCGTCTGCACGCGGCGTCCCTGCACGTCGAACACGCCGATCTCGGCGCGGCCGGCGCGCGGCAGGCCAAAGCGGATCGCGGTCCGGCCCACGAACGGGTTCGGCGCGTTCTGGCGCAGGAAGGCCACGGTCGGGATGTCGCCGACGCCCACCAGCTCGGGGCCGTTGACCTGCACGACGAACTCCGCCGCCGGACCCCAGTTGCCGGCCGCATCCTGGCCGCGCACCCACAGCGAGCGCGAGCCGGTGCCGATCGGCGCCGTGTCGATGGCGCCGCTTGCCGGACGCGTCACGCCCGAGCCCGACAGCGGCAGCGCGGTGCCCGTGCCCGCGGCGGCCGCCGCAGGACCCGCGGACCACTCGGCGGCGGCGACATTGCTGCCGCCGGTCGCCGCGTCCGTGATCGAAGCCGACAGTGTCGCGGGGTTCGGGCGCACGATCGGATTCGGCGCCGCGTTGATCGAGCCCGCGACCACGATCGGTCCCTGGACGTCGCCGCCGGTGCGGGCGACCGTGAAGTTTGCCACGCTGACGTCGGCCTGCGCCAGCGGCGCGGGCGTCCCGTCATCAAGCACGCGGACGCGCACCCGGCAGCGGTTCGAGTTGGGCACCGTCGTCAGGTCCCAGACGTAGGGGCTGGGGCCCGCGGCGTTGGTCAGCAGCGTCCACGAGTCGCCGCCGTCGCGTGAGTACTCGATGGTGCGCTCGGCGGCGTTGACGCCACCGCCCAGCGTCTCGTTCCACGTGATGTTCGCGGAGTCGGTCGTCAGGACCTCGCCGCCGTTCGGCGACGTGAGAACGACGACCGGGCGGGCGCGGCCGAACAACCAGACCAGCGTCTTGTCGAGGATGCCGTCGCGCACGGCACTCGGCGCCGAGAACGGCGGATCGAACGACGTGAACTCGTAGTACTGCGTGACCAGGCGGCTGGGCGCCCCGCCCCACAGGGCCGACAGCGGGTTGCCATTGACGACGCCGCTCTCCCACCGGAAGCCGGCGTCGTCGGGC
>JBKJNH010000032.1:0-5340 GCA_046596055.1 Candidatus Eiseniibacteriota bacterium
CGACAAGCACCACGGCCTGACCGACGTCGAGACGCGCTTCCGCCGCCGCGAGCTCGACCTGATCGCCAACGAGGAGAGCCGCGCGACGTTCGTCACCCGTGCGAAGGTGATCTCGAGCGTGCGCCGCTACCTCGACGAGCACGGCTTCATCGAGGTCGAGACGCCGGTGCTGCAGCCGCTCTACGGCGGCGCCTTCGCCCGGCCGTTCACGACGCACCACAACGCACTCGGCATGGACCTCTACCTGCGCATCTCGAACGAGCTCTACCTCAAACGCTGTCTCGTGGGCGGGCTCGACCGGGTGTACGAGTTCGCGCGCGACTTCCGCAACGAGGGCATCGACAAGTCGCACAGCCCCGAGTTCACCATGCTCGAGGTCTACCAGGCGTTCGCCGACTACCGGCAGATCATGCGCCTGACCGAGGAGATGATCGTGCGCTGCGCCGAGGCGCTCACCGGCGGGCTGGTCGTCGAGTACCAGGGGAAGCAGCTCGACTTCACGCCGCCGTGGCCCGAGGTCTCGATCCTCGAGTCGGTGACGAGGGCGGTGGGCGAGAATGTCGCGGACATGGACGAGGCCCGCATGCGCCGCCTGTGCGCGAAGCACGGCCTGGAGGCGCGCCCCGGCAGCGGGGCGGGGGGCATGCTCGACGAGTTGTTCAGCGCGCTCGTCCAGCCCGCGCTCATCCAGCCGACATTCGTGGTCGACCATCCCCGCGAGATCTCGCCGCTCGCCAAGGTGAAGCGCGGCGCGCCCGCGGTCACCGAGCGCTTCGAGCCGTTCGTCTGCGGCATGGAGATCGGCAACGCATTCAGCGAACAGAACGATCCAGCCGAGCAGGAGCGCCAGTTCCGCCTGCAGATGGACCGCAAGGAGGCCGGCGACGACGAGGCGCAGGTGCTCGACCGCGACTTCATCCGCGCGCTCGAGTACGGCATGCCGCCGACCGGCGGGCTCGGCATCGGCATCGATCGCCTGGTCATGCTGCTGACCGACAGCCGTTCCATTCGCGACGTCGTGCTCTTTCCGGCGCTGCGTCCCGAGGAGGGGCGCGCCCTTTCCGGCGAAGCCGGGCTTGAAGGGATCGAGTCGGGTGAGGTCCCGCCCACTCCATCCAGGTCACACCCGATTTCCGATGTCTGATCGAGTTGGTTAGTGGACGTCACCCTCCACATCGCCGGCCGCTACCTGCGCACCCGGCGCACGTCCGGGTTCATCAACCTGCTGGCGTGGATCTCGATCCTCGGCGTGACCATCGGGGTCGCCGCGCTGGTCATCGTGCCCGCCGTGATGAACGGCTTCGAGACCGAGGTGCGCGACCGGATCGCCGGCACCAACGCCCACGTGCTGCTGCTGTCCTACGACGCCGCCGGCATCACCGACACGACCATGGCCATGCGGAAGCTGCGGGCCCGGAAGGACGTCGCCGGCGTCGCGCCGTTCGTCTACGCCAAGGCCTTGATCACGCGCGAGGGCATGGCCGACGGCATCATCGTCAAGGGCGTCGACCTGCGGCAGGAGCGCCTGGTCACGACGGTGGCGCGCGACATCCACCCGCCCCTCGACGTCATCCCCGAGGCGACCGCCGACAGCGCCGCGGGCGTCGTGCTGGGGATCGAGGTCGCCTCGCGCCTGCGCGCCGGCGTGGGCGACCAGGTCGTCCTCGCCACGCTGCAGAGCGGCATCGACTCGCCGCTGGGCCTCGTGCCCCGGCTGCGCCCGTTCCGCGTCGTCGGGATCTTCGAGTCGGGGCTGTTCGAGTACGACTCGTCGCTCGCCTACGTCTCGATCGCCGCGGCGCAGGACCTGTTCGACACGCGCGGCCTGACCGGCATCCAGCTCAAGCTCCACGACCTGTTCGCGGCGCCCGACGTGGCGCGCACCGTCGTGCGGGACGTCGGCGGCTACCCGTACCGCAGCAGCGACTGGATCGAGCAGAACGCGAATCTGTTCCGCTTCATGAAGATCGAGAAGACCACGATGTTCCTGATCCTCGCGCTCATCGTGATCGTCGCCGCGCTCAACATCGTGAGCACGCTCATCCTGCTGGCGATGGAGAAGCGTCACGACGTCGGCGCGCTGCTGGCGATGGGCGCGTCGCAGGGCGATATCGTCCGCGTGTTCCTCGTCGCCGGCCTCGGGATCGGCGCCATGGGCACCGTGCTCGGCACGGCCCTGGGGCTGGCCGGCTGCTGGGCGCTGGCGCGTTTCCGCTTCATCGACATCCCGAGCGACGTCTACTTCCTCTCCACGCTGCCGGTGCGCGTCGAGGCGAGGGACGTGGTCCTCGTCGTCGGCGTCACGCTTCTCCTGTGCCTGGCCGCGGCCGGGTATCCGGCGTGGTGGGCCTCACGGCGCACGCCGGTCGACTCGTTGAGAAAGGCATGAGCGACGCGCGCGAGCCCCGGCCGCCGGTCCTGTCCGTCCGCGGGGTGGAGAAGTCGTATCCGCTGCCCGACGGCGGCCGCCTTCCGGTCCTCTGCGGCGTGGACCTCGAGGTCGCGCCGGGGGAGGTGGTGGTGCTGCTCGGCGCCTCGGGCACCGGCAAGAGCACGCTGCTGCACGTCGTGGGCAGCCTCGACACACCCGATGCGGGCAGCGTGTGGATCGACGGGCGGGACCTGTTCGCGTATGGACCGTCCGAACTGGCCCGCTTCCGCTCGCGCACGCTCGGCTTCGTGTTCCAGTTCCACCACCTGCTGCCCGAGTTCGACGCGCTCGAGAACGTGATGATGCCGGGTCGCCTGGCCCGCCGGCCCGAGGACGAGGTCCGGCGCGATGCGCTGCTCGCCCTCGATCGCGTCGGCCTGGCCGCCCGCGCCACGCACAAGCCAGGTGAGCTTTCGGGTGGCGAGGCCCAGCGCGTGGCGGTGGCGCGCGCCCTGATCAACCGGCCCCGCCTCCTGATCGCCGATGAACCCTCGGGCAATCTCGACCGGGAGAACGCCGACCGCCTGCACTCCCTGCTCGTTGCGGTGGCGCAAGATGGTCCGGCGGTGCTGGTTGCGACTCACAATGAAAGGCTTTCGGCTCTCGCGGACAGCGTGCTAACTTTGGATGCAGGAAGGACATCCCGGCGCGGCCTGGCCGGAAGGATCCGGGGGACGCTCTCTGCGGAGGGAGGCCCGAACGCCGATGCAATGCCAGAGCTGCCATAAGAATCCGGCCCAGCTGCACTTCACGAACGTCCAGGACAATCGGATGACGGAAGTGCACCTCTGTCGCGCCTGCGCGGAGGAGCGGGGTCTCGTCGGCGTTCCTGCGACGCCCAAGTTCTCGATCGCCGACCTGCTCGCGACGATGGTGGACAAGATGTCCACCACCGAGGAAGAGCGCGTGGGGCCGGTGCAGTGCTCGTCCTGCGGCATGCACTACTCGGCCTTCAAGGACACGGGGCGACTCGGGTGCGCGGACTGTTACGTCGCGTTTCAGAGCAAGCTGCGCCCGCTCCTGCGCCGCATCCACGGTTCCACCCGCCACGTCGGCAAGCTGCCGCTCCACGCCGAAGCGACTCCCTCGTCCGCCCGCGCCCTGTCGCACCTCTACGACGACCTCCAGCGGGCCGTCGAGCGCGAGGATTTCGAGAGCGCGGCCGAGATCCGGGACCGCATCAAAGGACTCGAGAAGCAGCAGGGCGCGGCGACCGGCCCGACGGAGGCGTGATGGATCTCGAAACCCTGGCCAACACCCCGGGACCCTGGCTGGACGGCAGCGGCCCGCGCGCCGACCTCGTCGTCTCGACCCGGGTGCGCCTGGCCCGGAACCTGAGCGGCGTGCCGTTTTCACATCGCGCCCGCGACGAGCAGCTCGTCGGCGTGCTCGGCGCGGTCGAGCGCGCCGCGAAGGACTCGCTGTCGTTCGCCGGCGGCGGCCTCCTGCGCATGCACGAGCTGACGCCGATCGAGCGTCAGTTCCTGGTCGAGCGCCACCTCGTGTCGCACGAACTGTCCGACGGCGCCCGCCCGCGGGGCCTCTACCTCGGGCCCGGGGAGCGCCTCTCGGTGATGGTCAACGAGGAGGATCACGTCCGTCTGCAGGCCCTGTGCTCGGGCTTCCAGCTGGCCGAGGCGTGGGCCGTGGCCGAGCATGCCGACGAGGAGCTCGAAGCCGCGCTCGAGTACGCGTTCACCGACGAACTCGGCTACCTCACGGCCTGCCCCACGAACGTCGGGACCGGGATGCGCGCCTCGGTGCTCATCCACCTGCCGGCGCTGGTGCTGACCAAGCAGATCGACAAGGTGCTCAAGTCGGTCATGCAGGTCGGGCTCGCCGTGCGCGGATTCTACGGCGAGGGCTCGGACGTGATGGGCAACCTGTTCCAGCTCTCGAACCAGACGACGCTCGGCCACAGCGAGCAGGAGAGCGTCGAGAGCCTCGATCGCGTCACCCGCCAGATCCTCGACTACGAGGAACGGGCGCGCGACGTGATGCTGCGCGATGCCCGCACCCAGATCGAGGACAAGGTCTGGCGTGCCTACGGAAGCCTGCGCTACGGCCGCAACATGTCGAGCCAGGAAGTCATCAACCTCTGTTCCGCGATTCGCCTGGGGGTGGCGCTCGGATTCGCCGGGTTGCCGCCGCTGGCCGTGGTCAACGAATTGCTGGTCTTCACCCAGCCGGCGCACCTGCAGCACGGCGCCGGCCGCGCCCTCGAGGCGCCCGAACGGAATCTTCTTCGCGCCGAACTCGTGCGGGCTCGACTCGAGCGCGCAATTTCCGAAACCGGCGAAGGCGGACGCGGGTAGCACCCGCGAGGAGGCCCACGGTCATGCACGACAAGTTCACCGAACGGGTTCGGAAGGTCATCTACCTGGCGCGCGAGGAAGCCGCCCGGCTGCAGCACGACTACATCGGCACCGAGCACCTGTTGCTCGGCGTCATCCGCGAGGGGGAGGGGATCGCCGCCACGGTGCTCAACAACCTGGGCGTCGACCTCGACCACATCCGCCAGGCGGTCGAGAACATGGTCTCGTCGTCGGGCGGCACCATGACGATCGGCGAGATCCCGTTCACCCCGCGGGCCAAGCGCGTGCTCGAGCTGGCCGTCGAGGAGGCGCGCTCGCTGGGCCACAACTACGTCGGCACCGAACACCTGCTGCTCGGCCTGATCAGGGAAGGCGAGGGCGTGGCGGCCAAGGTGCTGCTCGAGCTGGGGGTGGACCGCAAGCGTGAGCGCGAGGAGACGCTCAAGCTGTTGGGCGGCACCCCGAGCTCGACGCAGTCGGCCGAGCGCGGCGAGGAGCGCGCCGAGACGCCGGCGTTGAACCAGTTCGGTCGCGACCTGACCACGCTTGCCCGGGAGGGCAAACTGGACCCGGTCATCGGCCGTGACAAGGAGA
>JBKJNH010000356.1:0-2923 GCA_046596055.1 Candidatus Eiseniibacteriota bacterium
TGATCCGGAACGACATGGATCGTCGGCTGCTGGAGCGTGCCGTCGAGTTCGCTCGGCAAACCAAGGCGTTCGACTTCAAGAAGCTGCCCAAGACCCTGCGTGTCGCGATCGACTCCAGCCCGCTCGAGGGCGCCGGACGCGTCGAGGACACGATCAACTTGCTCGGCCACGCGGCTCGGAAGGTCGCAGAATGCGCGGCCGGGCTGTTGGGTTGGTCGCTCGAACGCGTGGCCAAAGAGGCAAGGATTCCCGTGTTGCTGGAGCCAAGCGTGAAGAAGGCGCTCGACCTCGAGTGGAGCGTGCCCGGCGCCAAGGTGGAGGCGCTCAACATCCTCGTCAGCCAGCTCGATTCGCTCGATGCCTGGCTACGGAAACGGCTTCCCGAGGAAGTGAACCGGCCCCCCTTGCAGGAGCACGTGGAAACGCTCGCGCAGATTCGTGGGCAAGATCTCGAGCCGGACCCGTCCGGTGGTGGACGAACGCGCATCCGCCAGGGCGTTGCACCCGAGCGACGCGTTTCCATCGAGGATCCCGAGATGCGGCACGGCCGGAAGAGCAAGACGAAGCTCTTCCATGGCTACAAGCGCCATATCGCCGTCGATCTCGACACCACGCTGGTCGTCGCCTGCGCCATCACGCCCGCGAACCGGCCCGAAGAGGAGGCCGCGCCCGCGCTCAAGGCCGACATCGATCGGCAGGAGCGCGCCATTTCGGCGCTGTACTGCGACCGCGGCTACATCGCGAGCCCCGTCGTGTCCGAGGTCCTCGACGACGGGGGCGAGGTCGTCTGCAAGCCCTGGGTGCCGCGCAACGGCGACCGCTTCTCCAAAGCGGACTTCGCCATCAACCTGCGCGATCGCACCATCACCTGTCCCGCGGGCGAGGTCGAGCCGATCGATCTCGGCGCCGACGTCGAGTTCAATCCCGACGCCTGCGACCGATGTGTCATGCGCGATCAGTGCACGACCGCCGCCAAGGGTACCGGGCGCACCGTGACCATCGCCGACAGCGAGTTCCTGCAGCAGCGACTTCGCAAGTTGACCAAGACCCGCCAAGGGCGAGCACGTGTCCGCGAGCGAGTCGCGGTCGAGCACAGCCTCGCTCACCTGGGTCGCCGGCAAGGACGACGTGCGCGGTACCGAGGCGTTCGCAAGAACCTCTTCGACGTTCGACGGACTGCCGCCGTCCAGAACCTCGAGACCGTGCATCGCAACATCGGAACGATGGCCGTCTACAGGAAAGCAGCGTAATGACGACACTTTCAAACTGTTCGGTGTTCTAGTACTACTCGATCACATTCTGGACGGGCCGCGCGGCGGATTTCCAGGATCCACCGCGCGGCGGCAGAGCGGGCAGGTCCCGACCCATCGCAGCAGCACCTGCTGGAGCTGACGCCTCACCTCGGGCAGCGTCCACGGCGTCTCGCTCAGGGGGGGAAAGCGCTCTTCGGAGCGCCAGGAACGCGTGGGCAACGGCGCATAGGGTTGCGTGGTGGTGAAAGCCGACCCATCCGCGTCCTTCGAAGTGGTCGAGCCCGATCTCTTGCTTCAGCTCCTGGTAGTCGCGTTCGACACGCCAGCGGAGCTTCGCCAGCCGCACCAGCTGCTTGATCGGGGTCTTCGCCGGCAGCGTCGAGAACCAAAACTTGGTCGGCGCCTTCTCCGCGGCGGGCCACGCGTAGAGCAGCCATAGCTCGTCGCCGGGTGGAACCCCTTGCGTGTGCAGATGCGCGGTGCGGACGCGGACCGCGCCGAACTCGGACGCCTGTCGTCCGCGCGATCCCTGGCGCCAGCGAACCACCTGGCATGCCGATCGACCTTGAGCAGTCGCCAGCGCCGCCACGGTCACCGGCTTTTCCTCTCCGGTCTTCCATCGCGTCGGCGAGCGGCCGTGCTGTCCAGGCGGGCGACCTTCCGGCGGCGGGATCGGACCTGTACCAGGCGCCCACACAACGAGAGAGCTCTGAACGCCGACCACGTAGGGGAGTCCGCGCTCGGTGAGACCATCGCGATACTCCGTCACGTCGCCATAACCTGCATCGGCGAGCACCACCCGACGCTTCACGCCCCAGGCCAGCGCGTCATCGATCTGCGCGAGCGAAATCTGCCACTTCGTTCGGAATGGCACGTCCTCGGGCACGCCCACCGCCTGGCAACGCTTCCGGTCCGACGTCCATGACTCCGGCAAGTACAGCTGCATGCCGATGCACACGCTGCCGCGCTCGCTCGCCAGATGGAGGCTCGTTGCGACCTGGCAATTGTCCTTGCGCCCGAGCGTCCCGGAGTACTGGCGCTGCACGCCGACGGAGTGGGTCCCCTTCTTGGGGAAGCCGGTGTCGTCCACCACCAGCGCCTCGATCTCCGGCAGCTCACGCTCCGCCTTCTGCGCCAACCGAAGCCATAGCTCCTCCTCCGACCATGAGCTGACGGTTACGCACTGCTGCAACCGCTGACGCATCGCCTGGATCTCGGAGCTGTCGTCCACGAGCCGGGCCGCCATCGGCTCGATGGACTTGCGGTCGCCATCGAGCAGCAGCCCCGTGAGGTAGTCCGTCATCGCCTGCCGCCGCTCCGGCCGTCCCATCCCAACGACCATTGATTCGAGGTAGGCGGTCAGCTCTCGGTCGAGTCGTTGCAGCTCACGGCGGTTCATCCGGATGATAGATCACGGCCGCGGATCGCTGTCTAGATCTGAGCGAGTAGTACTAGCTAGCGTCTCCTCTACCGGTCGTCCCGGGCGGCCGGGCGGGCTCAGCGCGCGCGCAGGGGGGCGCAAGGCACGCGTGCCCGCTCCCGTTCGTCCTGAGCGCAGCGCGCGCGCACGGCCCTCTCCCGTTCGTCCTGAGCGCAGCGCGCGCGCACGGCCCTCTCCCGTGCGTCCTGATCGCAGCGCGCGCGCACGGCCCTCTCCCGTGCGTCCTGAT
>JBKJNH010000380.1:0-2739 GCA_046596055.1 Candidatus Eiseniibacteriota bacterium
TGTTCGAGCCGCAATCGGTCGACGCTACCACGTCGAGCTGGGGACGGATCAAGAGCGTCTATCGCTGATCCGGCGGAGTGCGTCGAGCAGCGACAGAATCGCGAGCACGACGAGCGCCGGCTCGATCGGCGCGCGGAACCGTAGCGAGCCCCAGTACACCGCGGCGAGCGCCGCCTGCACGAGCACTGCGATCGCCGGTGCGCAGGCGGCGCGCCCCGGGTGCGCCAGCGCCCGGCCGAATCCCACGACGAAGAACGGCAGCAGGACTCCCCACGTGACGACCAGCGGATCGATGGCGCGCGCCATCCGGGCCCACGCGCTGCCGGGCGGGCCCGCGTCGCCGCTCACGGGCGTTTCGCTCGTGACGCGGAAGAACCGCGCCACCTTCCAGCCGGCCATGCGCAGCGCGCGGGCCGGGTCCTCGGCGAGGAACGCGCGCGCGCGGGCGCCGGCGTGGCGATCGATCGCGAGTTCGTCCATCCCCACGAACTCGTGCGCGTACGGCTCGACTTCGCGCAGGCTGACCGCGCCGCCGCGCCAGCGCGGATCGTCGGCGACGAGCGGGTTGTTGCCGTCCCAGAGCGCCGCGCCGCCGCCGCTGGTGAGCGGGATCCACGCCCCGGTGGCGGCGCGATTGCGCAACGTCCACGGCACGAGGACGAGCCCGCACGCGACGAGCGCCAGGGCGGCCTCGTGCACGCGGGCCCCGCGTGGGCGCGGGCCGAAGAGTGCAAGCCAGCCGAACAGCGCGACGGCGAGTGGGAGTGCGGTCGGGCGGGCTAGGCTCGCCATCCCGAGAAGTGCTCCGAGCGCGAGCGCGCGTCCCGTGCCGCCGTCCGCCCGGAGGCGCACGGCCAACAGCAGCGCAAGCGTGACCAGGAGGGACGCGGTGGTCTCGGTGAGCAGGGCGCCGGTGAAGTAGACGAGCGGGGGCCACAGCGCGATCGCCGCGGCGGTGAGCGCGGCGGCGTTCGCGGGGAAGCGCGCATCGCGCCCCGCGTCGCGTGCCAGCGCACCGGCCAGCGCGGCGGCGGCGGGCACGACCAGCGCGCCGAGCAGTGCCTGGAGCACGAGCGAGAGTCCATAGCGCGGGCCGAAGAGCGCGTACAGCGGCGCGACGAGCGCCGGCACGAGCGGGGGGCGAAACGTCGTGGGATACAGCGCCGTGTCCGGCCCGAGCGTGAAGCCGCGCCCGCTCGCCAGGTGCGCGGCGAGGCGGTGGTAGTCGACGCTGTCCGACCACGGCGTGGCGTCGAGCCCCGGCCCCGCCAGCACATAGGCGAGGCGCACGACCAGCGCGAACGCGGCCCACGCCCACGGCGAGCGCAGCGCCGCGCGCACGGGGCCTACGCCAGCAGCGCGGGCAGCGACCGCTGCGGCGCGGTCGTCACTTCGGCGCGGCCGTCGGGCGTGATGTAGACGTCGATCTCGGAACGGACGCCGAACTCGGGACCGTACACGCCGGGCTCGATCGAGAAGCCGGTGTCGGGGATCAGCGTGCGTTCGTCGCGGGTCTCGAGGTTGTCGATATTCGCGCCGTTGCCGTGCGTCTCGATGCCGATCGAGTGGCCCGTGCGGTGGATGAACCGCGCCTCGAGGCCGTGGCCGCGCACGTGGTCGCGCACGACGTCGTCGACCGCGCCGCCCTGGATGGCGGTGCCGCGCGCGCACGCTTCGGTGACGGCGCGCACGCCCGCGTCGCGGGCGCCGGAGACGACGTCCCAGACGTGCTGCACGGCGTCGGGCGCCCGTGCGCCGACGAACGCCATCCACGTGATGTCGGCGTAGATCGCGTCGTCGCCGGCTTCCTTGGCCCACAGGTCGAGCAGTAGGACGTCGCCGTCGCCGATCGGTTGCGAGTTGGCGGCGGTGGGCTCGAAGTGCGGGTTCCCCGCATGCTCGTTGCGCGCCACGATCGGCGGGCCATTCGTCACCAGCTTGCGCGCCTGGTACTCGGCGACCATGCGGCCCTGCAACTCGATCTCGGGGAGCGTGCGACCCGCGCGGACGGTCTCCTTGACCCAGCCATGGGCGAGCGTTGCGATTTCGGCAAGGTGCTGCGCGGCACGGCGATGCGAGGCGAGTCCGTCGATGCCCCAGCGCGCCTCGAACGTCTGCACGAGGTCGGCCGAACTGACGACCTCGGCGCCGAGTGCGCGCACCAGCTCGATCGTGCCGGCATCGACCCGCGAGACGTAAGGGATCGCGTTGCCGGGCGAGTACTCCATGGCCACGCGACGGCGACCGGCGAGCATCGTGCCGAGAGCGGCCTCGAGGTCGCGCCAGCCGACGAACGCGGTCTTCGTTCCGGGCAGGTTCGTGAAGTGATGACCCTCGATCGCCGAGTGCAGCCACTGCGGCTCGCCGTCGGCGGGGACGAGGCCGAACCAGCGACGCGTCGTGTGCTGGTCGGGCGCGAAGCCGGCGACGCGGTTGGCGATGGGGTTCATGTGGCGGAAGTCGTAGAGCAGCCACGCGTCGATACCGCGGGCGCGCAGTTCGGCCTGGATGGGGGCGAGCTTCACGGGTGGTCGGTCTCCGGGGGGCGGATCAGTGGGAAGCGCCCCGGCCCATCGTCCCCAGGCCGAGTCGTTCGGGTCCGGCGTACACGTTGTAATCCTCGCCGCGCAGGAAGCCGACCAGCGTCATCCCCGCGGCCTGCGCCAACTCGACCGCGAGGCTCGTCGGCCCCGACACCGCGGCGTCCGCCGGGATTCCGGCAAGCCACGCCTTCTGCAC
>JBKJNH010000034.1:0-3817 GCA_046596055.1 Candidatus Eiseniibacteriota bacterium
GGTGGCCGGGATCGACAGCAGCGCGACATCCGAATCCTCGTCGATGCCCAGGAGCATGGCCGGCAGCTCGCGGCCGTCGTCGAGGCGCACGGCGATCGCATCGCAATCGCGCACGGCCGAGGCGACCGTGAGAATGCGGCCCCGCGCGTCGACCACGATTCCGGAGGCGAGGCTGCGCGGCCGGCGGGCCCGGCCGTCGGGGTCCTTCTGCAGGCTCTCGTGCGAGCGCACGCCGAGAACGGTGACCACCGACTGCATCGCGCCGATGCTCGCCTGAGCCAGGTCGTCGGGCGGGGTGGCCGCATGCGTCGAAGCCGCGCCCCCGGCCGTCGTGAGCACGACGGCAACGAGCGCGGCTCCGATGGCGCGACGGAGCATGATCAGAACGTGATGCTGGCGGCTTCGCCCCGCACCGACGTCGGCGTGTAGCCGCGTCCGCGCTCGTGCCGGAGCTTGACGGGATCGAGCACGAGCTCGACGTCGGCGGTGTGGTCGAACAGGCTGTCCGGGATCGCCGGCGCCTCGACGGCGAGCGCGGAGTTCGTCGTCGCGCGGCGCGGGGTCGACGCGGGCGCGGTCACCTCGCGACGCGGCGCGGGATCGACCGAGGCGATCGTCACCGGCGCGGCGGGCGTCGGCTCCGGGATCGCGACGACGGGAGCTTCCGTGACCCGGGGCTGCATGTTGGCGACCAGCGGCGTCTCGCTCGTCGTCACCGGACCGCGCATGAGGAATGCGCTGATGCCGAGGGCAACCACAAAGGTCGCGGCGAGGGCCATCGCCGGGCGACCGAACGAGATCTCGAACGACGGCATGGACGGGAACGCGAAGATGCGGCGCCGCGCAGGCGCCTCGTTCTCGCGACGCAGGGCCTCGGCGAGGACCCGCGTGGCGAAGTCGTCCTTCACGGCCGGACGCGGCAGCGCCTGCACCAGCTCGAGGGTGCGGGCCAGCTCGTCGTACTCGCGACGGCAGCCGGCGCAATCCTTCATGTGCAGTTCGAGGCCGTCGCGTTCGGCAACGGTCAGCTCATCATCCCAGGCGCGACCGAAGAGGGACTGCGCGCGTTCACAAGCGATCATTCGAGGGCTTCCCGGCGGAGCATCGGCTCCAGTTTGCGTTTCAGCATGAGCCGGGCGCGATTGATGCGCGAACGCACCGTGCCGCCCGGAATCTTCAGGATCAACGCGATCTCCTCGTACGCCAGCCCGTCGATGTCGCGCAGCACCAGGGCCACGCGATAACGCTCGGGCAGCGTCGCGATCGCCGCTCCGACCACGCCGGACAACTGCGCCCGCTCGAGGTCCACCTCCTTGTTCGCCTTGGGATCCGCGAACTGCATGGAGGCGTCCTGCAGGTTCTCCTGCATCTCGTCGAGGCTCGTCCAGTTCCTGCGCCGCTTGCGGCGGCGGATCTCGTTCTTGGCCAGGTTGGCTGCGATGGTGAACAGCCAGGTCGAGAACTTCGATCCCGTCCGGTAGTTCCTGCGGTGCAGGTGCACGCGGACGAACACTTCCTGGGCGAGGTCCTCCGAGACCACGCGATCGTTCAACAATCGACTGACGAGGTGAATGACGCGCGACTGGTAACGCCGCACCAACTCCGTGAACGCCTTGGTGTCGTCCGTCGCCGCCTTGGCCATCAGGTCCTCGTCGGAGAGCGAGAGGACCGGGGCAGGCGGGTCGGGCCGTGGGTCAGGCGTCACGGCCGGCCTCGTCGAAGTGTGGTACTCCCCCGCCGGGCAAGGGGTTCCCGCGGAATTGACGGGCTCGCCGGCTCAGCGGACTTCCTTGAGCCGACGGGTCAGGTCGTCGCTCGTCGGATCAAGCTGTAACCCCTTTTCGTACTGCGACTTGGCGTCAGCGGTCCGGCCCAGGGCGCGGTACACATCCCCCAGGTGGGCGTGGATTTCGGGGTGGCCCCCGGACAGTTGGAGCGCCAGTTCGAGCTTGGTCTTCGCGTCCTCGAGCCGGCCCTGGCGGAAGTACAGCCAGCCCAGCGAGTCGATGTAATGCGGGTTCCGGGGGTCGGCCGCGATGGCCCCCTGGATGAGCGGCTCGGCCTCGGCGAGCTTCACGTTCGCGTCGGCGAACAGGTAGCCGAGGAAGTTGAGGTACTCGGGGTTCTTCGGATCGATCTCGAGCGCCTTGCGCGCGGCCGCCTCGGCGGCCGGGATGTCCTTCTGCCGCTCGTGCGCGAACGCCAGCTCGAGCCACAGCGCGCCCTCCTTCGGCGCGAGCTTGATCGCGCCTTCGAGCTCCGCCTCGGCCGCGTCGTAGCGGCGCGTGCGCGAGTATGAGCGCGCGACCGCGACGTGCGCCGACAGCGAATCGGGCCGGACCTTCACGGCGGTCGCGTAGCGCTTGTCGGCCTCGGAGGCGCCCTTGCCGTCGGCCTCCCGGGCCGCCCAGGCCTCGGCCGCCAGGAGCCACGTGCGAAAGTCGTTGGGCGATTCCTTCGTCAGCGCGTCGGCCTCCTTGCGCGCCTCGCCCTCCTTGCCGGTGAACGCGAGCACGTTGATCGCCAGCGCGCCGACCTCGATGTCGCCGGGGTTGCCGCTGCGCAGCTTTCGCGCGATCGCGGCGGCATCCTCGTTCTTTCCCTCCTGCATGTCGAGGGCGATCAGCAGGCGTGCGACGTCGAGATTGCGCGGCTCGCTGCGCAGCACGAGCTCGGCCTCGCGGCGCACGCCGACCCGGTCGTCCATGCGCGCATAGACCTGCAGCAGTTGTCGCCGCACACGGATGTCCGCGGGGAACTGCCCGAGGTGCGTCTCGTAGGCGCGCGCCGCATCGGTATACCGCTCCTGGCGCTCGGCGATCCAGCCACGCGTCGCCGAGACGCCGGGCAGGCGCGGCGCGACCGCTTCCACCCGGTCGAGCAGGCTGTCGGCCGCGCCGAGATTACCCAGGCGCGCCTCCTGCCCCGCCAGTCGCCATGCCGTCTCGATGTCCTCGGGGGCGATCGCCCAGGCCCGGCGCAGTGCCTCGACCGCGCCCTGCTGGTCGCCGGTCTCCTCGAGCGCGCGGCCCAGGCCCAGCCATGCGGCGGCTCGCGTCGAATCTTCGCGCGTCGCGCGCTCGAACTCGGTGAGCGACTCGCGGACGAGGCCCATCGACGCAAGCGCGTTGCCGGCGAGCAGCCGCGCGCGCCCGGTCGTGTCGCCGAGCGCGGTCGCGCGGCGCGCGAAGTCGAGCGTTGCCGTGGGATTGCGCGCCTGCAGCGACAGGTCGGCGAGCTTGACGGCCAGGTCGGGTGCCGAGGGATCGAATGCGAACGCGCGGCCGATCTCGTCGATCGCGCCGGCGAGGTCGCCCTCGTTCTCGAGCATCAGGCCCTGCAGGTAATGACGGAGCGACGCTTCCTGCGTGGCGGCGGCGATGGCGCGCGGGTCGGGTGCGGTGCTCCGCGTGCGGGTCTGGGCGTGCGCCCCCGGTCCATCGGCAGCGAGGGCGATGGCGATCAAGGTCGCGATCGGCAGGAATCGGGCTCGGGAGGTCATCCCGTTCACTCTAGCACGCGGCCGGGGCCCGGTTGGCTAGGTGCGTCGCGGGTCGAGCAGGTCGCGCAGCGCGTCGCCCACGAGGTTGAAGCCCAGCACCGCGAGGAACACGGCGACGCCCGGCGCGGTCAGCACCCACGGGGCCACGAGGACCAGTTCGCGACCCTGCGACAGCATCGACCCCCACTCGGGCAAGGGCGGCTGCGCCCCGAGGCCGAGAAAAGAGAGCCCCGCCGCGTCCAGGATCGCAGTCGCGAGGCCCAGGCTCGCCGTCACGATGATCGGGCCGGCGACGTTGGGCAGGATGGCCCGCAC
>JBKJNH010000043.1:0-18108 GCA_046596055.1 Candidatus Eiseniibacteriota bacterium
TTGACCACCGACTGCCAGCCACGGACGAAGAACGGCCATCCGCCCCATAGCACGACGGGCGAAGCAAGGGCGAGCTCGAGCCAGGCCATGGCGGCCGGTGGGAGCAGGTGATGAAGCGGCTGTCCGGGCAGGAGAGCCCCGACCATGAGCACGAGGAGCGGGGCGGTCAGGATGGTCGAGATCTTGAATCGCCGGCTCATGTCGACCAGTTCGGGATTCTCCGGCTCGTCGAGCGAGACCGTGCGCAGCTCGAGCGCCATGCCACAGATCGAGCACGACCCGGGCGCATCCCGAACGATCTCCGGGTGCATGGGGCAAGTCCACTCGGTGCGCGTGGCGGCGGACGGCATTTCGGGCTCGAGAGCCATGCCGCATTTCGGGCAGCTGCCGGGCTTGCTCGAGCGCACTTCCAAATCCATCGGGCAGATCCAGGTCGTGCCGGCACGTGGCGGATCGGTGGACAGTCCAGTCTTGGGCTGCAGATAGCGTGGGGGATCTTCCTTGAAGCGCCCGAGGCAGCCGGCGCTGCAGAAATGGATTTCGTGACCCTCATGGGTCGTGTGGTGCAGACTGACCCGGGAAACCGTCATGCCGCACACCGGATCGCGCACTGTCTCGGCCGGCCCGGCGGAAGAAGGATCGTGCGCCACGGTTGACGCGGTTGCGCGGACCCCCTGCGCCGACACGAGGTAGTGTTTCGGATCGGCGGCGAACTTCTCCCAGCAACCGGCGCCGCAGAAGCGATAATCCGAGCCCTCGAACATGAAGTGGTGCGGGGAGTCCGGTTTCACCGTCATCCCGCAGACGGGATCAATGCCGGTCGAAGCCTTGACCAGGTCGAGGTCGGCTCGTTCCGGACCTTGCTCGTCGTGACTCATGGGCAACCCGGGCGGGCGTGGCACGCTCACTTGTTCAGCTCCTCCAGCTTGGCCTTCATGAAGTCGATCTCGGACTTCTGGCCCGCCTCGATGCCCTCACAGAGGGCCCTGATTTCGGGATCCTTGAGGGACGTTTGCTCGCACATCAGGTGCATCCCGCTCATGGCCTTCATTTCTTGTTTGTCGTGAGTGTCCATGGATGGCCCCTGGTCGTGAGTGTGCCCTGCAACAGCGCAATCAATGCCCCTCGTGGCCGCCGCTCGTTGCCCCCGCCGCAGCACCTGCGACGTTCGGGAGCGTGAAGGCGGAGGTCTGAACCGCACCCCGATGCTGGAACTGGACGAACATCCGGTAACGGCCAGGCTCAGCGAAATGCACCATGAACGGAAGCTGGCCGGACTGGAGTGCCGCTCGGTCCTCGAGGGCATGGCTGTGAAGGAAGGCTAGGTCTCCCTCGCGCAGAACAACGGCGTGGCCATTGGCGCCCAGGTAGGGCTCGAGGTCGGACACGACGACGCCGCCACGACGGATGGTGAACGTGAGTTGCTGTGCTTCGCCCGCGCGCAGGGTGTCAGGTCGCGAGAGTTTCACCTCGTACTCGCCAGCCTCAGCCGTGTCGGACGGCGCCGGCAACGTATGCGCCCGATACTCCGTTTGTTCGCCGACCTTGAGATCGACAGGCACTGTCACTCCCAAGGGCTGTCCGTCGGGTCCCGCCATGGCGCCTTCTGGGGTGAAATCGGCAAACAGCCGGTACGGCCCGGCGGTGGGCAGCGAGAGAGCGCCCATCGTGAACCGGCCGCTCTCGGCCTCGTAGGTCGGGTGGACATGCTGAAACTGCGCCAGGTCGGTCCGGACGACAATGACGTGCATGATCTTTTCGTGGACCGTCGCGAACTGCTGAAGTGTCACGCCCCGGTCGTCGATGATCTCAAAGCTGAAATTGGTGGGCACACCGGGCTGCAGGCTCTCGACCTCCGAGAAGGCCCGGACGCAGTAGCTGCGATGGCTTTGGATGGGGGCAGTCGTGGTCAGGCGGCCGTCGGGGCCGCAGTAGACTTGCGAAACGCCAGGGCGCTTGCTGTTGCGAGTCGTCATCACGCCGACGACAACGGCGAGCACGACAAGGGCAGCGAGCCCCGCATAGATCCAGACTGTTCGACGGGCGGTCATGGCATTGAAATCACTTTCTAAAGCACTACGCAGTCAGCGTAGCAAACTGAACGAATGAGTTGAGGGAAGCAGGCAGATGGCCGCCGTGTCGCAGCCCTCACTTGCTCCCCAGATCCGGCCCGAGTCGCAGCCGTGCGCCTCGGATTCGGGGCACCTGCCCTGCTTCAGTCCAGGCGAAGAAGAGGTCCGTGCCAACGCGCGCAACCTGAGGAAATCCGCTGGCCCGCGCGGCTGAAGTCCTGGCGATCGTGAGCGCCTCTCCGCGCTCGCCCGTGGGCGACACGCGTCGGCCGAGCACGCGGGACTTCTTGGCGCCGCCTTCGAGCCAGGTGCCGAACGCGCTCTTGTCAGGCAGGAGCACCATCCCCACGCGACCAAGCGGCGCGCCGTCATCCACGCGAACAGGTGGAGCAAACGTCTGCCCACCATCGCTTGACCATGCCGCGAGGACTTGGGCCGATTCCGAGGCCGTGGTATACCACGTGATGCCAACATCGTCCCCCGCGGCGTCCAGGGCCGGCCCGTTTACGGGGCAACCGGCGATTGGTCCACTGTCGTCCGGTCCAGTGGGACCAGCGCGGCCCCTTCCCGTGCGGGGTTCGAGCCAGCTGAAGGCGAGGGTGCCGTCGGGGCCGGGCGCAAAACGGGGCTCCGCGCTGCCTGAAGGTGTGGGCATCGGAAGCGACCGAAGGTTTGCGCCGCAGGCGTCACCGGTGCGAAGTGCTGCCACCAGTCCGAGAATGACCACGCACCGAATCGTGGACACCATCCCTCGGCCACACTTCCTCGACCTTGCCCGGCGCGCCCGCGGCGCTGGATGCGACCCGCGGGAAGTCACGGCAGCACCACGGCCCGGGCGGTCCAGCGGGCACCTCCAGCGACGAGCTGGATCCAGTAGACGTCGCTTTGTGGGCGCCGCGCGGCTCTGTCGTCCCACCACCACGAGCGCACGCCGGCCGGCCCCTCCTCGACCGTCCAGGACTCGCGGCACCGGCCGGACACGTCGATCAGGCGGATTTCGACCGGCCCCGGCCGCGGCTGAGAACTGGGTGGCTCACCGGCATTGCTGGTACCACTTACACCGCCACTCCTCCATCTGCTCGATCTCGCGCTTCTGGTTCATCTCGATCGCCCGGCACATCTCGATCAGCTCCTCATGGCGGGCCCTCGTCGTGCACTCGGCCGCGCGCTTGATCGCCATTTCGTGATGCTTGATCATCTCCTTCATGAACGTGATCTCGTACTCGCCGCCGCTCAAGCGGGAGAGCCGCTTCATGGAGGCCATGGCGTTCATGGCTTTCATCTGACCCGGAGTCATGACCGAATCGACGTGGACCTTGTACCAGGCGTGCAGCCAGGTGCGCATCTGGCGGATCTCCGCCGCCTGGTCGGCTTCCATCGTGCGGCACATTTCCTTCAGCTCCTCGTGCGTCGCTCGTTCCTGGCACTCCCCGGCCATCATGAGAGCCATCTGGTGATGCTCGATCATGTCCTTCATGAACTTGATCTCATAGCGCTCGGCGCTGGCAGTCGAAGTGGCGGGCTTCGTGGTCCTGGCGGGATGCCCGTCGTGGGCGCCGGCCGAGGGGGCAACAAGAACGGACATCGCGATTGCGACGGTCGCGAGCACGGCGGCACGGCTCACCAATCCACGGATGCGTCGGACCTGAGCGAACCATTCATTGCACATGACGGAATCCTCCCTGGAGCTGCGTATCATGAAAAACCTCCTGAGGAACGAATTGCGACTTGCGGCGCGCGGGGGAGCGCCTACTTCACCTTCGCCATGTCGTCCCGAAGCGGACCATCGGCATCACCCTGGCCTGTCTTCGCAACCGGGAAGAGGAAACCCTGCTTGTATTCCGCATGCTTCATTTCGAGCATCGCTTCGGCGTAGAACACGCGGGCCTTCTTGGGGCTCATCTTCTTGCTGACGATGTCGTGCGCCAGGTTGAGGGCGAGAAAGTTCGCCGCCTCCTGGTCGCAGCGCGCGGAGATCTCACCCTTGGTGCGATCGACGATGACGCTGCCGTCGTACTCCGCCAGCTCGTCGGTCTCGCCGGGAGGGACCCGGTAGTCGATCGTCTGCTTGAGCATGTCCTTGTGCGACTTGGGGAACTCATGGGCGATCTCTTCGTTGACCAGCTCGGTCATCTTCCAAGGACCGTTGTTGAACCAGATGAGACGTGTCGCCGTTGCTTCGTGGGGAGCGCCGTACTTGGACATGAGTTTGCGCGCAAGCTCGCGGGGCTGCACTTTCCAGGATGCGATCATGGCTTCGATCATGGCTGCGTCCGGGCGCCCCATCGTGCTCGAGTTCATGCCGGCCTCCTTCATCATCGTCCGGTCCGTCTTGGTTCCACCGGACATCGATGGGTGCGTCTTGGTGTCGCCCTGCGCGGCGGCCACGCTGGCGAAGCCAATGGTGGCGGCCAGGGTTCCTGCGAGGCACGCGCTCGTGAACAGCGCCGTGCGCCTCCTGCGGTAATGGTCCATGGGTGTAGTCCTCCTGGGGTTACGTTCGGGTCCGTCACCTATCCCAGCAAGAAACAAGCCTCGCTCCAAACGCGCCTAAGTCGTCTCGCTCTAATGGATTGACTTCTCAGGGCAGTCCGACATCGGGGGATATTGCAGAAACAGGAGCTCCGAAGACACAACGCGGGTCCGGAGGACATCCCCGAACCCGCGTTCAGAATCGTTGCCGGCTGCCTTCCTGCAACAGGATCCGCTTGGTGTCCATCATCTGGCCACCGACGGTATAGCGCGCAAAGTAGAGTCCCCTCGGCGCGCCCGCGCCGCTCATCGTGTGGCCGTCCCAAGCTGCCGAGAAGGTGCCGGTTGCCGCGTCCTGGTCGACCGCGTCGTCGGCCAGGCGACGGCCATTGGGGAAGCCCACCAGGTCACCGCCCACGGCATGTTGATGCCCATGATTCCGGTGAGGAAGGGAATGAAGTTGGCGACCAGCGTGACCGTGGACGGCTTGTCCGGGCTCACAAACGCGACGGTAGATCAGCACGACCTCCCGACGTTCCGGGGCCAGTTTCATTCCGTCGTCGAAAGACGCAGCGCCTGCCTTCTCTGCTGCGCTTCCCGACCGCGATTCACGCTCGAGAACAGCCGCCCGACGTGAGGACAATGAGGGCAAGGCATCGACGGGCTCGGTCGTAGCCAGCCGCTCGACGGCAAGATCTTCTGGAACCCCAACGGCTACGAGTGGGCGGGGATCTTCAAGAACGAGGTGACCGTGGCGTGATCGCGGCGCCGTCGGGCACGAGCAGGTTCTCCGCCTCATCCAGCGGCTTCCCGTGGCGGGCCTGCTCCTCGATCTTGCCCGCTTCACTGCCGAGTCCTCCCTCGGCAGGAGTCGAGACGGCCTCGTCGCCGCCCCCACGTGGGGCGGCGACCCGGGCCATCCCGGTTTCCCCCTTCGAACTCGCGGCCTCAGGCGGGGGGCCGCCGCGCTCTTCGATGATCACGGGAACGCCACGCGGAAAAACGACCTCGCGGGCCTCGTCGGGCATGCTGATCCCGTGTTCCTGGAACGCGCGCTTGACCAGCCGGATGACGGACGAGCGCACCTTGATCCAGCTGTGTTCGCGCCCGTCGATCCAGTAGTACAGGCGCAGATCGACCGTGGACTTCCCCAGCCCCTCGGCGAGCACCATGGGCTCGGGGTCGGCGAGCACGGCGGGGTGTTCGCCGAGGACCTTGAGTGCGACTTCCTGCGCCTCGCCGATGGCATCGTCGTAGCCGATGCCGACCACGAGGCTGTCGCGGCGGTTGGGATTCGCCGAGAAGTTGATGAGAGTCCCCTTGTAAACGGACGCGTTGGGGATCTTCACGAGGTTCCCGTCGAGCGTCATGAGCACCGTGGTCCGGACGTTCAACTGCTGAACGAAGCCCTGCTGTCCGGCCACCTCGATCAGGTCGCCGGGCTCGAACGGACGCTCGACGCTGAGGATGATGCTGGCCAGGAAGTTCTCGGTGATGTCGCGGAAGGCGATGCCCACGGCAAGGCCGATAAGCCCGGTGCCGCCGACGAGGGTGAGTGCGAGCTGCGTCAGCCCCGACACGCGCAGAACGATGTAGGTGCCGACGAGGAAGACCAGCGCCCCGGCCATGCCGGCAAGCACTCCGCGGAGGAGCTTCGCGCGCACGCGCGGCCGAAGCATCACGCGCGCAATCCGCGCGACGAGCCACCCCGTCAGCGCCGACAAGCCCAGCGTCACCAGCCCGAAGAGCACGAGCGGAAGCGCGCGGACGCCATCCCGCCATACCTCCTGCAAGCCGCCCCGCGCAGCCGCGAAGTTCCACGCCGAGGGTTCGATCACCTCGATCCGATTGGCCACGGCCGCGACGTCCTGCGTGTTCCGCGCGAGGTCGCCGGCCCACTGGCGAAGTTCCGGCGTCTCGGTCTGGCCGCCCAGGAAGACAACCCCGGCCTCGACCCGCACCACCGGCTCGACGAACCAGCCGGTCGCCTCGAGCACGCTCTGGAGACGGGCCCGGATCTGATTATCCTGCGCCGTGGGCTCGACATCGATGCGCGCGGGCGCTTCGGTCGGCGCTTCCTCTGCTCCGGCCCTGCCCTCCGCAGCCGCGGGTGGAAGGCTGGGCGTCGGCACCTCCTGGGCCCATACGTTGCCGACGGTGGGCAGGCCGCCGGCACCCGGAACCACCGGGCCGCCCAACGGTGCGAGCGCGGCCACGCTGGCCAGGAGCGCCGGCAGAATCCCCCTGCCTGTCGTCATGCCGAGACCGCCGACCCGTTTGCTCAACGCACCCCCTCTTCCAGAGTTTCGCCCTGCGCCCCAACCTCACGATCGACTGCCGCTCCATCGGGCGCAACCCCGAACGATGCGAAAGTCCCAGGGATTCCGCCTGCCTCAAAGGGGTTGGACTTCCAACGGTCCCGTGCTTCACTTATCAAGACACGCTCGCTGCGTAGAGATTGTCCGGGGCAGGGTTGGCATCGGACTCGAGCGAGAACCCGAGGTCATCTAGACGAAAGGATGGGATCATGAGGTTTCCGACACTCGCCTTGCTCCTGCTGGCTGCCCTTGCGACTCACGGATGCGGCAGCAAGTCGATCCCGCTGAGCATCGATCCCGGAATTCCCGCCGCACAGGGACAGCTGAAGGTCGGCACGACGGAGAATGGCAACACGAAGATCGAGCTCTCCGTCGAGCACCTCGCCCCGCCGGATCGCATCGCCTCCGACGCCACGGTGTACGTCGTGTGGGTGCGCTCGCGCGAGGGCGCAGCGCAACCGGTGAACCTCGGCGGGTTGATGGTCGATAGCAAGCTCAAGGGCGAACTCGTCACCGTCACGCCCCTGCGGAATTTCTTGCTCTTCGTGACGCCCGAGTCCTCGCGGATCGTGACCACCCCGACCGGGAAAGTGCTGATCAACGCCGGGATCGACATGGACTAGCGGATGCCGGCGTGGTTGACGGCGAAGTGGAGCGCGTCATGCGTCGTCAGTGCGTAGGCGACCAATCGCTCCGAATCCTCGGATCGCGCAGTGTCCTGGTGCACGGCAGAGCCCGGTACTCCTCCCGTGCCGATCGTGACCTTTCCATCCATTCCCGTCATGTCGCCCACCTCACTTCACGCCGGCGTCTTCGACCGGCCGCGGCAGGGCCGTGTAGACGCGGCCGACGAAGGCGTGAAACTCGGTGATGAATCCGCGAAGGAACTCCTCGGTCTTCTCGTTCGTCACGCGGCCGTCCTCGAGAATGAGGCCCGGAGTGAACTGGATGTAGGCCTCGGGCGAGTTCATCTGCGGCGAGTTGCAATAGTTGAGCACGCCGCGCAGGTGTTGCTGCGCGACGGCCGTGCCGATGGCGCCCGGCGAGGCGCCGATCACCGCCGAAGGTTTGCGCTGCAGCGAGTTCTGTCCATACGGCCGGCTGGCCCAGTCGAGGGCGTTCTTCAGGGCGCCCGGGATCGAGCGATTGTATTCGGGGGTGACGAAGAGCATCGCCTCGGCCGCTTTAATGGCGTCCTTGAGAGCCCTTGCCGGCGGCGGATAGTTCTTGTCGAAGTCCGGGCTGTAGAGCGGAAGGTCCTTGTAATGGATCTCGGTGAACACGAGACCGGGCGGGGAGAGACGGATCAAGGCTCTTGCCAGCAGCCGATTGATCGAAGTACTCGAGAGGCTGCCGACGAAGTAACCGACCTGGAAGGGCTGCATGCCCATGACCTCCGGGAAAAAGGAAGGGACCGTTTCATCGAGCGGACTCCCATTCCCCGGGCGCGTCAACAAGTCCCCGCTCATTCCGCCGGGAACGGCCGAAATGGACGTCGCTTCGTTCCGGGAGTAGCGTGCTCACATGAATGAACACTCGGCACCGGTCGAGGTTTCCGCGGGCCCGGGCGTCACGTCGACGGGTGACCCCCTCCCTTCGCACTGCGAGATCATCGAGGTGCGGGTTACGGAATTCCGTCAGCTCTTCAACGCGATCGACCCCTCTCCGTTTCACGACCGGGACCTGGACCCGAAAGCCGAGGAGTTCATCGCCGGCTGGTCCAGCGACATTCGCAGCTCTGCCAGGCTCGCTCTCCTCGTGCACGTGGAACACCCACCGGACGCCGCGGACTCGGTGGACATCCTGCGCGACGCAGTGCATCAACACTTTCGCCGCAGGGCCGAGGCCACGCGGAGGCGACTACGCGCGTTGTTCCACCGCGGCCGCATTAGCCTGGCCATCGGGCTCGTGTTCCTCGGCATCATGAGCTGGCTCGCGAACATGATTCCCGGTGCTGCGGAGGGAGGCGGCTATCGCCTTGTCCTGCGGGAAAGCCTGGTCATCGCGGGCTGGGTCGCAATGTGGCGACCCATGGAAGTGTTCCTCTACGACTGGTGGCCGATCCGCCAGGAGGCGAGGTTCCAGGATCGACTCGCGGCGATGCCGGTCCAGATCCGATACGCGTCGCGACCGTCCTAAAATCGACGATCAACCTTTCTCGCCCGGGATCAATCCAAGAGTCGAGTTCCGAGCTGCCCGGTCCGAATCCCCGGATCGCGGGAGCGCATCCGATGCTCCCCTCGCGCACGAGGAACCGATGATCGGCCGAGTCCTCCTCCATGTCGCGCTCCTCGTGTCGATCGTGAGCCCGACGTCTGCAGAGTCCGCCACCGCGAGCTACCACGTCCGCATGCTCCCGGCCTCGCTGCGACTGTCGGTGAGCGCGACGATCGCGATGTCGGGCAGCAATCTGCTCATGGACGCCTCGCGGCCCGCCGGCATCCCGGAACTGGACTCCCTCGGGTGGTCCGGGCTCGTGTCCCGACTGCGCGTCACGGATGCGTCCGGACAGGAGTTGAAGGTCGCGATCGCCGGCGAGAACCGCTGGATGCTCGCGGAGCCTCACGCGGGCCCGATCGGACTCGAGTACGACGTCGACTATTCGATTCTTGCCCGCCACGGCTGGCCCGCTCCGCGCGAGGCGGCGTATGCCGACTCGAACCATCTCGTCCTGGTCGGTCGCTCGCTCTTCATCACCGCCGCTGGAACGGGCGCGAGCGAGGTGACGTTCGATCTCCCGAAGGGCTGGCGTCCGGTCACGGCATGGCGGCCTCGCAGCGGATCCGGGGCGCAGTACGACGTCCCCTCCCGTGGAGAACTCGTCGAGAACCTGTGCGTCCTGACACGCTCCGACGTGGACGAGGTCCTCGCCGGCGAATTCCGGCTGCACGTGATCGCGCTCGGGCACTGGCAATCTTCACGCCCGGCCGTCCGCCGGATCCTGGAACCAGTAGTTCGTCGTTACGAGGCCGCCATGGTCCTCTCGTCGCGCGTGGACTACGTCGTCGTCTTGTTGCCACAACTCGAGGGCGGGGCCGAGTCCTATCGCTCCAGCTTCGCGTTGACGATCGGGAGTCCGTCCTCGGCGGTGAACAGCTCGACGTGGGGCAACACGGTCGCCCATGAGATCTTCCACGTCTGGAACGGCTGGCGACTGCACGGCGAGGACTACGCGAGCTCCCAATGGTTCCAGGAGGGATTCACGGAGTACACCGCGAACGCGACCATGGTCCGCTCGGACTTGCTGAACGAGGACGAGTTTCTTCGCATGCTCTCGCGGCACGTGCAGCGCTATCGAACGCTGACCACCACGTTCGAGAACATCGGAACGCGCAAGGGTCCCCCGCTCTATAGCGGAGGCGCCCTGATCGCGTTCTCGTGGGATGCGATGATTCGCAGCGGGAGCGTGGACGGGCACACACTCGCCGACTTCTGGCGGGAACTCCTGCGCGGAACCGGCGACGGCAAGCGGGCGTACCGCTGGACGGACATCCGCGAGGCGCTCGCGCGCACCGCTCCCGGCGATTGGGAGGCGTACTACCAGGCGCACATCCGCGGCGACACGCCCCTGCCGCTCGTCCCGACCCTCGCTCTGGTCGGCCTGCGCCTGGTGCGAGGGAAGGATGGAAGCGAACGCATCGAAGCAGATCCGGCGTCGACGCCTGCGGCGAAGGCGCTGTGGCGGGATCTAGTGATGCGCGACTAGAAGCGGTGCCAGCCTTTCCCTTTCGTCAGGCCGCCTCGTCGCGTTCGCGGAGGGTGAACTGCGGCGCGCCGGGGGCCCCGGCTCCCGCGGCGGTCACAGTTCGAATCGAACCGCTCTCGGCGGAGTCGCCGGCCTCCTGCAGCTTGGTCCGGATCCTCAGGTTGTTCGCGCTGTCGGCCTGCTGGAGCGCCTCCTCGAGCGAGATCTGCCCGGTGCGGTAGAGGCGATAGAGCGCCTGGTCGAAGGACTGCGAGCCATCCTGCTCGTTCGCCTCGACCGCCGACTTGAGCGCCGCGATTTCCCCCTTGGCCACGAGTTCGGCGACGCGGGGAGTGTTGAGCATGATCTCGATGGCCGCAACGCGCCCCTTGCCGTCGGCTCTGGGCACCAGGCGCTGCGAGACGATCCCGCGCAGGTTGAGGGCGAGCTGGGCGTACATGGCCTCGTGAGTCTCGGGAGGAAAGAAGTTCATCACCCGCTCGACTGCCTGGTTCGCGTTGTTGGCGTGCAGCGTGCCGAGAACAAGGTGTCCCGTCTCGGCGAAGTGGATGGCCGCCTCGACCGTCTCGAGATCTCGCATCTCGCCGATCAGGATCACGTCGGGAGCCTGCCGGAGCGCGCTCTTGAGCGCTGCGGCGAACGACTCGGTGTCGACCCCGACTTCGCGCTGCGTGATCACGCAACCCTTGTGCCGGTGCACGAACTCGATCGGGTCCTCGATCGTGAGGATGTGGCCGCGCGTCCCGGCGTTGCGATGGTCGATGAGCGCCGCGAGCGTCGTGGACTTTCCGGAGCCGGTCGCGCCCGTGACCAGAACCAGGCCGCGCTTCGCCAGGACCAGGCCCTCGAGGGCCTGCGGCAGGGCCAGGTCGGCGGAGCTGGGAACGTCAATGCGGATGAGGCGCGCGACGAGTCCGACCTGCCCGCGCTGGCGGAACACGTTCAGGCGAAACCGACCGACCCCGGCGACGAGATGCGCCTTGTTGAGCTCGCGGGTGCGGTCGAACTCGGCCGCGTCGGTCGCCGTGAGTGCGTCGCGGATGATCGCCTCCACGGTGGCGCCGTCGAGCGGTTGGTCGCCGACGGGCACGGTCGATCCGTCGATGCGATAGAGCGGCGGCGACTCGGCCGTGAGGTAGAGGTCCGAGCCGTTCTTCTCCTTCAGGCCAATGAGCAGCGCATCCAGTCCCGGAATCATGGTCCTCCCCTTCCCGTCGTGCTCAACGCTGGAACAGTCCGGACTTCTTCTCGGGTTCGGGCACGGCGCGTACCGGCGTCGCAGGGTCCCCGGCGCCCGGTCCGCCGCTCATGCCCGCGCCCTCGAACAACTTCGGATTCGACGACTTGCGCATCGCCTCCTCGCGCGACAACTTGCCCTGCATGACGAGGTCGCGCAGCGATTGATCGAGGCTCTGCATGCCGAACTGGGCGCCGGTCTGGATGACGGACAGGATCTGCGCCGTCTTGTCCTCGCGGATCATGTTACGAAGCGCCGGCACGCCGACGAGGATCTCGAGCGCCGCAACGCGGCCCCGGCCGTCCTTCGTCGGCAGCAGGGACTGGGCGACGACGCCTTCCAGCGACTCGGAGAGCATCGTCCGCACCTGCGCCTGCTGATTCGCCGGGAACACGTCGATCATGCGGTCGATCGTCTTCGCCGCCGAGTTCGTGTGCAGGGTGGCCATCACGAGGTGGCCCGTCTCCGCCGCCGAGATCGCGAGCGCCGTCGTCTCCAGGTCGCGCAACTCGCCGACCAGGATCACGTCGGGATCCTCGCGCAACGCGCCACGCAGTGCGTTGATGAAGGAGTCCGTGTGCGGCCCGACCTCGCGCTGGTTGACGAGGCAGTTCTTCGATTCGTGCACGAACTCGATCGGATCCTCGATCGTGAGGATGTGCCCGTGCCGGACGCGGTTGATGTAGTCGACCATTGCCGCGAGCGTCGTCGACTTGCCGGAACCGGTGGGTCCGGTGACGACGACCAGCCCCTTCTCCCGCGACGCCAGATCGCGCAACACCTTTGGCAGGCCGAGGTCCTCGAGCGACAGGATCTTGTTCGGGACGAGTCGGAACACCGCCGCGATGCCCCGCTTCTGCAGCAGCAGGTTGCCGCGGAACCGGGAGACGCCGGGGATCTCGAAGGCGAAGTCGAGGTCGTGTCGCTCCTCGAAGGCGCGCTTCTGTTCGTCGTTCAGGATGTCGAACAGCACGGCGCGGGCCTCATCGGCGTCGAGCGCCGACATCTCCAGCGGCGTCATGTGTCCGCGGATCCTGAGAAGCGGCGACACGCCCGAGGAAATGTGCACGTCCGATGCGCCCTCTTCCTTCGCGAAGGAGAGCAACGCGGTCAGATCGAACGCCATCGCGCCCCCTTCATGAGTGGGCCTGGCCGAAGCGGGCGTCCGGCCACACATCGGCCACGATCGCGGCACTCGCCGACCGGCCGGGAATGAACATGTCGAAGCGCAGCGACGGTGCGTCCGTCCCCAGCGGGGAATGCGCTGCACGCCGCACCTGGATCACCGCCCGCAGTCGGTCCGCGAGCCGCGCACGCCCTTCCGGGCGGGCGGCGAGGTGGGCGAGCAACGCCGCGGTGTCGCACCAGTCTGTCCGGACGAAGAGCCAGCGTCCCGCGCCCGCGCCGTCCAGCGCGCCGGTGATCGAGTCCCCGTCGAGGACGGCATCGAGCACGAGGATATCGACGCGCTGGGCAACGGCGATCTCGGGCCAGACAGCCCGAGCGCGCTCCGGTTCGAGGTTGAGCCTGGTCATCGGCTCGCCCGGGAGGAAGGCACCCCCGGGGGCCCCGGCGGGTTCGATCACGACGACGCGCGCCTGACCGCCACCCCGACGGAGCTCGGATAACACGTGGCCGGTGAAGGCGCCGAGCAACCTCGTTCCGCCCGCGCCCCGCGGACCGGAGACGAGCACCAGTCCGGGGCCTATGTCGAGCGCGCCGCGCAGTTCGGCGGCCGCGAGCGGGGGCATTCCCAGAGTTTCGAAGGTCGGGATGGCGGTGTCCTGGCGCACGACCAGCGTTACGCTCACGCCTGCCCCCGACGTGACGAGCGAGACCTCGAGCGGCACCTCGCCCGACGGGGTCGGACAGCGCACGTGGCCGCGGACGTGGAGCGCGTCGCCGGCGACCGGACCGCCCAGCGCCTCCACGCGTGCGAGCAGGAACTCGAGCACGTGGCCCGGTTCGCGACCGGCCTCGACGAGGCGTCCGTGCTCGCGGTAGAGAACGCGGAGCTGGCCGCCGTCGAGCGAGAAGTGGATCTCCTCGGCTTGGCGGCTCAGCGCCGTCGCGACGTGAAACGCGAGCAACGTGTCGCCGGACTTCTCCCACACGACGTCGTAGTGCCGCGCGTCGGCCGACCCGCTCTCCGCGATCTCGGGAACCGCGGCGCGGGCGCCTAGGACGTAGTCGAGCCCCCGTCGGATCGCCGTCGGCGTCCCGATGACCAGCAGGAGTGGAACCCCTGCGGCCGCGCCGAGGCGCTCGAGCGTGCGTTCGTCGGTAGGGTCGGCGACGGCGATCGAAACCGCGTTCTCGGCGCGAAGCAAGGGCAGCGCGTCGCAGCGGCGCAGGAGCGCCTCGGGGAACGAGCGCACGACGGTGGCGTCGAGGGCCTCGGGATCGATGTCGACGAAGGAGAGTCCGAGCTGTCGGGAGAGGCCCCAGCCGACGTCCTCTTCGGTGACCACACCCATGTCGACGAGTTGCTCGCCGATGCGCAGTCCGGTCTCCCGCTGACGGAGGACCCCGAGTTCGACTTGCTCAGGCGTGACGACGCCGGCTTCGAGGAGGATCGATGTGATGTTGCGCGCGACCCGGCTGACACGATCGTTCAGGGCACACCTCCGGCCTGGTCCTTCGAATCCTCCTTCGCGCAATTCAGTGATCGACCGAAGGGATGCGGAACTTGACCCCCAATCTGTCGAAGCGGAGCACGATGGCGAGCGCGAGCGGCGCGGCATAGCTTCCGCCCCGTTCGATCCATTCCCAGGCGGGGGCGCCGGCCGTCAGGAACAGCGCCTCGGTCGCGATCTTCCAGACCGCAATGAACAGGGCGAGCGGGACACTCGGCCGGATGGCGACCAGCGCTGCGAGCGCGAGTTCGAGCCAGCCGAGCAGGGGAAGCAACCTTCCTGCGTTGGCGGGCACCAGCGACGCGAGGTTCTGCACGAACGTCGCCTTCCCGCCCACGGAGAGAACGCCGTGTCCGACCAGCAGGAACACGACCGTGATGGTCAACACCGTCCGGAGGCCACGGAGAGAGGCAAGCGTGGGTGCGGGAAACGGGGCGGATGCGAAGTATCCACACCACGATGGAAGCGGCGCCATCCGCAAGAACAACGCGAGCGGCACGCCGTAGTTGCCGGCTCGCTCCAGGGTTTCCGCGAACGCCTCGCCGGCGAGGGGTCGCAACAGCGCCGTCCACACCGCCCAGCCGACCATCCACGCCGCGACGACGGGTCGCGGCGTGAACAGCACGAGACAGCCCAGCAAGATGTCGACCGCGCCGATCACCGGCATCCAGGCGAAGGCGGCGGCGGGACCAAGGCCCGCGACCGCGAAATAGGGCAACCACGACGCCTTGGTCAGGACGCCGAAGGCGCCGTGGCCGATGAAGCACATTGCCGCGCCGAGGCGCAGCGTCCAGTCGAGCCTCGTCGCAGGGGTGTTCAACGACCTTACTTGCCCTGATTCACCGGTTCGCCCGCGTCCGTCGAGGGAATCGCGTTCGACGAGGCGTCCTTCGACTTGCTCTTCCCCTGGCTCTTGCCCTTCGCCTTCATCTCGGCCTGCTTCTCCTTCGCCCACTTCTCGACCTTCGCCTGCTGGTCGGGATGGAGCACGGTCTTCGCCTCCTGCCAGGCGACCTTCCGGTTCTCGCGCATCTGTTTGTAGACCGGCTGTAGTTCCGGGTGGCTCCTGCCCTCGGCCTGGCGCGCCAGCACGAAGTCCTCGCGCTCGCTCTCGCTCATGGCCTTCATCTGTTCCTTCGAAGGACGGTCGCCGATCTTCGCCTCGACCTGCTCGCGGGGCGGGCGGTTCTTCTCGGCCAGGTCCTTGCGGATCTGCGTGAGTCGCGACTCCTGGTCGGGCGAGAGGCCCAGTTCGACCTTGCGCTCGAGCATGCGATCGAGGCCCGGGTTGAGCTCGCGGGTCTTCGCGTTCGTCGACGGGGGCGCGGCGGCGATCGCCGGCGCGGCACACGCAACGACAAGGGCGAGAACGGCGGCAAGGGCCGCGCGGTGGTGGCTCGGGAACATGGGCTGGCACCTCCAGAAGGCGGTGGAATCGGGCGATCAGGACGTTCGGCCACGAGCATGCCACAGCGACGCAGCAGGCGCACCGCCGCACGATGCGTCGCGGCCTGTGCTAACCTTGGGTCGAGATCGCGCCCGACCTGACTGCGCGACGATCACCCTCTCCCTCACGGAACGCACCCATGCGTCGACTCGTCCCGGCCGTCCTCCTGCTGCTCTTCGCCGCGTCCACGGCCGCCGCGGCCCCCGCGGCCCCCCTGATGCCGCTGGTTCCCCGGGCCAGCCTCCAAGGGATCGTGCGCGCGGCGCGTCATCCCGACCTGCGCTGGCCAGCGATCACCGACGTCCGCCCCGAGATCGAACGCCTCTACGCGAAGAACGGCTGGCAGCCCCTGTGGCTCGAGAGCGCCCGTCCTGGCAAGGCCGCGAAAATGCTCATCGCCCGGCTTGCCGCGGCGGACAGCCTCGGGCTCGAGCCGACGGACTACGATGCTGCATGGCTCGGGCGCACGGCGGCGGAGTTCGAGCGCGCACCGAGGATCCCGCCCGCCCAGCAGCTCGCGAGTTTCGACGTGGGAATGTCCGTCGCGGCCGCTCGCTTCGTCTCGGCGCTGGCGTGCGGGCGCGTCGACCCCAAGACGCTTGACGCTCAGTACGACATCCCCCGGCACTGTCCCGCGGTTGACTCGACGGTGGCGCAGCTGCGCGACGTGAAGCGCCAGGGCGCGGTGCTCCTCGCGGTGCAACCGCAGTTCCAGCACTACCAGCGGCTCAAGAACGGACTCGCCCGCTACCGCGCGCTGGCGGTCGACACCACGCTCGTGCCGTTGCCGGTGATCACCGCCAACTCGCGCCCGGGAGTGTCCCTGCCTGCGGCCGCCTCACTCCGCCGATTGCTGCGCGCCACGGGCGACCTGCCGGAGGCGAAGGTCCCGGCGCCCGCGCGCGACACCGTGTACGCACCCGACCTGGTCGAGGCGGTGAAGCGGTTCCAGGGTCGGCAGGGGTTCCTGCCCGACGGCGTCCTGTGGTCGCAGACCCTTGACCAGCTCAGCCGCCCGTTCCGCGACCGCGTGCGCCAGATCGAGCTCACGCTCGAGCGCTGGCGCTGGTTGCCGTCGACGTACGACGTCCCGCCGGTGATCGTGAACATCCCGGAGTTCCGCCTCTACGCGTTCAACGCCCTGCCCGACCGGCGAGAGAGCCTGCTGGCGATGGACGTCCTCGTCGGCGCCGCAGGCGCGAACGAGACGCCGGAGTTCAGCGCCGAGATGACGTACGTGGTCTTCCGACCCTTCTGGGAGGTTCCGGCCGACCTGGCGATGTATGAACTGGGCCCGCGCGCCGAATGGGACCGCGAAAACATGGAGCGACTCGGGTACATCCTGGCGCGCCGCGACGGTGCGAGCTCGACGGGGCTGCCCCTGACGCCGGCGAACCTGAAGCGACTGGGCAGGGACCTGCGCCTGCGCCAGAAGCCGGGCTCCCTCAATGCCCTCGGCTTGATCAAGTTCATGCTGCCCAATCCGCACGACATTTACCTGCACGACACGCCCGTTCCGGGCCTGTTCGTCATGCCGCGCCGCGACTTCAGCCACGGCTGCATCCGCGTGAGCGACCCGGTGACGCTGGCGGAACACGTGCTACGCGGACAGCCCGGCTGGACGCCCGAGCGCGTGAAGGCGGCGATGGAGTCGAGTGAGGACAACGTGCGCGTGAACCTGCCGCAGGGCATTCCGGTGTTCATCGTGTATGCGACGGCGGTCGCGGCCGAGAGCGGGGAGGTCTACTTCTACACCGACATCTACCAGCGGGATGCGAAGCTCGATGCACTGCTGAGGAAGGTCGCGCCGTTTCCGCGCACGAGCCCGAAGCGGCCGAAGCCGGCAGGTCAGGGGCGGATTTCGACCGGCGTGCCGATGGGGATCAACCGGTAAAGCTCGCGGATGTCCGCGTCGTCGAGCGCGACGCACCCCGCCGTCCAGTCGGCCTGCGAACCGCGGCCGTGGATCATGATCTCGCCACCGAGCCGCGTGTTCCAGGGCGGCGTGGCGCGAGCCTCGAACGCCGCAAGGATGTTCGCCCGTTCCCGGGCGCTGATCAGGCCCTCGGCCAGTCCGCGCTCGGCGTCGTCCGGACCCGGGTAGCTGAGCCCCAGCGAGAGCGTGAAGCGACTCTGCGGATTCTTCACGCAGACGTAGTAGATGCCCTCGGGCGTCGCGAAGTCCCCCTGCCGCACCTTGGGGCTCACCGGATCGATACC
>JBKJNH010000383.1:0-4441 GCA_046596055.1 Candidatus Eiseniibacteriota bacterium
GCCGTGGGCGAGCGCGGCTTGTGGGCGGCGCGGATCATTGTCGTCGGCTCACCAGGCGCCGACGGCGGACGCGGCCGCTGGACCCACGACATCGCGCTCGCGACGAGCAACGTGACGAGCGCCGCGACCACCCCGCTCCTGCTCGGCGTCCGCAGCACCTACGCCGCCGAGGACACCGCGGACGAAGCGGCCGGTGAAGCGCGCCCCGTTCTGCCGCTGCTCGTCGAGCTCGCGCAGCGCTTCGAGCTCCGCGAAGCGGGACGAATCTCTCCCGTCCCGTGGATGCTCGCGACCGAGGCCGACCTCCAGACGTTTCAAGCGCTGCTCACCGATCCCGCGCGGCGGCTTCCGGTGTACGTGCTCACGCGGCCCGTGCCGGGAAGCCTCGGCGTCGAGACCGCCGACTACCTGCTCGACGCCGCGCGACTGGCGCGCGAGTGCCTGGGACTCGCCTACGTCGCGCTCTTGCCACCACCCGCGGGGTTCGCGCTGTCGGACCAGCTGGGCAAGCGCTGGTCGGCCTACCTGGGTGCGGTGCGCACGTATCGCCCCGAGCTCGACTTCACCCGCGATGATCCGACCGACCACCCACTCGTCATGGCCGAGCGCATCCTGCGCACCGAGTATCGCGGCGACACCGGCGAGGCCGCGTACCTCCGCCTGCTCGTCGACCAAGCGCGGCGCAATGCTGTGGCACAACGCATCGACTGGGGCGCGCTGCGCTTCCTCGAGGACGCGCGCCTCGAAGCCGCCTCGGTCGCACGCGAAGCCGCAACCGCGCCCGAGGAACGCGCCGCGCGCAGCGATGACGAGGTCGCGGCGCTGCGCGAGCGCCTTGCGCGCGCCGACGAGGAACGCGACATCGCACTCACGCTCGCCGAAGAAACCGAGGCCGAGCGCGACCGCATGCGCGCCGAGAACACGCGGCTGACCGAGCGCCTCGACGCACTCCGCGCGGCGTACCTCGCGCGCACCGGCGAGCCGCCAGACGCCGGCATCGAGCCCCCCAGGGACTTCGACTCCCTCCCCACCTGGATCGATCAGCATCTCGCCGGGCGACTCGTGCTCCACCCCCGCGCCGTGCGCGGCCTGCGCGACGCCGCCTACCGCGACATCGACGTCGTCGCCCGCGCACTCACCCTGCTCGCGGACTCGTATCGGAACCAGAAACTCGGACACCCCGGCGCCCACCGAGTGTTCGAAGCGGGCACGCAAGAACTCGGCCTCCGCATCGGCCGCTCGATTGCGCGCCACCGGGCAGGTGAAGAAGGCGAAACCTACTTCGTTCGCTGGCCACCGAGCGGAGGCCACGAAGAGTTCCTCGAATGGCATCTGAGGAAGGGCTCCGGCAAGGACCCGAGGCACTGCCTCGCGATCTACTTCTTCTGGGACGAATCGGCGAGGCAGGTGGTGGTGGGCTGGCTGCCGTCGCACCTGGAGAATCGGATGACGTAGGTGAGCTGTGAGAGCACCCCGCGATGGGTCAGCTCTGCATGGCGCGGATCATGAAATCGACTGCCTCGACATCCAGCCACCTCGCTTCACCGGACAAACCGCTCCGTCGAATGCCACTCCAGCAGCTCCGGCTTCGGCCTCGCCGCCCGGTCCGAGGGAAGATGGATGCCCCCCGAGCGACGCGTGCTCGCTTCGAGGTCGTAGTAGACGCGGCCGTTCTCGTAGTCGTCCTTGAGTCGGGGGCTGACGAGGAAGTGGTGATCGGGGGTCACGGTCACGAATCCCTGATCGAAGAGGCGGTGGATGTCGGCGCGGAGCAGGATTCCGTTTCCGAGCTCGTGCGAGCCGCCTTCGGCGTAAGGACGAATGTGCGCGGCCTCGAGCGCGGGGAGCGAGTGTTCGCCGGAGACGGCGCACCTGCGGCTGTAGACATCGGCGACCGCAACCCGGAAGGCACCCTGACCGAGTCGTGGGAGTCGCATGACCGGCGCGCCGAATCGATCGTGCGCGGCTCCGGGCAACACGGGAAACGTGGGAGACACCGGCGCTGCTGGCACGCTCTCCGCGGGAGCGCCGATTCCGAGCTCCGCCGCTCGCGCGAGGCACTCCATGTAAATGCGCTGGCCTTCTCCTTCGGAGACGTCGTAGCTCTTTCCGCGCTGCACGTTAAGCGGCCAATCCGCGGGCGGACGCAACCAGTTCGGCTCGTCGAAGAACACCGGGCGGCTGATCACGAGACAGCCGATCTCGTAGCGTCCCGCCGGATCAGTGATTGGGTCGCGGCGCAGGCGGCTGATGCGAGCCAGCATCTGCTCTCGTGCGGCCGCGCCATTCGCGGTGCCGAACGTGTCCCACGCCATCCACGCAGGCAGCTTGGTTCGCCAGGAGAAGTGCCCGAATCCGACGATGGGCGATCCGTACTCGGTTCGCAGCTTGAAGAAGAAGGGCATGCCGGCAGGTGGATTCAGCAAACCGTTCGCCGACGGCTGCCAGAAGTTGACCTCCTCCCACGCCGGGCCTGCGCGAAGGAACGAGTACCAGTCGAAGTCGGTGATGCCGATGAACCCGTTCATGCGCCTCGTCTCATTGAAGCGGTGCCCGAACGACTCGTTGACGCCGACTCCCGCCTCCCCTACTTCCCCCGCCCCCCACTCCACCACCCTTGCAACACCGTCACCGCCTGCGGCGTTGCCTTCTCAGCGGGCATCAGCAGCAGGATCCGCTTGTTGTCGGTGGTGATGTCCCAGTCGACCCAGCCGTCGGGGAGGCGGGGGAGTTTTCGCGGGGGGCCGAGGGACAGTGCGGGCTCGGACTTGATCTCGGCGATCATGAAGTCGTCGGGGTGGCTGGCCTCTGCGTAGATGAATTGGGTGCCGTCGCGGGAGATGACACCGCCTCCGCCGCCGACGGTGACCTGGTAGCGCGAGCCCGGCTTCAGGAAGGGGGCGATGAATGCCTCGTTCACGCCGGCGTCGTCGGACTCGTACTTGAGCCAGCGGCCATCCTTCGAGATCGCCCCGGCGAGCTCGTTCGCGGGGGTGGCAAGAAGCGGCCGCGCCGGACTGCCGTCGAGGGGCAGCAACCACAGGTCCCACTTCGTGGCGGCGTCGAGGCGACCGTAGAGCAATTCGCGGCCGTCCGCCGTGAAGCCGTAGACGCGCTTGTACACGCGGTCGCCGGTCAGGATCGTGCGCGTCGAGCCTTCGACGAGTGAGCGTACGCGGACCGTCTGCGTCGTCTGGTCGAGGTACCCGACGAGCGCCCCGTCGGGCGAGATTGCGCCGCGGAACACATCCTCCGGGGAGTCCGAGATCCGCGTGATGACTCCGCGATCGAGGTCGGCGAGCACGATGTCCCGGCGATTCGGCTCGGTCGAGACCGTCATCAGCGCCTGGTGATCGCCGGGTGCGAGCTGGACGGTGTCGTAGAGCCCGAGGGGCAGCGGCGGTGCGCCGACTTCGCGGCCCGCGGTCAGGTCGTACCAGCTCAGGCGAGCCGGCACTGGCTGTTTCGTGAGGAACGCGAGCGTCCCGGCGCGCGATGCACTGGCGATGGGGCCGCCTGAGTACTGTGTATCATGGGGAAGATCGCCGATCTTGACCGGCTCGCCGACGAACTTCAGCGCGCGATCGTCGAAGCGCCACGCCACGAGCGTGGCATTCCGCGTGGTCACGAGCCAGCCGGGCGCGAGCCACGCGACTCCGTTTTCTCCGCGGGCGACTTCCTTCACCGGCCCGCCGTCGAGCGATCCGACGCACAGCCCGCCCTTCCCGTCGGGCCCGGCCGGGACCGTGCTGAACAGGAAGTGCTTCCCGTCGGGCAGGAACAGCGGGAAGCGGTGGCCCGTGACGCCGTGCGACGAGTCGGGATGCGTGAGTTGCACCGGCGTGCCACCATCGGCCGACACCTTGAAGATGCCGCTGCTCGAGTACGGCGCCAGCAGGATCGTCCCGTCCTTGCCCCAGCAACCACCGCGGGCGGCCTTGGTCTCGCAGATCCGCTCGGGCTTTCCACCGTCGATCGCGATCTTCCGCAGCGCGCGATCGCCGGCGAAGAACGCGATCGAGCGGCTGTCCGGCGACCAGAACATCTGTTGCACGTCCTCGGTGCCAGGAAGCATGCGCGGCATGAGCGCATTGAGCGGGCGAAGCCACAGGGCGCTCACGCCCGACGAGTCGTGGGCAATCATCGCCAGGTGCGCCCCGTCCGGCGAGATCGTGATGTTGGCGGCGTCGCGAAACAGGGTCCTTCCCTTTGGCGCGGCCACCTCGAAGCGCTCGATCGGCGCCGGAGGAAGAGGCGGCAGGAGGAGCCGGGGCAGCACCCACGGCGCGATTGCCGCCACGAGCGCGACGATGGCGATCGCGCGCCAGGGAAGCTTGTCGGCGAGGCCGAGCTTCCTCGGCGGCGTGGCCGCGGCCTGTCCGATTGCAGACACGGGTGCCACGCTCAGGTGCTCGATCTCGATGCGCGCTTCGCCGATGTC
>JBKJNH010000385.1:0-26668 GCA_046596055.1 Candidatus Eiseniibacteriota bacterium
CTCGCGGCGCCGCTGCACCTCGAGCGCGCGCTCCGTCGCGAATGTCTGCACCGCCAGCCCGATCGCCTCGTCCAGTACGCGGTTGATGATGTGGAAGGGCTGCCCCTGCAGGTTCAATCCGTTGGAGGTGGCGAGATCGTGGATGCAGCCGCGCAGGATGTTGTACTCGGCGACGACTTCCTCGACGTCGAAGCCGTCCTTGACCCGCTGCACCCCGTGGGCGGGCGGGCTGTCTTCGAGCAGGGCTTCTGCGATCGTCGCGCCCGTCCCGGCTCGCAGTTCCTTGGCAAGCTCCGCCAGGAGATCCGGGATGTGATCGTTGAGCGTCGGCACGTCGAGATCCCGCGCCGCCGGGAGCACCCGGACCTGGGTCCGCCACTCGGCGAGCAAGGCGTCGCGCTCTTGCTCGATGATCTGTGCAAGCTCGTCGAGAATATCGACTGCCACTGACCCTCCGTTGACGCGATTCGTCGAGATCCGAACCCTACTTCTGCGCGGCCGGGGCCGCGGCCGGGGCCGGAACCGAAACGTTGTTTGCGTGCCTGAACGCCAGGCGCCACTTCCCGTCCTGCAGCATCCAGGCTCCCATGACGACGACCATGTCCCTGTAGAAGAGGAACGCCTCCGGCCGGCGCTCGAAGCGCTTGTAGCGAACCGTGCCGCTGTCGACCATCTTCAGGAGCTCGGCCTTCTCGCGGACGATCCGATTGGTCGGATGATTGACGGTGTGATCGACCGGGAGCTGATCGGCCGCCGCCGCTGTCGGAAGGGAGACTAGGAGAACGGCAACGCAGAGGGAGAGATATTTCATCGGGGAGGCTTTTCTTCGATTGTCCGGGCCAAATTGGCTAGTTTCTCGGCTCGTACCGCAGCGCCACCTCGCCCGAGCCGAGCTCCACGACGAGCTCCACCCGCCACGCCACGACCTCCTCGCTCACCCCCGCCGCCGTCACCCACCGCTCGAGCTTGCGGTACGGCTCGGCCTGGAGCGGCTCGTACCCGCGCCGCCGAAAGAACTCGAGCCAGCGCGGGTTCGCCACCGGGTCGATCCCGACGTAGAGGCGTTCGCAGCCGAACTCGCGCGCGATGCGCTCGCGCGCCGAGACGAGCGCTCGCCCCGCGCCGCGGGAGCGAAAGGCCTCCGCCACCCAGCAGTCGCTCAGTTTGGGAACGTGCGACTTCGCCGGACCGAGCGCCGGGTTCCGCAGGAACAAGCTCGCGAATGCGACGATCTCGCCCCCGATTGTGGCGACGAGGAAGCGCGAGGATCCGGTGTTCGCCTCGGCCAGCTTTCCCTCGTGCTGCGCGCGCACGTCGCGAACCGCGCAGAGCGCTGGCAGGTCCGCAGAAGTCGCGTCACGAACGACGATGCCGTGCCCGTCGTCGAGACCACGCGCCTCCGGCGCGCGCCATCGGTAGCGGCTCACGATCTCCTCCCGCCCCTGAAAGATCATTGCGCCCTCGTGCTCGAGCACGAACGCTGCTCGTTCGAGCACCCGACGTGACGCTGCGTTCGCCGCCGCCGTGATCGCGATGAGCTGCGGCACCGCAAAGGTCTCGGCGAGCCACGCGCAGCCGTGCACGAGGGTCTCGACGCCGTAGCCGCGACCGCGTGCCGCCTCGGCAATGGCGTAGGACACCTCGACCTGGTCGTCGAGCGGGCTGAAGCCCACGTGCCCGAGCAACCGGCCCGTGTCCAGGTGCTCGACCGCAAGCACGTACGGGCCCTTCACCGGATCCCCGGGGTCGACGTAGCACGAGACGAGGTAGGCCAGCCTCGACGTGGCGTCCTCGATGGTCCGATCGACATGCGACGGCAGCCAGCGGCTGGTGGACGCCTCGGCGTTCAGCGTGCGGAGCGACGCGGCCTCGTCGGCGACGAAGTGGCGCAGAAGCAGCGAAGGAGTTCGGCGGGGGAGAGCGTGCATGGCGATGGGTCGTGGATCCTGGATGGAGACGGAAACGCGCGACGGAGAGCGAGCGTTCTGCGAGGCGTTTCCGGAGGTGCGCGTACGGTTCGTACGTTTCGTACGCACCGTACGCACCTCCGAAAGGGCACGTCCGGGCCGCGGGTCATCGCCGCAGAATTTTCTCCATCGCCTTGCCCTTCGCCAGCTCGTCGACCAGCTTGTCGAGGTACCGGATGTTCCGCATCAGCGGATCTTCCACCTCTTCCACGCGGACGCCGCACACGACACCCTTGATGAGCCCGATGTTCGGACTCATCGCGGGAGCCTGCGCGAAGAAGGCCGTGAAGTCGGTCTGCTGCTTGATCTGCTTCTCGAGGCCCGCCTGAGTGTAGCCGGTCAGCCAGCGGATGACCTGGTCGACCTCGTCCTTCGTGCGACCCTTGCGTTCCGCCTTCTGGACGTAGAGCGGATACACGTTCGCGAACTTCATGGCGAAAACTCGCTTCAGGTCCATGCGAGTCCCTCAACTCCCGACGTTGACTGTTCGACCTCGGTGACGCGAGCGCCGAACCTCATCTGCGATCTCCACGCAGCGCCTCGATCTCCCGCCGCAAGGCGCGCACCTCGTCGAGGACCAACCGGGTGTGCGCTTCTCCCTCGTCCTTCAGGTCCTCCGTGACCTGGGACTGCATCGCGTTGACGACCACCGCAATGAACAGGTTCAACACCATGAACGTCGCGACGAGCAAGTAGACGACGAAGAAGATCCAGGCGTGCGGCGATCGCGTCATGACGCTGCGCGCAACGTCCGGCCAGCCTTCCACGGTCATGACCTGGAACAGCGTGAACATCGACGCACCGAGACTGCCGAAGAACTCCCCTGCAATCCCACCGTACAGCTTCGTGGCCATTACCGCGAAGACGTAGAGGATGAGTCCCAGGAGGCCAACGATCGACGCCATGCCTGGCAACGCTTGCAGCAGAGCGCCAATCACCCGGCGCATCGAGGGCACCAGCGAAACCAGCCGGAGTACGCGCAACACTCGCAAGGCGCGCAGGACGGCGAACGTACTTCCCGCCGGAACGGCCGCGATCCCGACGACCACGAAGTCGAACACGCGCCAGGGGTCCTGGAAGAAGCGTCCGCGATAAACGAAGAAGCGCATCAGCAGTTCGACGACGAAGACGGCCAGCACGACTCGGTCGAACGCGTAGAGTAACTCGCCGAATCGTGCAGTGGCCGACGGTGAAGTTTCGACTCCGAGCGCGATGGCGTTCACGACGATCAGCGCTGTAATCCACCGCTCGAACGGCGCACTTTCAATGACGCTGCGGACCCGTTCGCGCAGGCGCGAGTCGAGTGGGGTGTTGCTCGTAGTCATCGTGGCTGCTCCATGGATCTCGAGAGATGCCAGCGGTCTCCGGGCGCCGTCACGTAGACCGCACCCGGCACGCCGGGCTCGACGAGGTACCTGTGGCTCCCGCTCAGCCCTTCATCACGTTCAGCATGTGGTCCATGGTGTGGGCATGCTCGAGCTGTGGGCTGAACAGGATGACCTCGGAGTCCTTGACCGACCGCACACTGTGCCCCGGCGGCCAGTAGAACAGGTCGTTCTCCTTGCAGGTGTCGACCTTGCCGTCGGTGTACGTCACCACGAGCTCGCCGGAAAGCATGTACCCCCAGTGCGGCGCCTGGCAGGCGTCGTCCGTGAGGCCCTTGAGGAGCGCCGCAATGTCCGTTCCGGCGCCGAGGGAGAAGTACTCGCCTCCCATCTTGCCGAAGCCGGTCGCGTCGCCGAAGTCGGTCGCGACACGTGCGACGGCGCCTGGGACATTGATCTTCGTGGGAATCTGATCCTTGGTGATGCGCATGTGATGTTCCTTTCTCGGCGGCTCATGCCGCCCGCAACGACCGGTCAATCCTTCGCCATGACCTTCTGCAGCTGACCCGTGTCGACATACTGCTGAAAGCTCACGAGCTTGCCATCCCGAAAGCGCAGGACGTGACACATCTGGGCATCGAGGCTCTTTCCGGACGCCTTGTAGACGCTGGTGTAGCGGCCTTCCGTCACGACGTGATCGCCGGCGTCGTGGAGCGTCCCGACGGTGACCGTGTAGCCGTCCCACTCCGAGCCGAGCCGCATGAAGAGTTCGTCGAGCACGGCCTGCGGCCCGACCCACGCTGCGCCGTCCGGCTTGTAGGGATGGCCCTCGGCCTCTCGCCATTCGATCTCGGGATGGAGCGCGGCCAGGACCGTGGGGATGTCGCCGCGACCGAAGGCGGCGTAGATGTCTTTCGCGAGTTGAATGTTGCTCATGGGAGCTCCTCTTCTCTTCAATTGGGTGGCTGACGGCGGAGCCACGGCGATGTCCAACAACCCGACCTCGTCGAGGTCGTCGATCGAGAAGCCGGGATTCGGGGCCAGCCCCACTTCTTGAGCCGGGGGCGGGGTGACTTTGCGCGTGATGGGGGCGGGCCCAACAGGGTCAGCCGATTCCTGCGGGAGTATCTGCGACACCGCCGGTGGGATCAATCATTCGAACTCGCTCCACGGGGGTCCTTCGCCAGGTGGGCTCGGCACCCTGCCCCGGACCGGACGTCGATCGTCTACACTCCGCCCATGTCCCTGCTCTCCTTCGACATCGCCGTCATCGGCGGCGGCCACGCCGGCTGCGAGGCTGCCCTGGCCGCGGCCCGCATGGGCGTCCGCACGGCGCTCATCTCGGCCGACATCGCGGCCACCGCGCGCCTGTCGTGCAATCCGGCGGTGGGAGGCCTGGCCAAGGGCCATCTCGTGCGCGAAATCGACGCCCTGGGCGGCGTCATGGGGCGCGTGATCGACCGCGCGGGCATCCAGTTCCGCATGCTCAACACGGGGCGTGGGCCGGCGGTGTGGTCCCCGCGGGCGCAGGCCGATCGGGATTTGTATCCGGCGGCGATGGCCCGTGAGCTGCGGGGCGAGGCGCGGTTGACGTTGATCGAGGCCATGGTCTCGGATCTCGTGTTTGACCCGCCGGTCTTCGGCGATCGCCCGGGCGCCATGCGCGGCGTCCTTCTGGAGGACGGTCGCGAGATCCTGGCTGACGCGGTCATCGTCACCCCCGGAACGTTCATGAATGGCGTGCTTCATTGCGGGACGCTTCGCACGGAGGGTGGGCGGCGTGGCGAGCGCTCGAGTGCGGGGCTCTCGCCGGCGCTGCTGCGCGCCGGGCTGCGCCTGGGCCGGCTCAAGACCGGCACGCCGCCGCGCCTGTCGCGCGGATCGATCGCGTGGGATCGCCTCGCCGTGCAGCATGGCGACGAACCGCCGCGCGGGTTCTCGCACTGGCGCACGGCCGACGATCCGCCGATCGTCAATCGCGCGGTGTGTCACCTGACCGCGACGACGGAGAGGACGCACGAACTGCTGCGCGCGAATCTGCATCTGTCGCCGATGTTTTCGGGTCAGATCACGGGTGTTGGCCCGCGCTACTGCCCTTCGGTCGAAGATAAGGTCGTCCGCTTCGCGGACAAGATCTCTCATCAATTGCATCTCGAGCCCGAGGGCCTCACGACCGACGAGATCTACGTGAACGGCTTCTCGACCTCGCTGCCCGAGGAAGTGCAGCGCGAGGCGATCGCCACGGTGCCCGGCCTCGAGGACGCGGTCATGCTGCGCCCCGGCTACGCGGTGGAGTATGACTTCGTGATCCCCACCCAACTGAGATCGACCCTGGAGACGCGCACGGTTCGGGGCCTCTATCTCGCGGGGCAGATCAACGGGACATCCGGCTATGAAGAGGCGGCGGGGCAAGGCCTGATCGCCGGCATCAACGCCGCGCTCGCCGCCAATGGCGAGCCCGCGTTCGTGCCCAAGCGCCACGAGGCGTACCTCGGCGTCATGGTCGACGACCTCGTCACGCGCGGGGCCGAGGAGCCGTACCGGCTCTTCACCTCGCAGGCCGAGCACCGGTTGCTGCTGCGGCATGACAATGCCGATACGAGGCTCGCCGCCCATGGCCACCGGCTGGGGCTGATCACCGCGGAGCAGCTCGCGTCGGTGGACGCGAAGGAAGCGCGCATCAGCGGCGAGGCGCGGCGGCTCACGACCACAGGACTGCCTGGCGGGGGCGGCCGCACCGCGGCCGATCTCGTGCGTGATCCTTCCGGAGGCTATGAGGCCCTGCGCGCGCTCGGCCTCGCTGCGCTCGATGGTCTCGAAGCCGAGTCCGTCGAAGTCCGCATGAAGTACGAGGGCTACCTCGTCCGTCAGGAGCGGCTGGTCGAGCGCGTGCGCGGACTCGAGGATCACGCGCTGCCCGAGGCGCTGTGGGACACGCCGTTGCGCGGCCTGTCGCGCGAGGCCCTCGAGAAACTGCGGGCGGTGCGCCCGCGCACGGTGGGGCAGGCCGGTCGCGTCGCGGGCGTGTCGCCGGCGGACGTGACGGTGTTGCTGATTCACCTGAAGGCGGCGGCGGGCGTGGGTGCGTCGGCGTCGGCGTCGGCGTGATTGGCCGATCGACATGCGCCAGCGCATGTGGATGTGCAGATCAACTTCCCACGTGGGAAGTTGATGTGAAAGTTTTCACGAGCTTTGGGAGGCAGGACGTTTGATTCCCGATCTGGCCAGGCCGATACTATGGATATCTCCGCCAGTAGGGACCTCCTGGGGGGCTCGCTGGTACCCCCGGGTTGCTGACCCGGGGGGATTTTTTTTGCCCGCATCAGCTTCTTGGGGTCCTGCTGATTCATCCGAAGGCGGCGCGACAGATTGATGTGCAAAACAACATGCGCTGGCGCATGTTGATGTGAAAGTTTTCACGAGCAGCGGGATCCTCCGATGACCCCCGATGACCGTTGACGCCCCATCGCCGTCCCCCCAAGGAGACCTCATGGACTTCCAGAGCCGTGCCGTCCGCAACCTCGTCGACCTTCACGAGCGCGAGCTCCGCGCGTTCCTCGTGACCTGGCAGAAGTTCATCGCCGCCAACGCGCCCATGCCCGATGCCCGTGGCGACGAGAGCTATGCGTCGCGCGAGCACCTGATCGGGCACGTCCTCATGGCCGCACGCGCGTACATGGTGCGGTCGTGCGAGTGGGTGGGGCGCCCGGTGACCGACGTCGACATGACGACCGATGCCGCGGCGGTCGCCGGCCGGTTCGAGGCGTTTGCGGAGGAAGTGCTGGCGGCATACCGACGGCACCTGGCGTCGATGTCCACCGAGGAGGTCGAAGAGCAGAAGCACACGACGCGCTGGGGCGCGCTCATGAGCGTCGAGATGCTGCTCGAGCACGCCGTCGTCCACCCGATGCGCCACGGAATCCAGCTCGAGCGCATCCTGGCGGGCAGCCCCGACTGAGGCAGCCCCGACTGAGCTTGTCCGCCGCGCGGTGCCGTGGGATGCTGCGCCGCGAGGGAGGACCCGCCGACATGAGTGATTCCAGCAAGGACGGCAGCCCCAAGTGAGCCCCCGCCGCGAACCGCGCCCCGAGACCGTGGCGCGCAAGGCCCAGCGCCGCTTCGAAGGCGAGGGACCGCCGATCGTCCGCTCGCTGTCGGCGGCCGAGCATGCCGTGCTCGATACGATCGCGCCCACCGCCGTCGCACCCGGCGGCGGGCCCGAGACCGACACCCGCGCCGAGTCGACGCGCATCCGCGCCGAGCTCGAGGGCTTCCTGCGCGAACTCCTGGGCTGGAACAAGGACAGCAACCTCGTCGCCGCGGGCGACCTGGGTCGACTGGTCAGCCGGCACGTGCTCGAGTCGCTGGTCGTGTTGCCGGTGCTCGATCGGCTCGCGCCGGCCGTCTCCGGCGACGAGAAGGTGCGCCTGGTCGACGTGGGCAGCGGGGCGGGCTTCCCGGCCGTGCCGATCGCGATCGCGCGCCCGACGTGGCACGTCGATGCGATCGAGTCGCGGCGGCGCAAGGGGCTGTTCCTGCAGCGCGTCGCCGAGCGCATGACGCACGCGAACTTCACCGCGCACATCGACCGCTCCGAGCGCGTCGTGTTCGAGCCCGAGCAGCGAGCGCACCTGGCGACGGCCCGTGCCGTGGCCGTGCTGACGGAACTCCTGCCGCCGCTGGCGCTCCTGGTGCGCCCGGGCGGGCACGCCGTGTTGTTCAAGGGCAGCTCGCACGATCAAGAACGCGCGGCGTGGTCGGCGACGAAGGACAAGCACTGGACGCACGTCGAGACCGTGGCGGTGCCCGATCGTCACCTGTGGTTCGAGGTGTTCGTGCGGACGGCGGTGGACTAGGCCGTCGTCGTCCCACCCCGCAATGCCGCCAGGATCGCATCCTGGATCGCCGGGTGTGGGGTGAAGATGCCGTCGTCGTTCAGGATCCAGTGATCCGGCGCCGGTGCGTACGAGCCGGCGACGATTCGGCCGCCGGAAACCTCGAACGTGCCGATCACATCGGGGACGTCCTCGGTACGCCCGGCGTGGGCGGCCCGCTCGTCGAGCACAAGGAGCTGCCCATCGCCGGCTTCGAGCGCGGCCATCGCGTATTCGGAGATCGACGGCACGACGCGGCGAATGACTCCATGCGCAAAGTCGACGAACGCACGGTTGCGCGCGAAGTTGTCGGGCGCGATCCCGGCCTCGGGATCGAACACCTTGCCGACGATCGCGTGCGGCGCGAGCCCACCGACCGCGTCGAGTTCCTCGAGCGTGAGGAACGTCAATAAATAGACGGGCCCCTCGGGCTCTTGCGCCTCGATCAGGTACAGGGGAAATCGCCGAAGCGGATCAGCCTCGCTGGACATCACGCTTTGATCCGAATCCCGCCTGCACGACCGCGAGCAGCGTCCCAAGGGCGCCGAGGATCGCCAGCCCCGCGCTTGGCACCGCGAGCCACTGCAGCGACTCCTTCGCGGGACCCGTTCCACCCATCTCGGGCGCGCGGAACGCGGCCATCAACCAGAACAGCGGATAGATCAGCGCGCCCAGTCCGAACGCGAGGGCGCTGATGCTGGCAAGCATGCCGGCGCGGCAGACCAGCGCGAGCGCCAGGATCGAGGCGAGTGCGGCGGTGCCGATCGCGCCACCGTGCAGGTGCGCGCGCTGCAGGTACGACCACGCGCGGCCGACGACGGCGTCCTTCTTCTCGACGTCGCCAGCGTAGACGGTGGCGAGCACGGCCGTTCCGCACCGATCGCGCCTCCCCTTGATCGTCTCTTCGGCGGCACCGAACGTCATCGGACGGTTGAGCATCTACGCCGCCTTCACGTCGGGCTGCATCATGCCGAGGATGTTGCCGTCGGGATCGATGATGTAGGCGAGCCAGCCGACGCCCGCGATCGCCATCTTCGGAACCGCGACGGTCGCGCCGAGCGTCAGGCTCTTCGCCACCGACGCGTCGACCGCCTCGACGCCGACGGTGCACACGTAGGCGTGGACCGCCGACCCGTGCGGCGCCGCGGCGCCACGCCGCTGCACGAGCCCGCCGTTGATGCCCGGCGTGCCGTCGGGCCCGGTGACGATCATCCAGTAGTCCATGGGGCCGGGAAACTTCTGGAACGTCCAGCCGAACAGGGCCGAGTAGAAGTCGACGAGCGTCTGCGGGGTGGTGGCGTGGATCTCGAAGTGCATCACGCGGGACATGAGGGTCTCCTAGATGTTTCCGGCTTTCAGGTTGTCGAGAAACTGGTGGCCGGCGGGGGTTGCGCCGATGAGCTCGGTCACCACGCCGATTGCCGGGCGGGTGTCGAAGTAGCCGATGCGCGCCATCGGCAGGGAGAATCCCTGCACCTCGGGGAATCCAGCATCGACCAGGTGCGCGGCCGCCGCATCGTACTCGGAGTCGTCGAGCCAGTAGGCCACGTGCTGCACGCCGTCCCCGTGCTGGTCGAGCCACTCCTGGTGCACGCTCGAGCCCGAGACCGGCTGGATCAGCTCGATCTGCGTGCCGCCCGCGTAGGCGATCGACAGGTGGATGACCCAGTCCCCCGGCTTGCCGCGGTACGTGCCGTTGGTGTCCTTGGCGGACAGGCTCTGGAAGCGCAGAAACTTCGGGATGCCCATCACCTTCTTGAAGAACTTCTCGGACGCCTCGATGTCGCGGACGACCCACGCGACCTGGCAGAACGATGGCGCAAGGATGGGCGCGCTCATTTCACGGCCTCGACGATCACCTGGAAGCCGCCGTAGAGCATGCGCTTGACGTCGAACGGATTGTTCTTCGGGTCCATCATCGCGAGGATGCGCGGGTCTTTCATGACCTTCTTGTTGACCGCGTCGCGATGCGCCTTCGACCTGTAGACGATCCACGAGAAGAGCACGGTGTCACCGCGCTTGTTCCCGAGCAGGCGCGGAAACGTCGCAGGCATCTTCTGCGCGAGGTCCTCGCCGATGCATTCGCGATATTCGAGCGCGCCGAGCTCCATCCACACCTTGCACGCTTTCTGCGCGAGCTTCTTGTACGCGGCGACGTTCTTCCGCGGAATCGGGATCAGGAATCCATCGACATAGCGCGCCATGGCGGCCTCCGTTGTCGTGAGTGTGCAGCCGGGACGGTCTCGATTGCCGATCCTACCGCTTCTCCTCCATGAGGCCGACGAGGTTTCCATCGGGGTCGCGGAACATGTCGCGATCGAACCCGAGCGCGCCGGCGACCTTAGCTCCGGCGGACGATCCCGGTCCATGCTCCCCGCACGTTTTCCCCCCGCTCACCCCCGCACAGCCCTCAGATCTCGCGCCGCTGCGCCGCCGTCTTCGGGTCACCGGTGTTCGGCGTACCCGCGCGCTCCATGATGAGGAGGTGCACCTCCTCACGCGCGACCGGACGATGCTCCACGCCCTTCGGCACGACGAACAGTTCGCCAGGACCGAGTTCGACGTCGCCATCGCGCAGTTGAATCGTGAGCCTTCCTTGCAGCACCAGGAACAGGTCGTCCGTGTCGGCGTGATCGTGCCACACGAACTCGCCCTGCGCCTTCACCACCATGATGTCGTGCCCGTTGAACTGCGCGACGGTGCGCGGCTGCCAGTGCTCGCTGAATGTCGCGAGTTTCGCGGCAAGATTGACGGCGGGGTTCGCGGCGCTCATGCGGTCTCTCCTTGCTTCCACGACAGCACCCCGAGGAACGGCTTCCAGGGTCCGACCGCAGCGTCCTGCGTGCGCGCCATCACGCGTGCGATCTGCGCGAGATGATTGAGGTCGTGCGTCGCCCACGTGGCAAGCAATTGCCGCATCGTCACCGGGCCGAGTGTCGGATGTTGTCCGCGCGTTGCGAGCGAGTCCGCATCGAGATCGAGTCGCACGAGCTGGTCGAGGTTGTCGCGGCGCAAGGTTGCGAACTCGTCGAGCAGCGCGCGCGTGGTCTTCGTGCGCAGCATCTCGTCGAAACCGAAGCGATCGAACGGTTCGAACGGCTTCGTGTCGCCGTGCTCGCGAATCATGCGCACACGCGGCATCCAGTCGGTGAGCTCCCCGAGGATCAGGTGGCCGAGCACCGCGCGCGGACTGAACGTGCCCGGGCCCTCGTCGGCGAGGAGCCACGCGTCCGGGAGATCGTCGAGCCAGGCATCGAGGATCCCGGGCGTGCGCCGGAGGATGGCGAGGTGGTTGGCGAGTTCTGCCGGCGCGGGAGGATCTCCCGTTGGTGATGTCGAGTCGTTGCGGTGCATGGTTCTGATAACCTCCGCTGTAAGCCATTGTGGGGCAATCGCATGCCGGTCTCTTGCCGTACTGAGGCATGGGCTTCATTCGCCAAGATACTCCGCAACCTACATCAGGGCAATCGCTTACGCAACACAGGCGCCACAGAAGTCCCCAACACGCTACGGGTCAACGTGATCCACCAACAGGTTGCCTCGAGCAAGACTAGCGGCGCGGGCTCGTGCAGCACGTTCCAGGGGCGATCGAGCTCGAACCAGGGGACCATCAGGAACTACGCGAGCGAGCCGAAGTGGCTCCTCCGGAGTCACCAGGGTCGGGACGGATCGGGTCGGCCGAGTCGTGATTCGGACGGCCGACGCGGGAGACAGTCTCGAAGGCCGAGAACACCGCGATGATCTTGGCCGACTGGTGAAGCGGGTCGGAGAGGACTTCCGGTGCCTCCGTAGCTACCGGTCAGTGACGCCGCGAGAGTTCCTGGCCGGCCCGGGCCCCGTCACGCACGTTTCACGTGAAACATCCCGCCGTGCTCGCAGGGGCCGGCGCGATGATTCCCAGCCCGCTCTGAACCCCTATCGCATCGGGTTTCACGTGAAACATGCGCGCCGACCCGCCGAGAGCGCCCCGCAACCCCTTGCCCAACATCGCGCGGGAGAACAGTATTGACGCTACTGCCACGCGCTCCGTAGTTTGGTCGAAGTTCAACGCCCCCGCAGTCCGGACCCGGCCCCCGCAAGGATGTGATGTCCCAATGGGCAAGGTGATTGCCGTTGCCAGCCAGAAGGGCGGCGTCGGAAAGACGACCACCGCGATCAACCTCAGCGCGTGCGCTGCCGAGGAAGGCAAGCGCGTCCTGTTGATCGATATCGACCCGCAGGGCAATGCGGGAAGCGGACTTGGCCTCGTTCCCGACGAGGCCGAGCCAACGCTCTACGAGGTGTTGGTCGACAACTTCCCGATCGAGCAGGCGATCCACAAGGATCTTCTCCCCGGACTCGACATGCTGCCGGGGGGCCAGAAGTTGTCTGGCGCCGAAGTCGAGCTCGTCACGGTCATGGCTCGCGAGACCAAGCTTCGCCAGGCGCTCGCGACGGTCCGCGATCAGTACGACTACGTCTTCATCGACTGCCCGCCTTCCCTCGGGCTGCTGACCGTCAATACCCTGACCGCGGCAGACTCGGTGCTGATCCCGCTCCAGTGCGAGTACTACGCGCTCGAGGGCCTGACCCAGCTTGTCCGCACGATTCAGCTCGTGCAGGAGAACCTGAATCCGGCCCTTCGGATCGAAGGCGTGCTCCTCACCATGTTCGACGCGCGCTTGAACCTCTCGCAGCAGGTTGCGGACGAGGCCCGAAAGTTCTTCTCCGATCGCGTCTATCGCACCGTGATTCCCCGCAATGTTCGGCTCAGCGAGGCCCCAAGCTTCGGCAAGGCGATCATTCACTACGACGGAAGCTCTACCGGTGCAGAGAGTTATCGTGCTCTCGCCCAGGAGGTCATGACCCCATGACGAGAAAGGCCCTTGGGCGAGGACTCGGCGCCCTGATCCCCGGCGCGCCCACGCCGCACGACGCGGCCGACGCCGCGGAAGCGGCTGCGGAAGCGGCTGCCGAGGCGCGGGAAGCGGTCGGCGGCGTGGAGCCCCCGACGCCGGCGCCTCTTCCGTCTGCGCCCGCATTCTACAGCCCCCCAGTCGCTTCCGGGCCGACGGCAGTTTCCCCAGCGGGCGTGGCCGCGGCGGATTTCGAGCCCGGCGTGGTCGAGATCCCGCTCGATCGCATCGATCCGAACCCCAAGCAGCCGCGGCTCGAGTTCGACAGTGACGCGCTCGCTGAACTCGCCGAGTCCATCCGCGCCCAGGGCGTGCTTCAGCCGGTCCTCGTCCGCCCCGCGGGCGAGCGCTTCCAGCTCGTCGCCGGCGAACGCCGCTTCCGCGCGTCGCAGAAGCTGGGTCGCGCGACGATTCCGGCCATCGTCCGTCCGATCGAGGACGATGAACTCCTCGAGGTCGCGCTCATCGAGAACCTTCAGCGCGAAGATCTCAATGCGATCGAGGAAGCGCTGGGCTACCAGCGCCTGATCGACGAGCTGCGTTACTCGCACGACAAGATGAGCCAGCGCGTCGGCAAGAGTCGCTCGGCCATCACCAATGCGCTTCGCTTGCTCGCACTTCCCGCCGCGGTCCAGACGATGGTTTCACGTGAAACACTCACGGCCGGTCACGCGCGCGCACTGCTCGCGCTTCCGTCAGGCGCGGAGATCGAAGCGCACGCGCGCTACGTCGCCGACATGGGTCTCTCGGTGCGCAAGACCGAGGCGCTCATCGCCCGCAAGCTGCGCCGCAAGAGCACGCCGCGACGCACGCGTGGCAGTGGCGTGGGCTCGCAAGGTGGTGTAGATGCGGTTTCTAGCAACTACGCCGAGTGGACGACCGTGCTTCGTCGCAAGCTCGCGACGCAGGTGCGCATCGTGCCGGCGCCGACCGGCGAACGCGGCCAGATCGAAGTCGAGTATTACGGCGAGACCGACCTCGAGCGTCTGCTCGAACTCCTGGGGGTGATGGAATGAGCACGGATGCGAAGACCGGAAGTGGACGTGGCCGCTCGCTCGCGAACGTCGCTGCGCGTGCCCTGGGGCTCAACTCCGCGGAGGCCGAGGGCGGCGAGTCGCGCAACGTGCTGAAGAATCCGTTCGCGCGCGATCGGGATGGCGAGGAAGAGGGGGACATCGTCCCGAACTGCCACATTGGAGCCGGATCGAACTTCCGCGGGACCCTGATGATCGAGGGCACCCTGCTCGTCGACGGTGACTTCGAGGGGGACATCCTCAACTGCGACCGCATCATCGTCGGACCTTACGGCCACGTGCATGCCGACGTGCATGTGCGAGAAGCGATTGTCGCCGGCGTCTTCGACGGTGGGATCCAGGCCGAGGAGCGTGTCTTCTTGCTCAGCGGCGCCCGGGTGAAGGGGGACCTCACCTCGAGCTCGATCGTGATCGAGGACGGTGTCCGCTTCTCGGGGCGGTGCACCATGCTGGACGAGAGCGCTCCGAGCACCCCGCCCGATCTCGGCCATCGGCGCGGCAACTCTTAGGGGCAAGCGGTGTTGCACGCTGGCGCGATTCGGCGGTGGATAACGGAAGCCGCCGGGTCGCGCCTCCAATCGACGTGAATACAATCGCTTAGCAGGTCCCCTCGCCCTTCCCGCTGTCGTTACGCACACCCATCCACAGGTCTTGCGCTCCAGGCAACTCCGGCCCCGCGCTCCGACAAAGCACCCCGCCCCCCATGAAGCTCATGTCAAAGCATCTTGACACGCAATCAAATGTCTACTATTTTTGACATCAGGTCAAGACAGGCAGTCACGCGACGAACCCGGGAGGCCCCATGAACGCATCCTTCGAAGAGAAGAGTGTCTGGATCCAGTTGCTGGGGTTGAGCGTCGGGCTCGGCCTCTACTTCGTCATCGCCGCCTTGATGATGGCGCAGGGGATCATGGTCCTTGCCGCCTACGTCCCGCTCTTCATCGCGGCGGTGATCCTGCTGGTCGTGGTACTCGTTGCGGGGAGCATCATTGCCGCCCTTACCAGCCTGCCCCACATCCCGGAGCAGCCGGACGAGCGCGACCGGATCATGCACTCGATGCTGCTGTCCCAGGTGGTCAAGCTGGGCTTCCAGCTCCTCTACTACCGCCGGGGCATGTGACCGTGAACCGCCCCAAGATGAGGATCCTCAACCAGATCCGCACTCTCCGCTTCCACCACAACGAGATGACGCAGCAAGAGCTGGCCGACCGGATCGGCGTGTCCCGCCAGACGATCAACGCCATCGAGGGGGGGAAATACTCGCCGTCCCTCGAGGCCTCGTTCCAGATCGCGCGCGTCTTCGCGCAGCCGCTCGAGGCCGTGTTCCAGTACGCCGACGAGACCGCGCCTATGCCCGGCTGATCGCCGAAAGGTCCATCTCGGTCCAGCCGTTGTTCTCCCAGCGGAACAGGCTCTCGCGGTGCGTCTTCTCCACGGGGTCCAGGATGTAGTCGTACTGGACCCCCGCCCCGGAACGACCCGAATAAATCGGCTTCTTCTCGATGACCAGGGGCCGGGTCAACCGCTCGAGCTTCATGGGTCCGGTGGGCCCCTCGAACACGATCACCTCGCGCACCCCCTTGTCCCTCGGGTCGGGCTCGCTGGTCGTGTGCTCGGTCACCGTGAACTTGCGCTGGATCTGCGCGACCATAAGGGACCACTTTTCGTCGTTCATCGCACCCCCCTGAAAAATCGCCAAGCCCAAACCGCATGCCAAGTTGTCGGGCGGCCCAGCCAGCCTTTCCTTGACCCGTCGGGCTGCCCTTTCCATAATCCGGAGGACCAGTCGAGGCCGCCCCCCCGTCCCCCGGACCGGAGCATCGTGCTCCCAGCCGGACGCGGCTTCGCTCCCGGACCGAGGATATCCATGCACGGACTGCCGACCAACTCTTCCCTTGCCGCGCTCACCCAGGAATTCCTGGATCACCTGGTCACCACCGACCCGGTGTACGGCACGGTCCTCGGCCACCACGACCACGATCACCTGCTGCCGGGACACGACAAGAAGAGCCGCGATCGCGCCGTCGGCGGATTCATGTCGCTGCAGGAGCGCCTCGAGGGCATCTCCGAAGACGGACTCGATGCTGACGACCGCCTGGACCTGCGCGTGCTCGTCCACGGCGCGAAGGCCGCCGTGTTCGAGCTCGAGGACGAGCGTCCGTGGCAATACGACCCGAACTTCTACATTCGTCAGGCGGGTGAAGGCGTGTCGTGCCTGCTGAAGCGCGAGTTCGCGCCGGCCGCGCCGCGCTTCGAGAACGCGATTCGCCGCATCGAGCAGTTCACCGCGTACTTCGAGCAGGCCGAGCACAACCTCGTGCGGATGCCGAAGCCGCACGTGCTGGTCGGGCTGCTGCAGGTCGATGGATTGTCGCAGTTCCTCGAGGACTCGTTCCTGAGCCAGGTCGACGCCCAGGCGCCCAAGCTCTCCGAGCGAGCGCGCAAGGCCGTCGACGACGCGACGACCGCGCTCGTGCGCTTCGAGAAGTTCCTCAAGCAGGCCGCGCACAAGCCCGGCGGCGATTGGCGCCTGGGCGATGAGCTGTACGGCGAGAAGCTGGCGCTGGCCACCGGCGGCGACCTGACGCCCACGAAGTTGATGGACTGGGCCAAGGGCATGCTCAAGCAGCAGCGCGCCCGCATGGACGAAGTCGCGAAGGCGATGGGCGCCAGGGACATCAAGGACGCGCTATCGCGCCTTGAGGCCGACAAGCCGGGTCGCGAGGACTTCCTGCCCGAGTGCACGAAGTTCTGCGCCGAGCTCGACACGTTCCTGCGCGCCAACGAGCTGGTCACGATGCCGACCGACAGCCCGCTCAAGATCGAGCTCACGCCCGAGTTCGCGCGCGGCGTGCCGGGTGCGTCCTGTGATCCCCCGGGTGTGCTCGAGGCGCACCTGCCGACGTTCTTCTACATCACGCCGATTCCCGAGAGCTGGACGGCCGAGCAGACCGACGACTACCTGCGCGAATACAACACCTGGCAGCTGCGCATCCTGTCGATCCACGAGGCGTTGCCCGGCCACTACGTGCAGCTGTGGCACGCGAACAAGAGCGGTCGCCTGGTGCCGAACATGCTGTGGAACGGCGCGTTCGCCGAAGGTTGGGCGGTCTACTCCGAGCAGCTCATGCTCGAGGCCGGCATCAACTCCGACCTGCGTCACGAGCTGGGCCAGCTCAAGTTCTGGCAGCGTGCGGTGCTCAACACGATGATCGACGTCGGCCTGCACGCGCAGAACATGACCGAGGAAGAGGCGCTTCGCCTGCTGCTCGAAGAGGGCTTCCAGACGAGGAAGGTCGCCGAGGAGAAGATCAAGCGCGCGCAGGTTTCGTCAGTGCAGCTCTCGACGTACTTCGTGGGCTGGCAGCAGATCGTTCGCCTGCGCGACGAGCAGAAGGCGGCGAAGGGCGATGCGTTTAACCTGCGCGAGTTCAACGACGCACTGCTCGCGCACGGCACGCCGCCGCTGCCGTTCGTGCGCGAACTCTTCTTCGAGGTCGAAGCGGGCGAGCCGCGCAGCTGAGAAAGCCAGTGGAGAACTCATGCGCATGAGCCACGACCGGCTCTCGGAGATCGTCGCTGCGACGATCGATGCGCTGGCGCGTCGCGGACGTCTGGTCGTCCTCGGCTCCTGCGCGGCGGTGCTGCTCGTGTCGTGGTGGGGAGCGCAGCGCTTCGCCGATCGACTGATGACGCAGATCCCCGCGCGCAGCGGCCCTGAAGGACCCACGCCGCTCACCGCCGAGGAGATGCAGAACCAGGTTCGCCAGGCGCAGGAGCTGAACGCGAAGATCCGCGAACAGCGCGAAGCGGCGCGCGCCTATTCGCTCGGCGAGACCGGCGATCCGCTCGTCGGCGACGGTGGCGATCTCGACAGCTCATTCGCACCGATCGACTGGGACAAGTCCGGCGTTGCGGTGGCGCCCGTGGCGCGCACTGTCGTCGCGGACATGGTCGACGTCCCTGCGACGCCGCTCTTCGCGCCGCGCGCCGAGCGTTCATCGCTGGCGCGCGAATCCGGCGCGACGGGCACCGTGATCGTGCGCGCGTACGTCGACACCGACGGGCACGTGGTCGACACCCGGCTCCAGCACTCGATCCCGATGCTCAACGGATCGGCCCTCGATGCGGTGCGACGCATCCGCTTCCGCCCCGCCGAGCGCGCCGGTCGCGCCGTCGAATCCTGGGTGGCCGTGCCGGTGACATTCGCGGACTGATCGCTCCGACCTTGCACGAGCAGCGGGCATGAGCAGCGCTCGGGCCTGGCTCGGCCTCCCGGCATGGCTGCTGCTTCCGTTCGCCGCCGCCGCCGTCGGTTCACAATTCATGCCTGGCCCGTGGTACGCGTCGCTGGTGAAGCCCGCGTGGAATCCGCCGAACTGGATCTTCGGCCCGGTGTGGACGCTGCTCTACCTGCTGATGGGAATCGCCGCATGGCTGGTGTGGCGCCGCGCCGGCTGGGCGGGGGCGCGGCTGGCGCTCGGCCTCTTCATCGCCCAGCTCGCCCTCAACGCGCTCTGGTCCTACCTGTTCTTCGGCATCCACCGCCCTGACCTGGCATTCGTCGACATCTGCGCGCTGTGGGGCCTGATCCTCGCCGTGACCGTGCTGTTCGGGCGGCACGATCGCGTCGCTCGCGCACTCCTCCTGCCCTACCTGGCGTGGGTCGGCTTCGCCGCCGTCCTCAACTTCACGATCTGGCGGCTGAACGCCGGAACGTAGGGCGCGTCGCCGATCCTCCTTGCACGATCCGCCGCCGCGGCGTAGCCTCCCTCTCGCCGCGCACGCGCGCCTTTGTCCATCCATTGATGCTCTGATCTCCTCGCACTCCCCTGCGATCCGCGCGCTGGCATCGAGTCCCTGCCGCCCTTAGATGTCGTGTGCCTCGATGGAGGAGTTCCCCCATGTCCGCATTTCAGTGGCGTCCGCGTATCACCGCCGTGGCGGCCGCGATCTTCCTGTCGGCCGGAGTGGCCACACTTGCCGCGGCTCCCGCGTTTGCCGCTCCCGGCGACCGCTCGAGCGACGGCGTCTGGACCGAGGCCACGACCGGCCTCGCGTCGTCCGCCGCCCCCGGCTTCCTCGTCGACGGCGCGGCCCATCGCGTCCTCACCGTCGACGCGATGCGGCTCGAGGTCATCCTCGACGCGGCGCCGCGCGAGTTCCTGCCCGGCGCGCGCGCCGGCGCTCCCACGCTGACCCTGCCGCTCCCGTCCGGCGGATTCGCGAGATTCCGCGTCCTCGAGTCCCCGATCCTCGAGGGCAAACTCGCCAGCGAGCGTCCCGACATCTCGACCTTCACCGCGCAGGGAATCGACGATCCCACGGCGACGGCGCGCCTCGACCTGACGCCCGACGGCTTCCACGCCATGGTACGCAGCGTCGACGGCCTCATCTACGTCGATCCGATCGAGAGCGGCGGCACGCTCTACCGCACGTTCGCGGCCGAGGATCGCCGCGCGCCCGACATGCCGTTCATCTGCACGGCGGGCGAGGAGAGCGGCGGCAGCTCGGCCGTCATGCCCGACTTCGGCATCACCCCCGGCAGCGGCGGCGTGCTGCCGATCCTGGGCGGCGGCATCCCGCTGCGCACGTACCGGCTCGCCATCGTCGTCAGCGGCGAGTACCACAACTTCTTCGGCGGCGTGGCCGGCGCGCAGAACGGCATCGTCACCACCATCAACCGCGTCAATGGCATCTACGAGAACGACGTCGCCGTGCGCTTCAACCTGACGAGCACGACCATCTTCACCAACCCGCTGACCGATCCGTTCATCGCCCCCAACGACATCAGCGGCGCGCAGCTCGATCGCGTCGACTCGCTGCTCGACGCCGACGTGGGCACCGCCAACTACGACCTGGGTCACTACATGAGCGCCGGTGGCAGCGGCGGCCGCGCCGGACAGGGCCCGTGCACCGCCAGCAAGGGGCGCGGCGGCACGTCGCGCGGCACCCCCCAGGGCGACGCGTTCGACGTCGATTTCGTCGCGCACGAGATCGGCCACCAGATGGGCGGCAACCACACGTTCAACGGCACGACGGGCAGCTGCGGCGGCGGCAACCGCGTCGACGGCGCCGCCTACGAGCCCGGCAGCGGGACGACGATCATGGCCTACGCCGGGATCTGCGACGCCGAGGACGTGCAGCCCAACAGCCACGCTTACTTCCACCTCAAGAGCCTGCAGGAGATCCTGGGCGTCAAGCTGGGTTACGGCGCCGCCTGTGGCACGGCGACGGACACGAACAACGACCCGCCATCCGCCAACGCCGGGGCCGATCGCACGGTGCCCCGGGGCACGGCGTTCACGCTCACCGGCTCGGGTGGCGATCCCAACGGAGACGCGATCACCTACTGCTGGGAGGAGTTCGACCTCGGCGCCGCGACCCCCCCGGGCAACCCGGCGACCTCGCCGATCTTCCGCTCCCGGCCGCCGACGACCGCGGCCTCGCGCACCTTCCCGCGCCTGTCCGACCTGTTCGCCGGCACCGTCTCGGCCTGGGAGCAGTTGCCGACGGCAAACCGCGTCATGAACATGCAGTTGACCGTGCGCGACAACCGCGCCGGCGGGGGCGGCGTGGCGAACGAGGGCATGCTCCTCACCGTCGCGGGCGATCCGTTCCGCATCACCTCGCCCAACGGGGGCGAGTCGTTGGTCGCCGGCTGCGCCACGACCGTGAGCTGGGACGTGGGCGGCGGCTCGATCGCCGCGCAGGTCGACATCCGGCTGACGACGGACGACGGGGCGAACTACACGACGCTCCTTGCCGCGACCGCGAACGACGGCAGCGCGCAGGTGACGCTGCCCTGCAACGTGGCCTCGAACAACGCGCGTATCCGCATCGACGGCGTCGGCCAGGTCTTCTTCGACATCTCCGACGGCGACTTCACGATTTCGGCGACCGCGCCGCAGGTCATCGCGCAGAGCGCGACCAGCCAGGTCGTCGACGGCGCGTGCGACGCGCTCGTGCCGTTCAGCATCACGTTCCGCGACGACTGCAGCCTGCTGGCGGCGAACGTCTCGGCCACCGTCTCGAACCCGACCTCGAACGCGTTGCTCGGCGCGCCGACCATCGTCAAGACGCAGGTCTCGGCCACGGAGGTTCGTGTCGACGTCGACGTCCCGGTGATGCAGATCACGGGCTGCCCGGCGACCGTTCGCGTCGCCTTCGCGGCCACCGACAACTGCGGGAACACCAGCGAGCGGGCGCTGGAGGCCACGGTGAGCGACACCGAAGATCCCGCGGCGACCGCCTCGGCCACCGGTGGCGACGTCGATGCGACGTGCGCGTACCTGATGCCGTTCTCCGGAACACTCACGGACAACTGCACGATCGACGCCGGCGACGTGACCGTCACGATCACGAACCCGGGCAACAACGCGACGCTCGGCGTGCCGACGATCAACAAGGTGCAGGTGAACCCGGGCCGCGTGGACGTGACCGGCACGGTTCTCGTCTCCGCCCTGACCAGCTGCCCGGCGGTCATCCGCGTCGTCATCGCGGGCGCGGACGCATGCGGAAACACGGACGAGGCGCAGGCCGAGGCCGAGGTCTACGACCGCATCGCGCCGACGATCGATGTCGTCCTCAACCGCAACTACCTGTGGCCGCCGAACCACTCGCTGGCCGACATCGTGGCCCAGGTGACGATCGCGGACAACTGCCCGAACCCGACGTTCGTGCTCACGTCGGTGACGAGCAACGAGCCCGAGAACGACCTCGGTGACGGCAACTTCGCTCCTGACATCGTGGGCGCGGCCGTCGGCACGGCAGACACGGAGTTCCAGCTCCGCTCCGAGCGCATGGGACCGCGCAGCGGGCGTGAGTACACGATCGTCTACACGGCGAGCGATCAATGCGGCAACTCGACGTCGAAGACGGTCCGCGTCCGCGTGGCGCACGACCAGTCGGCGACGATGGTCGCGTGGGCCGACCCCGAGGCGATGACCGCTTCGAGATCCGGCGACGATGCGGCGATCGCTCCGCCGCTCGCCGGCGATCGCGGAAGCTTCGCGATCGTCGTGCGTTCCGTGGCGCTCGGGGAGGGGAACGCGGAGGCGATCGCGCTGGGCAGCGGCGTCTCGGTTACCGGCGGGCTGGCCTTCGATGCGCGCACCGCGATCGCGGGCGAGGCACTCATCGGGCACGTGGGCGGCGTGCACGCTCCGTTCAAGAACGACCTGACCGATGCCGACGGCGACGGGCTGCTCGACGCCGTGTTCTACTTCGACAGCGAGACGATGAACGCGCTGGCGCAGTCGGCGAACGAGCTGACCGGTCCGCTGGGCTTCCACCTCGGGACCTCGCTCGGCGAGTCGTTCCTGTTCGAGAACCTGCTGGCGATCGGCGCGCCGCTCGATGGTGCGCGGATCGACGGGGGCGGCGCCATCGCCGCGGCGGGCACGGCCGGGACTGCGGGCGCGGACGTCCTGGCTCCGGGCGCGGCACTTCCCTCGCGCACCGCCCTGCTGGGTGCGCGTCCGACGCCATTCCGCACCACGACCTCGATCGCGTTCGATCTCGCCCACGCGGCCGACGTGTCGATCGAGGTGTGGAACGTGCGCGGCGTCCGCGTGCGCAACCTGGCCGCGGGCAGCACTCCGGCGGGGCGGCATACCCTGGCGTGGGACGGTCGCGACGAAGCCGGTCGTCGCCTCCCTGCCGGGCTCTACTGGATCCGCTTCACCGGCGACGGCACGCGGCAGGTCATGAAGGCCATGCTGGTCGAATGAGTGGGGCCTGATTCAAGGCCGCCGAACGACGAGAGCCGGTCGGGTCACACGACCCGGCCGGCTCTTCGTGCGGCTCGTCCGCTCTGACTCTCGCCCCCGTCACCCCGCAACCTCGACGTACGCCGAGTAACCGGTCTTCGTCTTCTCGACGACAACGAGATACTTCACAGGTCAATCCTCGCTTGGTTCGTGATGCTCTCCAGTGTTCCGGGGGCCAGGTCGTCCCCTGGCTTGCCGGCAACCGTAACGGTCCCCGGCTTCAGCCGATGCTGCAGTTGACGATGGCTGCCGCGCTATGTCGGCTGCGCTCTATTCTCTACTCGCTCTTCGCCGGCGCGAACTCGATCTCCACCGGCTCACCCGGATTGTGGCTCCGGATGCGGAAGCGATCCGCCGTCAGCTCGAGCACTTCGACGCGATACGGGATCCCCTCCTCGGTCATGGTCAGCCCGCTGTCGGTGCGCGCCCATGTGCCGATCATCGGCGTGCTGCCGGTCGACGTGATCTCGAGCCGACCGTCGGAGTGGAACGTGTAGTGCGCGCCGGACTGGATCTGCGGCGACGAAGCCACCTGCCAGGTGCGATCGACGAACGTTGGTTCGGCGTCGGGGGCCGGTGTCGCTGTCGTGCTGGTTTCGGCAGGAGGGGCGTCCGAGGCGGGCTGCGGGGAGCAGCCGGCGAGCGTGAGTGCGAGTGCGGCGAATGGTCGCGCGACCCAGCTTCGAAGCTTCATGCATGGTCTCCTTGCGCGCCGATGGCGCGCGCTATGGCCCGATCAGATCCCACTTGTTGCCGTACAGGTCTTCGAACACCGCCACCGCGCCGTACGCCTCGTGCCGCGGGCCCTCGACGAAGCGAACGCCTGCCGCAGTGAGTCGCGCAAAGTCTGCGGCGAAGTCGTCGGTCTCGACGAACAGGAACACGCGGCCGCCGGTCTGGTCGCCGACACGAGCAGCCTGCGCTTCGTTCGCGGCGCGCGCCAGCACGATCGTCGCACTCGCCTTGCCGCCCGCAGGCCCGACCACGACCCAGCGCTTGCCCCCGGCCCCCGGCAGCGGCGTGTCCTCCACCAGCGTGAAGCCGAGCACCCGGACATACCAGGCGATCGCCTCGTCGTAGTCGCGCACGACGAGCGCGATGGAGCGCAGACTGCGAATCACTTCGGGTAGTCCGCGATGCCCGCTCCGAGGCGGATGTCGCGGCGCACGCGCCACGTCCCGTCGGCTTCGCGCGTCGGGGTCGCGGTGCCGATGCCGCCGCGACCGTGTTCGTGACCCGCACGCTGCTGTGCCGTGAGGAACGGATCGTCGGTGAACACGATGTCGTCGATCCAGTAGGTGCAACGTCCGGGCTCGAGCACGTGCATGTGGATGTGCTGCGGGATGTCGCTCTCGGGATAGCTCGCCGGGCGGATCGTGGTGAAGGTGTAGCGCCCGCTCGCGTCGGTCTTCGCCCAGGCCCGCAACTTGCCGTGACGGTAGGCGGATGTGCCGGTGAAGCGCACCTCGGGCGGATAGACTCCCTTCTCGTTCGTCTGGTACGCGTAGACGACGATTCCGGGCGCAGGCTTGCCTGCGACATCGCGCACGACACCATCGACGCGCAGCGGCGGGCCGGGCTCGCCGACGGGGGCGATGCGCGCGTCGGACTTGAGGCTCGCGACCTTCGGTAGCCCCACGAACACTGCGTCGCAGCCCTCGCACGGACCGCCGACGACGCGCTCGCGCGCCGTTGCGGGCGGCGCGCACGAGACGACACACAGGACGAGCAGAAGGAATGGGATCACGAGTCGACGACGGTGCTGGGCCATGCGGCCTCCTCTTCACACTTCGGAGTTCGTGCCGTTCCGGGGCGCAGCGAGTGTGGCGCACGGCGGGGCCGTCCGTTGTCCAGAAACGATCAAGCCTGCGGGGGTTCGTCCTCGATCACGTACTCGACGGCGACGATCTCGAGCGAGCGCTCGCCGCCTCCGGCGCGGAGGACCGCCGTCTCCCCGACGCCCTTGCCCAGGAGCGCCTGCGCGATCGGCACGGTGAACGCGATGGTCCCGGCCGCGGGATCGGCCTCGTCCACGCCGACGATCTGCAGCTGCTCCGTCTCGCCGGCGCCTGGCCCGGCGAGCGCGCGCCACGTGACCGTCGCGCCGAAGCGGACCGTCGCACCCGCGCCGGCGGCGGTCGCGCGCGAATCGACGACCTGCGCCGTGGCGATCCGTTCAGCCAGCTCGCGCGTGCGCTGCGTCAGCACGGACGTGCGGCGACGGCGCACTCCGTCGTCGAGCGATGCGTCGGCCTCGAGCGCGGCGCGAGCGGTGTCGAGTTCGCGCATCTCGGACTGGAGCAGCGTGAGGCCACGGGGCGTGACGTAGTTGGGCGAGCCGGGCGGGAGAGGGGCGCGGGGTGCAACAACGGGGTCTTCCCACGCGTCGTCCTTGACGAAGGCGCGGCTCACGTGGAGGTGCCCGACGGGATGGACATGATGCTGTTGAATCTACCGCAATTCGCGGCGATACGCCGGGCGGATGCCGCTTCTACCGCCAGCGCCGGTTGAGGATCCGGATCCCGCAGCGGACCTCACGCCCGACCATCACGTCGTGCACGGCTGTTGCTCAGCGAACGCGCACGACCTTCTGCGTGGAGACCTGCCCCCCCGCGGCGAAGCGGGCAAAGTAGATGCCGGCGTTCGTCGCTCGGCCCGCGTCATCGCGACCATCCCAGGCAGCGTAGATCGTCGCCCCGAAGTCCTGCACGTCATCGGACAGGTCGCGAATGAGCCGGCCGGTCGCATCGTGGATGCTCGCCCGGAAGCAGGTTGTCCCGGAGGGAATCTGGCAGTGCAAGGCGACCGATCCCGCGGCGGGCGAGGGATTCGGGAACGGCGGGAGCAGCCGAACCATGGGCGGCGTCGTATCGCCCGGCGACTCGATTCCATCGCCGAGAACAATCGTCACCGCGCCGCCCTCGGGCGTGCCGGGCGCGCCGATCGCGATGTCGGCATCGCCGTCCCTGTCGACGTCCCCGACACCCGCGACCGCGAGCCCGAACTGCGAGAAGGCAACCGCGCTGTCGAACGTGCGGCTCGAATCGCCGGCACCGAACAGCAGGTGGGCCCGGCCCTCGTCGATCGAGACCGCGCCGTCGTAATCGGGCTCGCCGATGAGAATCTCTCCGTGTCCGTCGGCGTCGAAGTCTTGTGCGTCGGCAAGCGCCGCGCCCAGGTGCGCCCCCGCCTGCGTGCCGCCGCGCAGCACGCCGACGACGAAGGGCGACGCGCTGCGCCTGAGGAACACGCGGCCCGCCTCGACCTCGGTGTCGGTGGAGTCGTTCGGCGAGCCGATTGCGAGGTCACGGCGGCCGTCGCCGTCGCGATCGCCGACGGAGGCCAACGCGGCGCCGAAGCGCCCGGAGCGCGAACCGGCGGCGATGCTTTCGGCGGGCGCCGACTGGAGCCCGGTCGCCGAGCCGCGATAGAGATAGACCCGGCCCTGCACGAAGTCGGTCTCCTGGCCGGGCGCGCCGATCGCGACGTCGGCGTAACCGTCGCCATCGATGTCGCCCGCTGCGGCCACCGCAAAGCCTCGGTACTGGCGGGTCGCGGCGCCTGGGAGCTCGACGGGGTTGGTCATGTCGACGCCCAGCTCGCTTCCATAATAAAGGTACGCGACGCCATGCAGCGCGGGCACGCCGCCGCCGGCCCGCTGCGCATAGGGGGCGCCGATCAGGACGTCGGCGTAGCCGTCGGAGTTGACGTCTCCCGCGCCGGCCACCGCAGCGCCGAACTCGCCCTGTGTCAGGCTGCCCGCAATGCGGGCACCGTCAGACACGAGGCCCGTGTCGCTGCC
>JBKJNH010000080.1:0-7710 GCA_046596055.1 Candidatus Eiseniibacteriota bacterium
CCGGCGTCGACGACCTGGCGGCGCTCGCGCGGCTGTACCCGACCTGGCGCAGCGACGCGCCACTCGGGGGCGCCGATGCGTTCGCCGGGGCGACGGTGGCGGGCGAACTCGATCTCGTCGCCGGTGACGGCGCCACGCTCGAGCTCACCGGCCCGCGGGGCACGCGCCCCCTCGGCCTCACGCGCGTCGCGATCGTGGAGACCGGCGGCCCCGAGGATCGACAACTGTTCGTCCGGGCCGACCGCCTGGCCGATGCGCTGGGCGACGACGCCACGCGGTTTCACCTGGCGCTCGCGCGCGCCAACGGCCCGGCCGCGACGATCGAGGCCTTCGCCAAGGCCCCGCCCCCTTCGGCGGCGGTTCACGAGGGCGCCACCGCGCGCGCGATCAAGCAGCTCTCGCAGGCGGACGGCGTCGTGCTCGCGCGACTGCGCATCCTCCTCGCGTTCGTCACCGCGATTGCGATGACCGCCGCCACGCTCGCGGCGATGGGCACGCTCACCGACCTGGTGCTCGAGCGCACGCGCGAGATCGCGCTCCTGCGCGCGCTGGGCGCCGGACAGCGCGACCTGGTCCGCCTGTTCGCGACCGAGGCGTGCTTCCTGGGCGCCACCGGCGGCGCGGTCGGGCTGACGATCGGCCTGATCGCCGCGCAGGCCATCGGCTACGGCGTGTTCGGCACGTCGATCCGCATCGCGCCGTTCGTGCCGCCGGTGATCGTCGGGCTCGGCGTCACCACCGCGCTCGCGGCCTCGATCCTGCCCGTACGCCGCGCGCTCGCGATCGAGCCCGCGCCCGTGCTGAGAGGAGAGTGACCGTGCCGCACGGCGCCCGCATCGAGCTGAAGCAGGTGACGCGTCTCTACGGCGAGCAGCGGGCGCTCGACGCGCTCGACCTGACGATCGAAGCCGGCGAGTGGCTCGCCGTCATGGGGCCGTCGGGATCCGGCAAGACCACGCTCCTCAACCTGCTGGGCGGACTCGACCGGCCGGACGAAGGCTCGATCACCGTCGGCGACGTCGAGATCGCGCGCCTCGACGAGCCTGCGCGCACGCGCTACCGGAGCGAGCAGGTGGGGCTCGTGTTCCAGCAGTTCCACCTGCTGCCGTACCTCACGACGGTCGAGAACGTGATGGTCGCGCAGCACTATCACTCGATCGCCGACGAGGCCGAGGCGAAGACCGCGCTCGTCGCCGTCGGCCTGGGCGAAAAGCTCGCGGCGCGCCCCGGCCACCTCTCGGGCGGCGAGCAGCAGCGGGTGTGCATCGCGCGGGCGCTCATCAATCGACCGGGCCTGATCCTCGCCGACGAGCCGACGGGCAACCTCGACGAGGACAACGCGCGCATCGTCCTCGCCATCCTGTCGCGCCTGCACGGCGCCGGGCACACGATCGTTCTCGTCACGCACGACCCCGACGTCGGTGCGCTGGCGGATCGGCGCGTCGAGCTGCACCACGGCCGGCTCGCGGTGGCCCGCGCGACCGACTCGGAGCGCGAGGAGCGCTGCGACCACTTCCTCGAGGAGATGTGGTATCTCTGGGAGGATGGTCGGCCGCTTGCCCTGACGTCCGTCCGCGCCCCCAAGGTCGTGGATCGCGAGCGGACCGCGCGCGAGGTCGTGGATCGTCGCCTCGTCGTCCAGTCCGGCGACGAGCTCGCCTTCACCGCCCGAGGGGCGGCGCGGGCGTACGACCTGGTGCGTCGGCATCGGTTGGCCGAATGCCTGTTCGCCACCGCGCTCGATGCGGAAGATCCGCACCTCGACGCGACCGCCTGCCGGATCGAGCACATTCTCGATCCGCAGGTGACCGAACATATCTGCGCCTTCCTCAAGCACCCCGTTGCCTGCCCGCACGGCATGCCCGTGCCGGCCGGTGCGTGCTGTCCGCCCGAGCGACGTCGGGACGGGCCGCCCGCGATCGGGGAGCAGGCCGACGACGCGACCGGGGCGTCGGCGGAAGGCGTGAGGACCCCGGCTTGACCACGCGCAGCGATTCCGCAGCCTCGCCCCGACCTCCGCGCCGACACGATCGCGTCCGCCAGATCCGCGTGGGCGCGGCCGTCATGCTCCGACCGACCGACGATGGTCCCGAGATCCTGCTCGCCCAGCGTCCACCGGGCGAGGCGCTCGCCGGCTTCTGGGAGTTCCCCGGCGGCAAGCTCGAGGCGGGAGAGACCCCGCTCCATGCCGTCGTTCGCGAAGTGCGCGAGGAGCTCGGTGTCGACGTCGAGGCCATCGAGCTCATGGCCGAGGAAACGCACCTGTACCCGCATGGGCTCCAGGTCGTGCTCTCGTTCGTGCGCTGCACCGCGCCGACCGGGCAACTGCAGTCGCTCGACGGGCAGGCCTTCCGCTGGGTGAAGCTCACCGACGTCAATCCCGACGAGCTGCTCGAGGCCGACCGCCCGTTCATCCGCCGCCTGATCGAGAACGAGGGCTAGTGCCGCTCGCCGCCGGAACCACGCTCGGAACCTACGAGATCGTCTCGCTGCTGGGCCGCGGCGGCATGGGCGAGGTCTATCGCGCGAAGGACACGCGCCTCGGTCGCGAGGTGGCGATCAAGCTCCTGCCTGCGGGCGTGGGAGCCGACGCCGAGCAGCTGGCGCGCTTCGAGCGCGAGGCGCGCACGGTCGCCGTGCTCAATCACCCGAACATCGTCGTCCTCTACTCGGTCGAGGACGAGGATGGCGTGCGCTTCCTGACGATGGAGCTCGTCGAGGGCGAGAGCCTCGACCTGCAGGTCGTGCCCGGCGGCCTGCCCGTGCTGCGCGTGCTCGAACTCGGCATCGCGCTCGCCGACGCGCTGACCGCCGCGCATGCGCGCGGTGTCGTCCATCGTGATCTCAAGCCCGCGAACGTCATCCTGACGCGCGAGGGCCGGGTGAAGGTGCTCGACTTCGGGCTCGCCAAGCTGGCGTCCGACGCGACCGGCGGCTCGCCGCAGGCGAACGGCGATCCGACGGTCGCCTCGCCGCTGTCGCATGTGGGGCAGATCATGGGCACCGTGCCGTACATGGCTCCCGAGCAGGTGCGCGGCGACGCGGTGGACGCGCGCACGGACCTGTTCGCGCTGGGCACCCTGCTCTACGAGATGGCGACCGGCCAGCGCCCGTTCCTCGGCGCAAGCGCGGCCGACGTGAGCTCGGCGATCCTGCGCGACCCGCCGGAGCTCCTGCGGCGCGTGCGCTCCGAGCTGCCCGGCGACCTCGAGCGGATCGTCAGCCGCTGCCTCGAGAAGGACCCGAACGAACGCGTGCAGACCGCGCTTGACGTGTGCAACGAGCTGCGCCGGGTGAAGCACGGGCTCGAGACCGCCGGGCAGGCGCCGACCGCGAAGCCGGCCGCGAAGGCTGTCGCCTCGATCGCCGTGCTGCCGTTCGTCAATCGCAGCCGCGACGAGGAGGACGAGTACTTCTCGGACGGCCTCGCCGACGAGTTGCTCGGCATGCTGGCGAAGATCCGCGGCCTCAGGGTCGCGGCGCGCACCTCGTCGTTCCAGTTCAAGGGCACGACCGATGCGCTGTCGGTGATCGGCCAGAAGTTGAACGTCGCGACGCTGCTCGAGGGCAGCGTGCGCAAGTCGGGCAACCGCGTCCGCATCTCGGTGCAACTCGTCAACGTCGCCGACGGTTATCACCTGTGGTCCGAGACCTACGATCGCACCGTCGAGGACATCTTCGCGGTGCAGGACGACATCGCGCAGTCGGTGGTGAAGGAGCTGCGCACGGCACTGCTCGGCGTCGAGTCCGACTCGAAGGCGAGCGGTGAGGCGAAGGCCGCCGTCGCCGCCGCCGCGCGCGGTCGCGGCACCAATCCCGAGGCGCATCGGCTCTACCTGCAGGCGCGCTTCCTGCAGGAGCGACGATCCGGGGAGAACCTCACCAAGGCGCTGGCACACCTCGAACGCGCGCTCGAACTCGAGCCCGATTTCGCCCGCGCCTGGGCCGGACTGTCCGAAGTGATCAACGAGTTGATGGGGCTTGGTGTCGGCTTTCCCGCGACCGAGTTGTCGCGTGCCCGCGCCGCCGCCGCCCGCGCCATCGCGCTCGCGCCGGACCTGCCCGAGGCCCTCGAGGCCATGGCCGCCCTGCAGACGAACTTCGACTGGGACTGGGCCGCCGCCGAAGGCACGGTGGCCCGCATGCTCGCCGTCGCGCCGGACGATACGAGCACCCTGCGTCGGGCCGGGCAGGTGGCCGCGACCATGGGCCGCTTCGACGAGGCCATCGCGTTTGCGCGCCGCGCCTCCGAGCAGGATCCACTGAGCGCGCGCGGGTACATGAACCTCGGGTTCGCCCTGCATGCCACCGGGAAACTCGCCGAGGCCGAAGTGGCCCTGCGCAAGGCCTTCGAGCTGGCCCCCGAGCGGGCCGCGATCCGCAACACGCTGGCGCTGGTGCTCCTCGGCGACGGCCGGAAGGATGAGGCGCTGGAGGACGCGCTGGCCGAGCCGAACCAGGTCTTCCGCGACCAGGCGCTCGCCATCGTGCTCCATGCCCTCGGCCGAACGGAGGAAGCCGAGGCGGCTTTCGCCCGCCTGATCCGGGACTGTTCCGTCGATGGTGCGTTCCAGATCGCCGAGGTCTACGCCGTGCGGGGCGAGTTCGAGGAGGCTTTCCGCTGGCTCGACCGCGCCTACGACGAGCACGACCCGGGGATCGCGCAGGCGAAGGCCAGCTGGTGCCTGCTTCCGCTGTACGGCGATCCACGGTGGGGTGCGCTGATGCGCAAGGTCGGGCTCGAGGGCTGAGCGGCACGGCGTGGGCAGGCAGCGCGCCCCCGACGAGCCCCTTGACGACACCGGCCGCCGGACGGCACATTCGCGCGTGTTGGGCCGCCTGCCGCGTGCGCGGCCGGCACGGCCGCGAAGTGTAGCAACCGTGGACACCACCCCCCGGGTCACCCCACCGGAGGGCCGAAAGGGCGACAGATGGCCTATGTGATCACCGACGCCTGCATCGACATCAAGGACCAGTCCTGCGTCCAGGAGTGTCCCGTCGACTGCATCAAGGCGGACGAGGAGTCGAAGCAGTACTTCATCGATCCCGATATCTGCATCGACTGCGGCGCCTGCCAGCCGGTCTGCCCCGTCAATGCGATCTATCCCGCGGACGAAGTGCCGGCCGACCAGGAACACCAGATCCAGATCAACGCCGACTACTACAAGCAGGGCAAGTAGCGCCCGAGGGCGCGCCGCCATGACGCCCAACTTCACCCGCCTCGTCGTCGCCGGCTTCGTCGTGGTGGCGCTCGCGGCGGGTGTCTTCGCTTTTACCCGCTCGTTCCGCCCGCCCGCCGGCTCCGCGGGTCGCGAGGAGAACGTGGCGCCCACGCCTGCGGGCGGTCGCACGCAGGCGATGCCTGACGACTCGATCCACGCCGGCCTGCCGGGCCCGGCCGGCGGCGACACGCCCGTCGAAGCCCCCACCGATCCACTCCTGCCAGGCATCACCGAGGCGCCCGACGTCCCCGCGACCGCGGCGCACCGTGGCATCAAGAAGATCGGCGAGCGTATCCGCGACGCGGTTCTCGCGGACGGTACGATCGGCGACGACGAAGTGCCCGGCATCACGTTTGCCACGGCGATGCCGCAGGCGCAGCGTCGGTGGTTCGTCGAGACGGCTCCGGAAGTTTTGTGCGGCTGCGGTTGCGGGCAGGACCTGCTGGAGTGCCGGCGCGACGACCTCACCTGCCCCACGTCGCCCGGGCTGCGCGACTCGGTGATGGCGGTGGCGAAGACACACGGGAAGTAGGGCGACTGACCGTCGGCGCGGGTGTGCACTTCGACTTCCCACGTGGGAAGTTCGCGACCGACTGGCGACACATGCAAAACCACATGCGCCAGGGCATGTGAATCTGCACGTCCGACTCGCCCGCCGCGAAAGGATCCCGGTGGCCGTTCCCGCACTCGGTTCCACCAAATGGCTCGCCGCAAACGTCGCCGATCCGCACGACAGCGTCGTCGACCACCTCGCCTCTCCACGCGGCCAGGGCCCCGGGCGCCATCACTGCCCACCGCCGAGCGCTTCGCCGCGGCGATGACGGGAGCCGGAGTCGACGCGGAGACCCACGTCATCGCCTACGACTTCGGCAACGGCTCGACGGCCGCGCGGGTGTGGTGGCTGTTGCGTCACTTCGGGCACGACCGCGTCTCGTTGATCGACGGGGGGCGGGGCTGCTGCACGAGGGATCGTGGAGCGATTGGTGCTCGACGGGAACACGGCCGGTCGCGACGGGACTGGACTCAGAGAAAAGGCGCCCGCCAGGCTCCTGCGCGGGCGCCGCTCTCCTCCGACTACTTCCGGCCCTTCGCCTTCGCCCCCGCCTCCGCTTCCTTCTTCTTCGCCTCAATCGCGGCGTTCTGCATCTCGGTCCACGGCGGCGTCACCTTGTTCATGCGTGCGTAGGCGATCGACTGGCCGAGGTGTTCGTGGGCGTGCGCGAGCAGCAGCATGTAGGAACCGCGCACCGTCGTCTTCGTGCCGAGCAGGTCCACGGGTTTTTCGAAGTCCGCATCGGTTGCTGCGGAGAGCGCCGCCTTCACGTGCGCGAATGACCCCTTGAGCGCTGCCTGGATCTCGGCCTTCTTCGTGAGCGAGCCCTCGTACGTGGCGAAGTCATAACCGGCCGGCGGGGCGACGCCCCACATCGAGGGGATGCCGTAGTTCGCGGCAGCAACGTGCATGAAGACCTGCGCCGGCGTGCGCACGTCCTTGGTGGGGGACCAGCCGTACTTGTCCTCGGGCATCGCCTCGGCCAACTGGCCGAGCTTCGACTCCGCATCCGAGATCCAGAACAGCAGGTCGGCCTTCATGCCGGCGGTGGCGGGGGGAGCGGTGACGTCGTGCGCGCCGGCCGCCGGCGCGATCGTGATCGCTGCCGCCAGCGCGAGGACGGCGCCGAGGGAAAGAACTCGGAACATGCGGTTCATCGGGTACCTCCGTGTGGGATGGAGTCGCCTTCGTTCGGGAGAGGTCCCGCAGGTGGAGTGAGTCCTGCGGTCAGTGTGCGGAGTCTAAATGCCTTCGCCTGGTCCGGGAACTCAGCCGGTGCGGGGCTGCTTGGCTGCGGAGCTTCGTGTGGGCCGGTCAACGCGTCGTTGGCTTGCCCGACTGGATTGCAAGACTCGGGATGCGGACGTTCGCATCCGCTGCCGGATCCTGCTGCGTTTGGTTAGAGGAGAGAGTCGCTTCGCGGCGGCTCGCGCCCGGGGGTGCGCACCCTCGACGGCGTGCCGGATTGTAGCGCGCTGTCAGGTGCTCCGGGAAGGCGCCGTGTTCATGACCGCAGCGAGAACGGAACCCGCAAGGTCGCTGCCAATGTCGAGGCCCAGCTCCGCTCGATCCTGACCAGGACGCCGCAGGGACACGGCTTTCCCGACCCGACGGATCTCCATCTCGACCTCAAGATCGGCCCCGACTGGAGGCTGCCCGGGACGAGGATCCACCTGCACTTCCTGCCGCCGTACTGTCCCGAGGAGAACCAGATCGAGCACCGGTGGCTCGACCTGCATGCCAACGTCACGCGCAACCAGCGCTGCCGAATCAGGCGAAGGCATCTAGTAACTCGCGCCCAGCAGCACGCGCGCCAGCCCGCCCCAGGCGACGTCCACTCCAGCCAGCCCGAGCATCCTCTCGAGGCCGCGCGAGCGGTCGTCGCGCCGCAGCCGGGCGACGACTACGCCGCGGACCCGCACGGACACCGGCAGG
>JBKJNH010000253.1:0-4215 GCA_046596055.1 Candidatus Eiseniibacteriota bacterium
CGCCGACTCGGCGATCACGGTCGGCGTCGCACTGTTCGCGTGGACGCTCCTCTTCGGTCACGATGCCCACGAGGCCCCGCATGAGCTCGACCCCGGTCCCCCAGGCTTCACGGCGGACGCACCAGGTGACGCCGGAGGAACAGGGCGTCCGACTTGACCGTGTTCTCGCGCAGGCCTGGCCCGACCTCACCCGCGGCCGCATCCAGACGCTGATCGAGGGCGGCCACGTCCTCGTCGACGGCAAGCGCGTCAAGTCGTCGGAGGCGTCGCGCGCCGGCGCCGTGATCGTCGCCGAAATGCCCGTCGCGTCGCTGGGCGGGCTGGTTCCCGAGGACATTCCATTGTCGATCGTCCACGAGGACGACGACCTCCTCGTCGTCGACAAGCCGGCGGGACTCGTCGTCCATCCGGGCGCGGGAGTGCGCACGGGCACCCTCGTGCACGCGCTTCTCTTCCACGCGCCCGTGATCGCGGGCATCGGGGGTGCCTCGCGGCCCGGGCTCGTCCACCGGCTCGACAAGGACACCAGCGGGCTCCTGCTGGTGGCCAAGACGACGGAGGCGCATCGCGCCCTGACCGAGGCGCTGGCCGCCCGCGAGATCCGGCGCACGTACCTGGCGCTGGTCTGGGGCGCGCCGAAGTTCGACAAGGAACGGATCGACGCGGCGATCGGGCGCGATCGCAAGGACCGCCTGCGCATGACGGTCGTGGCCTCGGGGAAGTCCGGGTCGAGAGCTGCGGCGACGCGAGTGCGGGTGCTGGCCAGACTCCCCGCAGATGCTCAAAGGCCGCGCTTCGCGCTGCTGGAATGCACGCTCGAGACCGGACGGACCCACCAGATCCGCGTTCACCTGAGCCATCGGGGGCACGCCGTGGTGGCGGACGAGACCTACGGCGGGGGGGCCAAAAAGGCCTTGAGCCTCCCACCGGCCGACCGTAGACTCGCGTCCCGATTGGTGGCCGATCTGGGTCGGCAGGCTTTGCATGCCGCCCGCCTGTCGTTCCGCCATCCGGGCACCGGTGAGGAGCTGTCGTTCACCTCCCCGCTGCCCGACGACATGGCCCGGGCGCTCGATGCGCTCGGGTTTTCGTTCCGCCCGGCCTGACCGTGACGTGCGTCCAGGAGTCCCCCCAGTGAGTGCACCGACCTCGCCGCCCGTCGCCACCGAGACGATCCATCTCACGATCCCCAGCCGGCTCGAACTGTTGCCGCTGGTCGATCAGCTCGCCGCGGGCATCAGCGAGCGGATGGATTTCGACGATGAGAGCAAGATGCAGATCTCGATCTCGGTGCTCGAGGCGGGCACGAACGCGATCCAGCACGGCAACCGCATCGACCCCACGAAGAAGGTCGACATGTCGTTCCTGCTCCACGCGGACAGGCTCGAGGTCGTCGTCCACGACCTGGGCAAGGGGTTCGACGTCGAGAAGCTGCTCACCGACATCACCTCCCCGGAGCATCTCCTCGACCTGCGCGGCCGCGGCATCTACATGATGAGAACCTGCATGGACTCGGTCGACTTCGCCTTCGGCCCCGAGGGCACGACCGTCCGCCTGGTCAAGGTGCGTCGCACCGCCGGCAAGAACGGCAACCAGAGCGCCGCCTGACGAACGGCCCGCCCCGCACGGTGGCCCGCATCCTCGCCGTCGACTGGGGCGTTCGCCGCCTCGGCCTGGCCCGTTCCGATGAACTTGGCTTCACCGCACAGCCGTTGCCCCCCGTGATCCTGCCCGCGTTTGCCGGCAACCCCGGCGACGCCGCACGCCGCGCCACGCGCGCCGCGGCCGACGCCATCGCCGAGGCGGTCGCCGCCCATGGCATCGAGCGCGTCGTGATCGGGTTGCCCCTGGAACTGTCGGGCCGGTCGGGCGAGGCTGCCGACCGCGTGACTGTTCTCGTGACCGCCTTGACCGCCAGGCTGGGTGCGACGATCCCCGTCGAGACGTGGGACGAGCGCCTGACCAGCGCCCAGGCCGAGCGCTCGCTGCGAGAGGAGGGTTGGTCCGCCGGCTCCCGCAAGGGGGGCGGTCGCGAGCGCACGCGCGCCAGCCAGGAGGACAAGGCCCGCATCGACCAGCGTGCGGCGCTGCTCCTCCTGCAGTCGTGGCTCGACGCGCACCCGGGCGCGGGTGGAGGATCCGGGGCATGAAGCCGCCGCCGCGTCGACGCGGCTTTCACCCGCGACAGCTCGTCTACGTGCTCGCGCTCGTTCTCGTCGGGCTCGTGGTGCGCGACGTGTTTTTTCCCAGCGGCTTTCGTCGCACGGGCGAGAACGCGACGCTCTTCATCCGCCCCGGCGCGACGATCGACGAGATCGCCCGCGACCTGGTGCAGGCCGGAATGCTCAAGAGCCCGTTCGCCTTCTCGATCCTGGCGCGCGCGACGGCCACCGATCGGCAGCTCAAGGCCGGGCAGTACACATTCCACCGCGGGGATTCGGTGCTCGCCATCCTGACCACGCTGGTGCGCGGCATGAGCGGGCAGAATCTGGTGACCATCCGCGAGGGGCAGACCGCGCGCGACCTCGCGCTCCGGTTCGAGGATCGCCTGGGGATCGATCCCGAGGTCTTCCTCGCCGCCGTTGCCGACTCCGCTCTCCGGGCCGAGTTCGAGTGCCCCGGCCCCACGCTCGAGGGCTACCTGTTCCCCGAGACCTACGCGTTCCTGCCGACCACCACGGCGGAGACGATCGTCCGCACGATGGCAGCCCAGACGAAGCGCATCCTGGCCGAGGAGCTGGCCCGCGGCGGGCCGATCGCCCTCGAGTTCACCCCGCACGAGATTCTCACCCTGGCCTCGATCGTCGAGGCCGAGGCGATGCTCGGCTCGGAGCGACCGCGGATCGCGGCCGTCTACTTGAACCGGCTGCGCCGCAAGATGCTGCTGCAGGCCGATCCCACCGTCCAGTACGCCCTGGGCGGGCATCGGCCACGCATCTTCTACTCGGACCTCCGGATCGATAGCCCTTACAATACGTACATGCACCCGGGGCTGCCGCCGGGGCCGATCGGCAACCCCGGTCGCTCCAGCGTGCAGGCGGTTCTCAATCCGACTCCCGGGAGCCGCGAGTTGTTCTTCGTCGCCCGGGGCGACGGAGGCCACATCTTCACCGAGACGGGCGAGCAGCACATGGCTGCCGTGGCGCGGGTGCGCTCCGCGCGGGCGGCGCTGCCCGACTCCCTCGGCCACGTGTTCGTTCCGCTGGACTCGGCGGGCGCCGTCCTCGCTCCGCGGGCGGCCGTTGCCGTGCCCGACTCCCACCGAGGGTCCGCTCCTTGATCGAAGGCATTGTCGCCCCCACAACCGACTTCGCCGGCCGCGTCGAGGCGTTGCGCGCGTTCCTGCGCGAACTCGATTCGTGCGTCGTCGCTTACTCGGGCGGCGTCGATTCGAGCGTCGTGCTCGCCGTCGCGCGCCAGGAGCTGGGCGAACGCGCGCTCGCGGTCATCGGCCGCTCGGCGACGTATGCGGCGGGCGAGCTCGAGGCGGCGCTGGCGCAGGCGCGCGAACTCGGCATCGAACCGCGGGTCGTCGCCACCGCCGAACTCGACGATCCGCGCTTCGTCTCGAACCCGTCGAATCGCTGCTATTTCTGCAAGGGCGAACTCTATGTGCAGCTCGCCGCGCTGGCCCGCGACGAGGGCTTCGCCGCCGTCGTCGACGGCACCAACGCCGACGACCTGCGCGATCATCGGCCGGGCCATCGCGCCGCCGGCGAGCACGCCGTGCGTTCGCCGCTGGCCGCGCTGGGCTTCACCAAGGCCGACGTCCGCACGCTGGCCGCGCAGCTCGGCCTGCCTTCGGCCGACAAGCCCGCCATGCCGTGCCTGTCGTCGCGCTTTCCCTACGGCACCCGCATCACCGCCGAGCAACTGACGCAGGTTGAGTCGGGGGAAGCGTGGTTCCGCGAGCGTGGCTTCCGCGACGTGCGTCTGCGGCATCACGGCAGCGTCGCCCGCCTCGAGCTCGAGCCCGCCGAGTTCGCGCGCCTCGTCGCGAGCCCGTTGCGCGACGAATGCGTGCAGGCGCTGAAGCGCCTGGGCTTTGCCTACGTCGCGCTCGACCTACAGGGATTTCGTTCCGGCAGCCTCAACGAGACGCTGCCCCTCGTGTCCGTTCCTCTCACCCGGAGCTCGAACTGATGAGTGCGCCCCGACCGGTGCGCGACGCGCGTTCGTCGCGCCGTCCCTCGACCGCCCGCGGTGCCCAGGCGG
>JBKJNH010000341.1:0-2957 GCA_046596055.1 Candidatus Eiseniibacteriota bacterium
GCTCGTTCGGCGGCAATCCGCCGGCAAGCATCGGACGCACAAGCCGACACTGCTACGCGGCCGAAGCCGCACGGCCCGAGCCCCGAGCCGCCCTTCGCAACCAGGCCCGCTGGGAACTTGGCGTCAGCACAGCCAGCAAGCAGATCATCGACACCAGCCGGATCACCCTCAAGCGCCAGAGCCACGAGGGTTGGCAGCGCGCCATGGCACGGCGTCTCGGCTGCTACTCGTCCGCGGACGACGATCTCGCCGGTAGACGCATCCGGGTCGACGTCGATCAACTGCTGATCTACGCGGATCCCAACAAATCCTTCATCGGCAGCCTGCAGAACCGCGAGTCGTTTCAGATCCGCAGGCTCAGCCCGTCCGGCAAGTACGCCTACGGCTTCGCCTACGGTCACGCTAACAAACTCGGCTGGGTCCTCACCGGCGGCCTCCGTGGCCTGTAGCCGCCGACCGTACGTGGGCGGTCGGCCACGCTCGCACTCTGGCGGCGCAGCGGCTCGCCGGCGGTCGCGTACGCGTCGCGTACGTCGAGGGCCGCGACGATCTGCACGACCTGCTCATCGATGCAGTCCACGCGGAGCTCGAGCTCCCCGGCTCGCGAGGTGGATGGCGCTCGGCGCAGCGACAGCTCGCCGGTGAGGTGCGCGCGGCCGCGCTGCGCCATCCGTCGTTCGCCGCGCTGCTCGGCGGCCGCCCGCACGTCGGACCGCACGCCCTCTCGGCGCTCGAGGCGTCGCTCGCCGCCCTGGACCGCGCGCCTGGGCTCGACGACTTCGACGCGGTGCTCGAGGCACACGCGACGATCCAGGCGTACGTCACCGGCGCCATCCGCCGCGAGCTCTCCGCCATTGACAAGGGCTCGTGGCGTGTGGTGCGTGGCCCGCACATCGAGCGGATGCTCGCCGCCGGGACGCTCCCGTACGTCGCGCGTCTCGTCCGTGGCGCCGCCGAACCCGATCCCGAGCGGCGCTTCCGCTCGGGCCTCGAGACTGTGTTCGACGGCATTGCTCACGCGGGGAGCGGTGGCGGGGAGCGAAGCGCGATTAGACGGTTGACTCATTGGAGACACGCAGAGCGAGCTTGCCCAGGTGGTGTTCTCCGAGCGCGCGGTGCGCGTCCGCGACCTGATCGAGACCGAACGTACGCGAGACATGGACCTCGAACGGTCGCGTCCCGATCACATCCCGCAGGCGCCCGACGATCTCTCGGTCGGGCTCGCCGTCGTAGTTGCGCATGGCGACGCCGGACCGGCCCTCGGGCTCAGGGTGGACGCCCGTGGGATAGGCGACCCGGCCGCCGGCAGGCACCGTCGACACGATCCGCTCGGCGGCGTCTCCCCCGGCCGCGAGGAGCACGGCGTCGACGCCGCCGGGCGCAAACGCCCGGATTGCTCCCACCACGTCGCTTGCGCGGCCGTCCACGGAAGCGTCGGCCCCGAGACGGTCTGCGAGCGCCACGCCGTCGGGGCCGGACGCAACGGCCAGGACACGGGCACCCATGCCCTTGGCGAGCTGCACGGCCACGTGCCCGATGCCACCACTCGCACCCACGACGGCCAAGGACTCGCCCGGTTTCAGGTGGAGCGTGTCGTCGAGCCCCCGCAGCGCGGTGAGGGCAACCCCGGCCATCGCGCCCGCCTGCTCGGTCGACAGCCGATCGGGGATGTGCGAGACGAGATCGGCGTCGACGACCGCGAACTCGGCGTAGAACCCACCGGTCGGGTTGAGGAAGCCCACCGCATACACTCGGTCACCCTGGGTGAAGCCGTCCACATCGTTGCCGGCCGCGGCGACCGTCCCGGCTCCCTCGGAGCCGATTACGTAGGGAAAATGAGGGTCGATCCCGAGCATCTCGGCGTAGCCGCCTTCCCGCTCGTAGGGATCCCACGCGCCGACACCCGCGACTTCCAGTCGGATCAATACGTCGTGCGGGCCCAGTTCAGGCACCGGCACCCTCTGCACCATCATTCGATCCGGCCCGCCGAACGAGTCGAGGGCCGCGGCCCGCATCGTGGTCGGGAGCTCGAGTTGGTCGGACATCGTCGTCTCCGTTCTCTGCTGGATCCGCCTCCCTCCTTGGATCCCCACATCACGAAGCCTGCTAAACGGCGCTCGCTCGGCCATACCTTGCGGCTGGTGACGGCAGACGATCTACCGGCTCGCCGCGTGCGCGCCCCCGCGAAGGTTCGACTGATGCTCTCCGTCGCCGCCTCCTCGGAAAGGTCGCATGCACTCCCGGCGAGCAGGGTCGTCGAGATGCTTCATCGTGCGCGGCCCGGGAAATGCGCCGGTCACGCCCACCCGCGCGTCGAGCGTCTTCTGGATGCGGCGGATCGAGCCCCGGTGATCGGGGTTGCCGTGCTGCTCGATCGCCCGCGAGCGGGTAGCACGCCTATCATGAAACTCAATACCGGGCTGCACGGCAACATCATCGCCGGGCTGATCGCCTTCGTGATCTACGTCGTCATCTCGCTGGCCACCGGCGCTTCGGTCGGCAGCGCGGTGGGCGTCGGATTGATCCTCGGCGTCGCGACGTTCGCCATCTCGTTCGTCATCTCGCGGGTGATCGTCGCGATGCGCTCCTAGGAGGTTGGTGTCTTTCGCCGTGCAAAACGAATCCGAAATGAATCCGAAAACGAATCGGATTGACCGTGGCCACCTACGCGTTTGCCAACGAGGGTCCCCTCGTGAGAGCGACGGCCTCGCTTGGCCCCTGCGGCTCCCGTGCGCCAGGTCGGCGCTGGGTACCGGCGTCAGCAGCCGGCGCGCCCACAGGTCGCCAACGCCCATCTCGGCGACGCCAATCCCTTCGAGACCTCCCCGGACTGCCGCTCGCGCGTTCCCGTCGCGCGGCAGTACCGGCGGCCTGGTGCACTTCCGACACCGCGTGCCCGGCGTGACCGTCCACGGATGCCGCATGGCTGAACCAGGGATCGTCTGCGCGTCGACGAT
>JBKJNH010000028.1:0-8864 GCA_046596055.1 Candidatus Eiseniibacteriota bacterium
GACGTGTCGGCGCGCACCGCAGCCCCGGTGGTCGGTGGCCTGTGGTCCTGCATGGTGCTGACGTTGCTCGTGCTCCCCGCCGCGTATGCCCTGTGGCGCCGTCACCAGGTTCGTGTCGCGGTGGCGGCGTCGTCGCTCGCGCACGCCGTGCCGGCGACGGCACCAGCGACGTCTCCAGGCGCTGCGTGAATCGCCTGAAGCTCGCCGAGTTGACGTCCGCCGTCGGTGCGCTCGCCGTGGGCGTGGGTCTGGGGGCGCTGTTTGTGCGCTGGGTCGAGCCGGCGGCCGGACTGATCACGTTCGCCGGTCTGTCCCTTCATGCCTTCGGGATGTGGGACAAGCATCGACTGGAGGCCGCCGGCCAGCCCGAGAACCCACGGTGGATCGTGGCATTGTACTGGGTGTGCTGGTCGCTTCTGGCCGCTGTCCTGGGTTTGCTGCTCTTCTCGAATCGCACGTAGGAAGCGGCATGGACCCAGTCATCTCGCCTCCAGAGCCACGCTTGGCCGCCACCGACGCGGGTGGGAGCGGCGAGCCTCCGACGTCTCCGGGGTCCGGCCTTTCCGCCGCGCAGGCGCAGCGGCGACTGGCCGAGTTCGGTCCCAACGAGCTCGTTCACCAGCGGTCGACGGCCCCTCTGACCCTGCTGGCCCGCCAGTTCGCGAGCCCTGTCATCTGGCTTCTGCTCGGTGCAAGCGGCCTGTCGGCCGCGCTCGGCGAACTGCTCGATGCGATCGCGATCGGGGCGATCGTGATCGTCAACGCGGCGATCGGGTTCTTCCAGGAACACCGGGCGGAGCGTGCGGTCATGGCGCTCCGCTCGATGACGGCGCCACGGGCACGGGTCATGCGTGACGGTCACAGCGCCATGGTGGCGGCCGAAAGCGTGGTTCCAGGCGATCTGCTGGTCCTGGAAGCGGGGGACGTGGCCGCCGCGGACGCACGGCTTCACACCGCTCACGCACTGACCGCGAATGAGTCCCAACTGACGGGCGAAAGCACACCGGTCGAGAAGCAGACGGTGCCGACGCCGCCGGACACCCCGCTGGCAGAACGTCATGACTTCGTGTTCATGGGCACGTCCATCGCGACCGGCACCGGCCTCGCCGAGGTCATCGCCACCGGGATGAAGACCGAACTCGGCAGGATTGCCCACCTGCTGGAGACTGCGGAAGAGAGTGTGACTCCGCTGCAGCGGCGTCTCGCGCATGTCAGCCGGACCCTGCTCTACCTCTGCGGCGGAGTCGTGATTGTGGTTGCCCTGGCGGGCCTGCTGCGCGGTTGGCCCCTGATCCAGGTGTTCATGGCGGCCGTCTCGCTTGCAGTCGCGGCTGTCCCCGAAGGGCTGCCTGCGGTCGTCACGATCGCACTCGCCGTGGGCGTCCAGCGCATGGCGGCGCGCAATGTCCTCATCCGAAGGATGCCGGCAGTCGAGACGCTCGGCTGCGCAACCGTGATCTGCACCGACAAGACCGGCACCCTCACGACCGGCATCATGCGCGTGCGCGAGCTCTGGGGCCACGATCACGCCGGCCTGCTGGGGGCCGGAGCCGCATGCTGCGACGCCGAGATCGGGCGCGATGGGGGCGGCGGCGTGGGCGACCCCACCGAGCTGGCGATCCTGATCGCGGCTGCCGAACGCGGCATTCACCGGGAAGAGATCGAGAAGACCAATCCCCGGGTCGCGGAGGTGCCGTTCGACTCCGTCAAGAAGTGGATGTCCATCGAGCGCGCCGACGGCCGCGTGTACATCAAGGGGGCTGTCGAGAGCATCCTGCCGCTGTGCGTGGCAGGCGTCGATGGCGCCGCTGAGGCCAACGCCCAGATGGCGGAGCGCGGCCTGCGCATCCTGGCGGTCGCGGTCGCCCCCGCCGGCCCCGAGGTCCGGGCTACATTCCTTGGATTGCTGGGCATTGCCGACCCGCCACGAACCGAGGCCATCGAGGCCGTGACAGCCGCGCATGCTGCCGGCATCTCGACGGTGATGATCACCGGTGACCATCCCGTGACCGCTCGCGCGATTGCCCGCGAGCTCGGCATCCTGACGGGCGCCGACTCCGCGGAGGACCTCGTCCATGCGCGAGCGACGCCGGAGGACAAGATTCGCATCGTGCGGGCATGGAAGGGACGCGGGGCTGTCGTGGCGATGACCGGGGATGGCGTGAACGATGCCCCGGCGCTCCGCGAGGCTCACATCGGGATCGCCATGGGACGGACCGGGACGGAGGTCACACGCGAGGCGTCCGACATGGTGCTGGCCGACGACAACTTCGCGAGCATCATCGCCGCGGTTCGCGAGGGTCGCGGGATCTTCGACAACATTCGCAAGACCCTGGTCTACCTGCTCTCCGGCAACACAGCCGAGCTCACGGTAATGCTCGTGGCAGCGCTCGCGGGACTGCCGCTGCCCCTGCTCCCCTTGCACCTGCTATGGATCAACATCGTCACCGATGGACTACCCGCGCTGGCACTCGTTGGCGACCCCCCGGAGGGGGATGTCCTCCAGCGGCCACCGCGGCATCCCGACGAGCCGATGCTGGGCCGGGCGCAGTGGCGCTTCATTGTCATGACGGGCCTGCTCCAGGCTGCAACAACCCTGGGCGTCTTTGTCTGGGCGTTGAACGCACGCGATCTGTCCGAGGCGCGCAATCTTGCGTTCTCGACCCTCGTCTTCGGCGAGCTGTTCCGGGCGTTCGCGGCGCGGAGCACGACACGCGTCTTCTGGGAAGTGGGCGCATTCACCAACATGCGGCTGCTTGGAGTTGTCGTGCTCTCGGTCCTGATGCAGCTCGGGATCCACCACATCCCCGTCGCCCAGAAAGTGTTCGACATCGGGCCGCTCTCGGCCGCGGACTGTGCGTTGACGCTGTTCGTGGCCCTGGGTCCCGTCACGGTGATCGAAGTGTCAAAGCTTGTTCGCCGTTGGAACGTGCGCCAGACATCGCTGTGAGCCTCGACGCAAGGTGCGGGATGACGGTCCTGGATTGGCCGGCGCCTGTACTGCCGCCGAGCACGCTACTCCCGGAACGAACCGCCGTCCATTTCGGCCGTCCGTGCCGCCAGTGCAGTCCAAAAGTCTGCTGGAAGCAACCTTGCAAAGCGATCAGGCCGGGTGGCTCCAGAGCGACTGTAGAATGTCCCGGACTTCGACGTCATGAAGGACGAACGCGTGCTCGTCGTCTCTGCGCCACGGTGCTCAGCAATGCTCCGCTCGAGCGCCCGCGAGGTCGAATCTCCATCCGGAGCCGGGCGGGAGTCTCGAGTTTACCGCGTCCGCCGGGTCGGGGCCGGGCCGTGAGTCGGCAAAGCAAGTGGTTGCCAGGGGCATGGCCGGCGAGTAAGTTTTTTGCCCCTGCCCTTGGGGGGATCTTGACGGAATCGCCGAATTGCCGATTGACTGTCCTGTCAATGGTGGCGATCATACCCTGAGAAGATGGAACGGCAAACCGGACTCGAAAGAGGTGGGGTTCTCGGATGAAGCGATCGCGAAGGGCAGGCACGTCGGCGGTACTGAGCCTCGCGCTCGTGCTCTCGACGATTGTTTGTGCCCAGAGCTCGGTCCGCTCCGTCGCCACCCAGCCTGCCCGAGGGCTGCCCGAATCCCGGTCAGCCGGGGCAACGTCGACTTCGAAGTCGCAGTGTGCTCATCCAGGCTGCCAGGATGAGGGATCGGAGTCTCCGCCCCCCCCGAGCGCCTGCTGCCTCACCTGGGCGCCAGCCGTCTCTCCAATCACGCTCGCGTCGCCGACACTGGTCCCTGATCCTCGTCTTTCCGACGAATCAGTCGTAACCGGCGCTGTCATTCTGTTCGCTGCGGCGCAATCGGCCCATCCGGCCTGGAGCTTCCCGCCTGGAGAAGTTCCTCCACCGTACCTCCTCCTCTGCAACTCCCTCCTCGGACGCGCCCCTCCGCTCGCCTAGTCGTCCCTCTTTGCCCTGAAAACCGAACGTTCTTGCGTGGCCGGCCGATGCCGGTTCCCCGTGAATCGCGCTGTATCCAGGTTCTTCCAGGAGGAGGGAGAGATGGGCGTTTTTCGTTTGCTCGTGCTCGTTGGACTGTTTTCCGGACTGCTCGCGGCAGGTTGTGCCCGCAAGGACGACACGGCACAAACGCCGGAGGCGACTTCGTCCCGGTCCGCCGCTCCGTCGCAGACGACGGATTCGCCGATGGCGGCCGCGGGCAACTCCGCAGAGATCCTGACCGAGCTTCGCCAACATGAAACCGAACTGACGCAGATCGTCGAACAGGGCCGATTGGGAGAGGTCCACGGCAAGGTCGAGGCCATCAACGCCCTGCTCGCCGCCGCCCCGGATCGCGCGACCGATCTTCCCGAGGCCAGCCGGGCACAGCTGCGCGAACGGGCCGCTTCGGCCGCGAAGATGGCCGACGCCCTGCACGACGCGGGGGATGCGGGGGACCTGGGTGCCACCAAGATGCATCTCGGACACTTCCAGGCGGACCTCACCGCGATCGAGAACATCCTGACCGGGCGTCCTTGAGCCCACCGCGCATGCGTCGAATCGGGATCGGACTCGCGATGGGGGCACTTTTGGTTGGTGGACCGACGGAGACCCTGGCCCAGGCGGCCGGGGTTTCGTGGAGCCGCGAGGACCTGATTACGCGCGCGCTCGAACAATCGGGCGAGCTGATGGAGCTCCGTCGGCGCGCGGAGCGGGCCACAGCGCCTGAGGGTGTATCGCAGTATCCGTGGAACCCCGTCTTCTCGGTCGAGCTCGAAGGCTCTCCGGCACCATGGTCGGGCCGCGAGTACACGCGAAGACTCTCACTCGACCAGGAACTCGACGTTCGGGGAGAGCGCGACGCTCGCTTGCAGGCATTCGGCGCCGGGACGTCCGTCCTGCGCGAGGAGGTGAAGTCTCGCGAGCAAGAGATCGCGGCCGACATCGATGAGGCCGTGAGTGGCTGGCTCGTGGCCAGGCGACGTCTCGACCTGCTCGGTCCTGCGCTGGTTCAGGCGCGATCGCTTGGACAGCGCGCGCAGACTGCCAGGCGGAGGGAGCTGGTCACGGCCTTTGATGAACGGATGCTCCGGGCGGACGCCCTCGAGATCGAAGGCGAGGAGATCGCGGCTCGTCAGCAGCTTGAACAGTCCGAGGGACGAATTCGTGCATGGCTCGAGCCGCACATGGACGGCCTGCGGATCGACGAGCCTCTTTCGACGGAGTTCTGGACCTGCGAGGAGGATTCGATCGTGGCGCGTGCGCTTCTTCACCGCGGCAGTTTGGCCCGGGCGAGAACGGCGGAGGATCAGGCAGTAGCACGCCTCGAACTCGCGAACCGCCTTGGTCGAGTCAACCCGACCATCGGAGTGTCGGTTGGCCAGGAGCGTCTCGAGATTGACTCATCGCTTGAGCCGCTTGAAGACAAGGATCTCTTCTTCGGGGTGCATGGTTCGATTCCATTGCCGCTGTTCCAGACGAACAAGCTCGAACGCATGGAGGGCCAGCTCGAACTCGACCGGGCGCGATCCGAGCGCATCGCGGCAGAGCGCCAGGTGAAGGGTGAGGTCGCCGCTGCCTGTGCGGCCTTGGCCCGTACTCAGGAACGCGTGGCTCTGCTCGGCCCACTTGCGCAATCCGCTGCGTCCGACCTGGGCATTCTGGAAACAGCCTATCGCGACGGCCGGGCGGCTTTGGACCAGTACCTGACCCTTCGGGAACGTCTGCTGCGGGCTCAACGCGGCTATGTCGATGCCGTTGGCGACCTCGAGCAGGCGCGGAATGCAATGGTGCGGGCCACCGGCCTCCGGCGACCGTCGCTGGCCGAGTGGTTGGTCAAGTGAACCTACGACACATGAGACACCACATGCCCCGACGCTCGATAACATCGCCGAAACGGATCGCAATCGCAGGTATGGGAGTCGTCGCTCTTCTCGCGGGTCTGTGGATCCCCGCCAGCGACGCCCACGAAGGACATGACCACGGCACACCGCAGGCCACCACTGCGGGCGACCCCAACGCCGTCGTGCGGCCGGTCTCCAATTCACGCCACGAAGTCGTCCTCAAGTATCGGAGCCTGGCGGAGAATGGGCGGCTCCCGGTCCGCATCTACGTGAGCGATTTCGTCACCAACGCGCCCGTCGGACGAGCGACGGTCACGCTTGAGACCACGGTGCCCGCCAGGATCAGCACCTCAGCCAAGGCGATCGAGCCGGGCGTCTACGCCGGAGAGTTGAGTGTGGGCAGCCCGGGCCGATACACGGCGATTCTCTCCATCGAGAGCGGCGGCGCGAAATCGGAGTTCGCGCTGTCCGATCTGCCCCTCAACGAGCCGGTGGTGATGCCGCAGGCCGTGGCCGTGACGACCTCCGAACGCCGCAGTGCGTGGCTGCCGTGGGTCCTGGGTGTCGCCGCTCTGCTCGCCATCGTGGGAGTCCTCGCCTTGCGTCGAACGAAGAGACGCGCCCTGGGCCTCGACGCGGCTGGGCTCGTCCTCATCGGCGGTGCGCTGTTCTGGGCTCTGCAGTCCGGCGCCCACGAGGGAGAGGATCACGGCAACCCTGCGCCCAGTACCTCGCAGGCCGGGGGAGCAGGCCCGCGGTACGTTGCGAAAGAGTCCCAATTTCTTCTTGGAGTCCGGACCTTTCTCGCCGAGAAACAACGGGTCTACAGTCAGTTGACCGCCGTGGGGCGGGTCACCGCCGAGAGCGGGGCCCTGGCATCGGTCTCATCGCCTCAGACCGGGCGCATGGAACTTGCCGGCAGAGCGCTCGCCGTCGGAGACCGCGTCCGGCGGGGACAGCTGATCGGGTACCTGCTGATGATCGATCGGCTGCCGATCCGAGCACCGATCACCGGCCTGGTCGCCGATGTCGATTTCGCGTCGGGACAGTGGGTGCAGGCAGGACAGGAACTCATGCGCATCCTCGACGAGCGCCAGCTCCGCGTCGAGGTTCCGCTCTTCGGCGAGAACCTGACTCGCGCGTTGCGCTCACGGTCCGCGGTCGTGCGCACGAGCGCCCTGCCCGATCGTCACTTCCCCGCCCGCTTGCGGGGCCTCGCTCCTCTTGCCGGCGGAAATGATGACTCGCGAGAGGGAGCGGGTTCCGACGAGGGCCGCGGCGCACCCATTCCTCCCGTGCTTCTCTCGGTCACAAACGAAGGCGGACTGCTTCGACCGGGGATGATCGTCGAGGTCAGCCTGGAGCTTGCCGATTCGCGCGAAATCATCACCGTTCCGGAAAGTGCCATCGTGTATCAGGAGAGCGGCCCCGCGGTCTTCGTGCACACCGCCGCGGAGCTGTTCGAGCTTCGGCCGGTCGCCCTGGTCGGGCGCTACCTGGACCGCGTGGGCATTGAGGGCGAGGTTCACGCCGGCGAGCGCATCGTGTCCGAGGGTGCCTATTCCCTCGTGGCGGCACCGACGGCCACGCTCGCGCCGCCGCCTGCGACCACCAAAGCCGCTGCCGGGAGCGCTCGGCCATGATCAACGCGATCCTGCGGTTTGCGCTGCACAACCGGCTGATGGTGATCGTTGGGGCAGTCCTGCTCTTGATCTACGGGCTGTGGACGGTGACGCGCATGCCGGTCGACGTCTTTCCGGACCTCAACCGGCCGACCGTGACCATCCTCACGGAGGCGCCCGGCCTCGCGCCCGAGGAGGTCGAGGCGCTCGTGACGCGACCGATCGAGACGGCCATGAACGGCGCCCCGGGCGTGGAGCGGGTGCGGTCCTCCTCCGCGGTGGGCCTCTCCGTCACCTATGTCGAGTTCGCCTGGGGCACGGACGTCTATCGCGACCGCCAGCTCGTCAGCGAGCGACTGCAGCTGGTGCGCGAGCAGCTCCCCGAGGCGGTAGAGCCGAGCATGGGGCCGGTCTCTTCGATCATGGGTGAGATCGCGCTGGTGGGCATCGAGAGCCCGGACGGATCGGTCGCGCCCTTTGAACTCCGCACACTGGCCGAACAGGTCGTGGGCCGCCGCCTGCTCACCATCTCCGGCGTCTCTCAGGTGATCGCCATCGGCGGCGGTCTCAAGCAGTACATCGTCCAGCCGGACATGCAGCGAATGGCGGCGATCGACCTTTCGCTGTCGGACGTGACTGAGGCGGTCAGCGAAGCGAACGTGAACACGTCGGGTGGATTTGCCGCCCAAGGTGGACGCGAGCTCGTCGTGCGAAACCTGGGGCGGACCACCAATCTGGCGGAAATCTCCGCGACGACCGTGGGTCAGATGGCGGGGGGCCTGAGCATTCCGCTCTCGGCGGTCGCCGACGTGACCGTCGGGACGGCACCCATGCGCGGCGACGCCGGCATCGATGGCCGTCCCGCCGTGATTCTGATGGTGCAGAAGCAGCCGGGCACCGACACGATCCGCATCACTGAGCGAATTGAGGAGACGCTCGTCCAGCTCAAGGCCGGGCTGCCGGCGGGTGTCCGCACGCGGATGCTCTTCCGGCAGGCGACCTTCATCGAGGCGTCGATCCACAACGTCGAAGAGGCGCTGCGCGACGGGGCCATTCTCGTCACCGTCGTGCTCTTCCTGTTCCTGCTCAACTTCCGGACGACGGCCATCACGCTGACCGCGATTCCGCTTTCACTGGTCGTGACGGCGATCGTCATGAAGTTGATGGGCGAGACGATCAACACGATGACACTGGGTGGAATCGCCATTGCCATGGGCGAACTGGTCGATGATGCGGTTATCGACGTCGAGAACGTCTTCCGCCGATTGCGTGAGAATCGCGCAAGTCCTTCACCCCGGCCGGCCTGGAGGGTGGTGTTCGACGCCTCCTCCGAGGTTCGCACTTCGATCGTGTTCGCCACGATCCTGGTCATTCTGGTGTTCATCCCGCTCTTTGCCCTCGGAGGGATCGAGCGGGCTGAAGAGACGCCCCTCGATCC
>JBKJNH010000186.1:0-39720 GCA_046596055.1 Candidatus Eiseniibacteriota bacterium
ACGCTGCTCGCGGCCACCCTCATCGCCGGCCCCATCGCCGGCCCCATCGCCGGCCCCGTGATGGCCGAGTCCTCACGCGCCGATGCCAGCGCCCAGGTCGACATCCAGGGCAAGATCGACCAGAAGATCGACGCCGAGGCGGCCGATCGGAAGGCGATTCAGGACCTGCTGCGCCGCGCCGATGTGCGACGTATCGCCGGCACCGCGGGCATCGACCTGAATCGCGTGAATGCGGCCGCAGGCCTCCTGTCCGGAGCCGAGCTTCATGCCGTTGCAGAGCGCGCGAACGAAGTGAATACCCAGTCTGGTGGGGCCGAGAGGGTCACCATCGCCGTGACCACGATCATCATCATCCTGTTGCTGATCATCATTCTCGCGAACTGACCCGATGTACGGCCGGCGTACGTGGCGGGCGGCCATCGTCGGTATGACGATGGTCGCCGCCGGTCTTGCCACGTGCGAAGCCGAAACGACGGGCCTCGCGCGCGACGGGCCGGAAGCCGTACGGCTGCTCGACGTGCCCTATGTTCCCCAGACCGAGGCGCTCTGCGGAGGAGCTGCGGTCGCAATGGTGCAGCGTTTCTGGGGAGATCCTGCAGTGGTGGCGGAGGACTACGCCCCATTGCTCGCCCCCGGAAGCAACGGCATCCGCACCGAGGTGCTGGTCGCCGCCGTGCGCGCACGCGGCTGGACCGCGCTCCCCGTCACCGGCAACGCCCCCGACATCCAGGCGCATCTGGCCGCCGGCCGACCCGTCATCGCGCTCATCGCGGTGGGCCCGACTTCCTTTCATTACGTCGTCCTTCTCGCCTGGGTGAACGGGGGAGTCATCCTCCACGATCCAGCCACGGCGCCATTCCGCACGCGGACCGAGCAGTCCTTCGACGATGCCTGGGCTCGCAGCGGGCGTTGGGCTCTTCTCGTCTTGCCAGCGACCGTCGCCGCCGATTCCGTGGAAGCGGAGCCGCCTGCGCCCCCGGCCCGCGCTCCGACCTCGGGTTCGGACTCACCCACTTCGGGTCCTGCCGACTCCCTGCGAAATCTTGCCGGCGTTCGCTTCACGGCCGAGGACTGGGCCGGCGCGGCCGAGCTTGCCGAGCGCTCCCTCGCCATCGAACCCGAAGACGCCTACACGTGGCGGCTGCTTGCCGGCAGCCGCTTCCTGCTCGACGACGAGGTTGGCGCCCTTCGCGCGTGGAACGAGATCTCCGAACCGCGCGCGGATCTCGCGCGCATCGACGGGCTCGACCGCATTCGCTATCGCACGGTGGCCGATCAACTCGACCTGCCCGCGGGTGGCGTGCTGACCGCCCGCGCATTCGTGCAGGCGCGGCGTCGACTCGATGAAATTCCTGCCCAGGCGGGCGCGCGACTTCGCCTGCGGCCGTTGCCGAACGGGATCGCGCGCCTCGATGCCGCCGTGTTCGAACGCCCGCTGGTCTTCGACGGACCCCTGGATGCCGGCGCCATGGGCGTCAAAGCGGTGGTGGATCGCGAGCTGTCGCTGCGCGTGGCGAGCCCGATGGGACACGGGGAACTGTGGACGGTCGGATACCGTTGGCCGCGCGAACGACCGCGCGTCACCGTCGAGCTCGCGATTCCGGGCGCGGGTGGCCGGCCGGGAATCTGGCGTGTCGAGGGATCGTGGGAGCGGCAGACGTATGCGGCCGACGAGGTGTCACCGAGCGACGGTGTCGTCCGCACGAGCCTCGTCCGCGAGGAACGTCGGCGCAGCGCGCTGTCCTTTGCCGATTGGCTCACCGCGGATCTGAGGGTCGAAGTGGGCGCCGCGCTCGACGGCTGGGTCGGTCGCGGCGACCACGTGGCCCTTTCGACGAGCCTCGATCGTCGCTTCGCGGACGATCGGCTCGCGCTCACCGCCCGCGGCGGACAGTGGATGAGCCTCGCGGACGGGCCGTCGTTCCAGGCCGGCGATCTCGGCGCGCGCTGGAACACGAGGCAGTTCGTCGACGGCGGCTGGCAGGCGCGCCTCGGAGTCGCCGGCGCGAGCGCGAACGCGCCGCTCGCCCTGTGGTCCGGCGCGGGAACCGGCCAGGGCCGAGCCCCGCTGTTGCGGGCGCACCCATTGCTCGATCAGGGCGTCCTCGACGGTCGCGTGTTCGGACGCTCGCTCGTCCACGCCGGGGTCGAGCGCCACGAATGGGCGTGGACGCGTCGGCCCGTGCGCGTCGGCTGGAGCCTGTTCGTCGACGGCGCGCGCGCGATTGACGGATTGCAGGCCGCGGTCGACCCCTGGCAGGTGGATGGGGGGGCGAGCGTGCGGATCGCGGGGCCGCGGGGCGAGGTCCGGATCGCGGCCGCGTATGGGCTGGTCGACGGAGGTTCGGCGCTGTCCATCGCGTGGTTTGCGCCGTGATGAACAGAACGGGGGCCCGGCATCAGGCGCTCGCCCACACGGTCACCGACATCCTGCTCCAGGGCACTCAGGCGATGGCGAGCGGATCCCCCAGGTGCGGCTGGTCCTTGAGATAGGCGTGCGGGTCGTGGGACAGGGCGCCCGCGGGCAGGTGCTCCCACAACGAGCCCAGGTCCTTCTTCACGCGCTCGACGTAGAACGACGGTAGTTCGTCGGTCTCCTGCTCGAAGTAGCGTCGGAAGCCGCGATCCTCGTCGAGCATCCGCCGGATCTCGCGGTAGTAGCGCATCCGCCCGAAGCCCTCCGACGACACCGCGCGGACGACGTTCATCAGGCGCGGCAGCCCCCCGCGTCCCGCCCCGAAGCGCTTGATGATCGCGTCCCACGAGAACGTGTGACTGGTGACGGCGATCACCCCGTCGTAGAACTCGGGCCAGCTGTAGTTCGCCGGGCGCACGTTCATCGCGTGGTGGTTGTTGAGGAAGTGGAACGGGAAGCCGAGGACCCGGCCGGCCTTCTGGTACTGGAGGTTGAGCGGCGCGGCCTGGCCGAACGCCGACAGCAGCGAGTACCCCGGGAAGGTTCCCGGGGTCTTGTCGACAAACTCGCGCGTGAGCTCGAACGGCGTCGTGCCGTGATCCGAGTCGAGCCCCATGACGAAGTTCGTCTGCACATAGGGAATATGCCGCTGCACCATGTTCACATGCTCTGAGACCTGGCGCACCTTGTCCTGGCCGACGTTGCTTCCCGTTTTCGACTTGTTGCCCAGATCGAACCACGACTCGATCCCCGGCAGCATGGCGATAAACGAGTTCTTCTGCAGGCGCTTGAGGTGGGGCTCCGAAAGCAGCGACAGGCTGCTCTCGGCCATGAAGTCGATGCTGCCCGTCGGCACCGCTTCTTCGATCGCGTTCATGTAGTCCTCGAAGCGCACGCCGAAGTTGGGGTCGTGCCAGGCGACGATCGGCCGCTTGAACTTCGTGCGCAGGAACCGGAGGTCATCCTTCAACTGCCCGAAGTCGAGCGGCTGGTAGGGCACCGTCGAGTCGATGCAGAAGGCGCAAGTGTAGGGGCAGCCGAGGCTCCCGAGCATCGGCACCATCTTGAAGAGCGGGGCGCCCTGCAGGATCTTGTCGATGAACTTCCAGCGCTGCTGCACGCCCGGCAGCTCGCGGGGCTGCCCGGCCGCGGTGAGGTACTGGCCGTGCGGCCGCGACGGCTGCGGATCCTCGAGCACGCGCTGGACGATCGCCTTGTCCGTGAACCCGAGCACGTAATCGAAGTACTTGCGCGCGTCTTGCGGGTAGCAGCGGGCATGCGGCCCGCCGAGGACCGTGACCACCCCGCGCTGGCGGAACACGTTGCTGACTGCGTAGGCGAGCTGCGCGGACTGCGTGAACGCACCGATGAACACCACGTCGACGTCCTTCGGCAGGACGCTCGTCAGGTCCTCGAACCCGGTGTAGCAGACGAGCTCGACCTCGTGGCCCAGCTCCTCGGCCCACACGCCGAGCACCTGCGGCATGATGCTGGCCAGGTTCGCATGCATGACCCGCGCATAGAGGGCGCGCGTCTGCCCGCGCGAGACGACGTCGATGATGCCGATGCGGAGTTTGCGCATGAGGTACCTGCAGGACCCGGTGGAAAGGGGCCGAATCGATCGAGCAGGAAAGCCCCGACGTCCGGAGGGACGTCCCCGATCCTACGCCTCCGGAGGCGGCGCGGGGAAACCCGTTCCGTGTAGGATGTTCCGGCGCGGCGACCAACACTCGACCTGAACCGGAGATCCCGATGCCAGCACATTCCCGCATGCTGCTTCCCGCGGTCGCTTTCCTCCTCGCCAGCCTGGGACCCCGCCCGATCCCGGCAGCCCCGGGGACGGGCAGGACGTCGGTCGTCCTGCCCGATACGGGGGTCTTTGCGCCCGTTGCCGCGCAGCTCGCCGATCGCGAGGCGCGACTCGCCCGCACGACAAAGGCAGGGGCCGAGCGGGTTGGCCTTCTGCTCGCGACCGGCCGCGTCGACGAGGCCGCACGGGAAGCGGCGAAGCTGCGTGGCGACGACCTGAGGACGCAGCTTGCGCGGGCGCGCGCTGCGCTCGCCGTGCAGGACTTCGCCACTGCGGGCTCGCTGGTCTCAGCTCTGGCCGACATCCCCGACGCGGCGTTCCGCAGCGTGCAGTACCAGTGGGAGTATGCGCGGGACAACACGGCCGCAATCGACACGCTCACGCGTCGGCGACTCGCCTCCGATGCCACCGCGGCGGACTGGCTCGCCGCGGGCAAGCTTGCCTACGCCCTGCTCGACAACGCGCGCGCCGACTCGATGTTCACCGGCGCGTTCCGAATCGTGAGCGCCGACGAAGAGACGGCGCGCTTGCAGTCCGCCGCGCACGTGGGGCGGGCGCTCGTCCTGCAGAAGCGGCAGAAGTGGGATGAATCGCTCGCCGAGGTCAAGCTTGCGCTCGCGCGGTATGTCACGCCCGACGCGCTCGAGGCGCTGTCGAACACGCTCGTCCGTCTCGGCCGCACGGGCGAGGCGATCTCGGCCGCCGAATGGGGCGTGCGGTTGAACCCGTATCACGAACCCTCGCACTACACGCTCGGCAACGGCTACGCGCGGAAGAATTATACCCAGCTCTTCGCCGCGTACCCCGCGTCGTTCGCGAGCGGCGACGGCGCGCGTGAGCTCGCCGCCGCCGACGCCGCCCTCGCTGCCGGACGACGGGCGGAGGCGCGGGCCGGCTACGCGGGCCTGGTCGCGGCGCATCCGGGATGGGTCGACGCACGGGTGCGCCTCGCGTCGATGGACTGGGAGGAGGGCCGCTTCGCCGAGTCCCGCGACGGCTGTTTCGCCGCGCTCGCGTCGTGCCCGGAGTACGGGCGCGCGCACGGCGTGCTCGCCAAGGCGCTGCAGTCGCAACGCTTCGCCGTCGACGTGCACCGCGCCGATTACGAGCGCCGGTTCGAGGCGATGCCACTGCCCGAAGTGCCGGGGATCGAGCGCTTCATCGTCAACTGGAATGCGCTGACCCCGCGGCACCAGAAGCGAGTCGCCCTGTCGGTCGCGCCGTGGAAGGAGTTCGTGCCGGTGCTCGTCGAGGGTGGCGCCACTTACTTCATCAAGCCGCTGTCGATGCTCCTTGGCGAGTGCCCGAACCTCGAGACGCTGCGCGACCAGCGCATCGACTACGACTCGCGTCTGTGGGACGACGTGCGCGGCTGCGGTGGGTACCACACGGTGACCGGCATCGAGGACGTCGAGAGCACGATCTTCAACCGCTACGACACCGTGATCCACGAGCTGACTCACCAGGTCCACGGCATCCTCCCGGCCGACGATTCCCGCGACATCCAGGAGCTGTACCGGAAGGCGAAGCAGCGCGACGACGTGACCCACGACAGCTTCCTTTCGCGCTACGCGGGGGGAAGCGTGTACGAGTACTTCGCGGAGGGTGCGAATGCGCTCGTCTCCCCGAAGCGCGACGCGTACGACCCGCGCGAGGTGGTGCACGAGCGGCTCACGAGGATGGATCCGGATCTCGAGTCCCGGGTGAAGGCGTACTTCGCGCGAACCGACGTGGGCGGCTCGTATCCCGTCGCGTACGCCGCCGGCGGCGACGATCGGGTCTACCGCGGGAACGTCGACGCGGCGCTGCCGTTCTACGAGAAGGCGCTCGCCGTCGCGCCGAACGAGGAGACGGCACTCGTGGCCTACGCGAATGCGCTCGTGCTCGGCAACCGGGCTGCGGCCGCCGAGTCGATCGCCACGCGGGCGACCGTGGCGCATCCGACGAGCGGACCGGCGCGGCTGGCGCTCGCCGCTGCACGCTGGCACGCCACCGGGGACGCCGGCCGGGCACGCCGGGAGTTGGCTGCCGCGCGCATGCAGGTAGCCGCCGCGGACCGCTACCAGGTGGATGCTGCGCTGGGCGGCTTCGACTGGATTCGAGGTGACGCGCCGGGGGCGCTTGCCGCGTACGACTCGGTCATCGCCTATCAATCCGATAACCCCGACGGCCTGCGCGGTCGGGCAACCGCGCTCGCGCTGGCCGGCCGCTTCGACGAGGCGTTCGCGCTCTACGACACGGCGGTACGCGAGCGCACCGGCGTGGTCGAGTTGCGCAATGACTTCGCGCGGGACCTGCTGCTGGCCGGCCGCGGCGCCGATGCGCTGCGCCAACTCGACGAGGCTCGCCTCATCGACGAGGAAAACCCCACCGCCGAGGCGCTTCGCGGCTGGGCCGCGCTCGAAGCCGGCGACTCCGCGGTGGCGCGAACACACGTCGCCCGGGCCCTGGGCTGGGGCCCGTGGTCCGACCTCGCGCGCATCATCGAAGGCGAGATCGCGCGGCGTGGCGGGGACGCGGCCGCCGCCACGCGCGCCTGGGCGCCCGTCCGCGGCCGCATCGCCTCCGGCGCGCCCCCCGAGTATGTCTACCGACGGAAGTTGGCGACCTGGGAAGAGGTCCACACGCTGCCGGCCGTCGAACGCCGATTGCTCGATCGGTTCGACGGGGGCGCCGGCGCGGGCGTGGTCGTGCCCTGACCCGCGGGGGCGCCTGCCGCCTGCATGCGCTGGAGGTCCGGCGAATGCCCCGGGAATTGCCGGGACTCCTGCGTCGGATCCGGCCGAGGCTTCTGCGGCACAACCCCGACTCCTTGCCACGCTGCGCCGATCGGCCTAGCATGTCTCTTATGAAGCCGCCGCGCTGGTTGAACTGGGTCGCGAGTGCATTGCTGCTCGTCACGATCTTCGTGACGGGGGCGCACTCGCACCATGGCGACGACCCGCACGGCGGCGAGGATCGGCACTGCGTCACCTGCACCCTGGCGCACGCCCCCGCGATCACCGCCGACCGGGCGCCCACGCTCTCGCCGCCGGCGACCACGCATCATCGCGTCAGCGAGCCCGCGCTGCTGGTTCTCCCCGCCCCGCTGTGCGCCATCCCCTCCTCGCGAGCCCCGCCCATCGGCTGATCGCCTCACCCACCCGACAATGCAATCCTGACGTCCGGAGGGAGTCTCGCCTTCGCCGGCGACGCGTTGCCCGTGCGCCGACGAGCGTGCGACGACCCGCGTGTCCACGTTTTCGTGGGAGGTCGATCATGCTTCGCGCACTCCGCGCGACGGCGCTGCTGCTGGCGTCGTCCGTGCTCCCGGCCATTCTCGTGCCCGCCGTCGCGCGCGCCGGGGCGGTCAATCCCGACATTTCCGTCATCGGCCAGCCGTTCGTGCGCTGGACCGACGATCTTGCCGACGTCTCGCGCAAGCGCCTGACGCTCGCGCCCGGCGAGGTGGAGCTCGTGTTCGACGCCGCCCTCAATCCGTACGCCCGGGGGATGGTGATCGGCGCGCTGGGGGAGGAGGGGCTGGAACTCGAGGAAGGGTACTTCACGCTCGTTCGCGGCCTGCCCGCCGGCCTTCAGTTGAAGGGCGGCAAGTACCGCGCGGGCTTCGGCAAGATGAACGTCATGCATCCGCACACGCTGCCGTTCGCCGAACGACCGCGTGTGCTCGCCGCCTACCTGCCGGGCGAGGAGTCGCTCAACGAGGTCGGAGTCTCCGTGTCCGGCCGCGTTCCGTTGCCCGGCTCGTTCTCGCTGACCGCGGCGGGGGACTGGCTGCAGGGCGACAGCTTCCGGATCGAGTCCGACCCGGCCGACGAGCGCGCGGAGGAGGCGCGTCCCGCCTTCAATGCGCACCTGAGCGGATTCGGCATGCTCGGGGAGCGCTCGGCCTACGAGCTGTCGCTCTCCTGCGTCGGCGGCACGAACAACGTCGCGGCCTCGACCGAGACGCGGATCTACGATGCGGCCGCGAAGCTCAAGCTGTGGACCGCCGAGAACTCGTACCTGCTGGTGCAGGCGGAGTTCCTCCGGCTCGATCAGGAAGATGCGGCTTGGGATTCGAGCGCCGCCGCATGGGCCGTAACGCACTCCCGCCCTGCGGGCGGATATGTCTACGCCGACTACAACTTCAATCCGCGCTTCGACGCGGGGTTCTCGTACGAGCGTTACGGGCGGCCGACGGATCCGTCGGTCCACGACCAGGCATTCGGCGCATTCGTGGGCTGTTCGCTGATGGAGGAGACCACTTCCTTCCGCCTCGACTGGAACCGGTTCCTGCCGGGAACGTCGTCCGGCGACCCCGTCGATCCGCCCGCCGTCAACACGCTCACGCTGCGCGTCGTCTTCTCGATGGGCCCGCACAAGGCCCATCAGTTCTAGGGAGCGCCCCATGAACCCGTTCCGGATGTCTTCGCTGCTGCTCGGCATCGTCGTGGCCCTGCTCGTCGCTGCACCACCAAAGGCGCAGGCGATCATCAAGGTCGGCGCATCGACTCCCGACCTCGCCTCGATCGCCGCGTCGGTGGGGGGTGAACAGGTCGAGGTGTTCTCCATCGCGCGGGCCACCAACGACGTGCATCGCGTCGAGGTCCTTCCCTCGTACATGGTGAAGGTGTCGCGCGCGAACCTGTACCTCAAGGTCGGCCTGGGTCTCGACCGATGGGCCGATGGCATCATCGACGGCTCGCGCAACGCGAAGCTGCAGGTGCTCGACTGCAGCAGGGGCGTGAGCGTCCTCGACAAGCCCGCGTCGGTGAGCGCCGCGATGGGCGACGTTCACCCCTTCGGCAACCCGCACTACTGGCTCGATCCACGCAACGGCGCGGTCGTCGCCGCCACGATCGGAGAGAAGCTGGCGACGATGGACCCGCCCCATGCGGCCGATTACCGCGCGCGGGCGCAGGCGTTCGCACGGCAGGTCGATGCGGCTTACACGCGCCAGAAGGCGATCGCCGCGGCGCTGCCCAGTCGCACGATCCTCAGCTACCACGCGTCGTGGGTGTACTTCGCGAACGCGTTCGACCTCGACATCGCGGCCACGGCCGAGCCCGTGCCCGGCATCCCGCCGACAGGCAAGCACCTGCAGGGACTGGTCTCGCTGGCGAAGGGGCAGAAGATCCGCGTGTTCCTGCAGGAGCCGTACTTCTCGGAGGAGGCCGGCAAGTTTCTCGCCCGGGAAGCCGGCGTGCGCGTGGTGAAGGCGTCACCGTCGTGCGACGGCGTGGCTGCGGGAAGCTACCTGGCGCACTTCGACACGATCCTCGGACGGATCGCCGGCGCGCCGGCCGGAGCGAAGCCATGAACGACGCGCTGTCGCTGCCGTTCTTCTGGACCGCGCTGCTGGCGAGCCTGGTTCTTGCCGGGATTCACGCCTATCTCGGCTTCCACGTCGTCCGGCGGGGCGTGCTGTTCGTCGACCTGGCGCTGGCGCAGATGGCCTCGCTGGGCGTCGCGCTGTCGCTCGTGATCAGCGGCCACGAGGACGAGCGCCTGACCTACGTGCTGGCGCTCGGCATGACGTTCGTCGGCGCGGCCGTGTTCGCCTGGCTGCGCGGGCAGGAGCGGCGCAACGTACCGCTCGAGGCGTTCATCGGCATCGTCTTCGCCACCGCGCAGGCCGCAGTGTTCCTCGTGCTCGAGAAGTCGCCGTCCGGACCGGAGCATCTGAAGGAGGCGCTGGTCGGCAGCCTGTACACCGTCGACCCGCGACACGTGCTGAACACCGCGATCCTGTACGCGGTCATCGGCGTCGCCCACTTCCTGCTGCGCAAGCCGTTCTTCGAGATCACCAACGACCCGCACGGCGCGGCACGCCGCGGGCGCAAGCTGTTCTGGTGGGACCTGGTGTTCTACGGGATGTTCGGCTTCGTCGTCACCTCGAGCGTGCAGATCGCGGGAGTGTTGCTCGTGTTCGGCTTTCTCGTCATCCCGGCCGTGGCCGGACTCATGGCGAGCGCCCGGACCGGCCCGGCGCTCGCGATCGGCTGGGCCTTCGGCGTGGCGGGGAGTCTCGTCGGCCTGCTGTTGGCGATCCAGTACGACCTCCCGGCGGCGCCCAGCATTCTCGTCTCGCTGACGGCGTTGCTGGTGCTGCTCGGTGGCGGGCTCGGGGCGGTGCAGGCGGTACGGCGGCCGGTGTCACCGTGAGCGGACGCATCGATCCACCCCGGGTTCCACGCCGGCTTCGAGCGGCTCCACGCGAGCCGCATCGAGATCAAGGCCGGCCCCGACCCGGGACGGTCGCCGTCACTCGCTTGTCATGCTGGGCGGCTGATCTGGCTCCAGCGGGGGCGACTGGGGGGGCAGTTCCGGCTGCCCCGGCGGTTGACTTGGCGGATCCGGAATCTTTCGTGGATCGTCCTTCACGTCGTCCTGGTTCGGATTGATGCGCTGTTCCATGCGGCTCCTCCTCCCGACCGGTGATGACACCTCTTCGAACATGCGCGGCTCGTAGCCGACCGGAGCGAAATCGCGGCGATCGAGGAGCGACAGCTTGAGCTCGGACCGCGACTCGGCCGAGCGCAAGCCGACCGGGTTCTCGACCAGGCCAAAGCTGATCACGCCCTTCCACGTGAACTGGCGTCCCGTTGCGCCGCCGTCCGCGGGGTCAGTCTTCGTGCGAGGGCTGCTCATGGACGAACTCCTCTCGACGGACATTCGATCGGGCGATCATGGGATCCGCCAAAGGTCTGGATTGCGGTGAAAGAACCGGCAGCGACTCGGGTTTCCGGGTCGCCGCCGAGCGGTAGAGAGCCTCGATGATCCGCACGTCGTCCAGGCCCCCGTCAGCCGAAGGCCCGGGCCGGCGTCGTTCGAGGGCCGCGTCGGAGAACTCCATCAAGGCCAACGCAAACCGGTCCGTCGCAGGAAGCATGCGCTCACTTGTCCTCCCCTTCGCGGTCACGCTCATCCGTCGCTCCCGGGAGTCCGTGTACGCCGGGTCGACGCGCAGGCTGCCCTCGGTGCACACCAGGCGGTAGGCCGAAGCATCGGCGGCGCCGAAGCTGCAGGTGAACGTGGCGATGCGATCGCCCGGAAAGCGCAGCGCCGCAGCGGTCACTTCCTCGACCTCGGAAGCGCGAGGGTCATCACCCTGTGCCGACACGGCGACGACCTCCGTCGGTTCGGCGCCGAAGAGGTGGCGGGCGGCATGGATGCAATGGACGCCGATGTCGTACAGCGTGCCGCCGCCGGTCTCCCGCGTCAAACGGGTGTCGCCGTCGCGGACCTGCATCGTGAACGTCGAGGTGAACAGCCGCGGCTCACCCAGCCGACCGGACTTCACGAGTTCCACCGCGCGCGTGTTCGCGCGCTCGAAGTGGAGTCGATAGGCGGTCATCAGCCGGGTCCGGGATCGCCTGGCCGCTTCGATCATCGCTGCGCAGTCCTCCGTGCTGACGGCGAGCGGCTTCTCGCACAGGACGTGGACGCCACGCCTGGCGGCGCCCACGGCGTAGGGGCGGTACATGGAGATGGGCATTGCGAGATAAACCGCGTCGACCTCTCCGCTGGAGAGGCAGGCGTCGTACTCCTGATAGGTGTAAAGCGCATCGATGCCATGACGACGTCCCAGGATCTCGAGCTGCGCCGAGTCATCCGAGACCAGTGCGGTCAGCTCCGAGTTCCGCCGCGCGTTCGCGAACGAGGGAAGCACGGAGTTCTGCACGCTGGGCCCGATGCCGACGACGGCGTACCTCACCCTGCGCGTCTTCCGGGTCGGGTTCCGTGCGATCATCGTCGACCTTTCGCGAAGCTGCAGGCGGCGCCCGACCACGGCGCCGCCCGCAAGCCCGTGCCTGGAACTACTTCTTCTTCGCCGGAAACTGCTGGGGCTGGTGTGGCTCGTCCGAATTTCCCGGCTGGTCCGGCCCCTCCGCCGGCTGCGTCGTGTCCTCGTCGTCGCCGTCCGGATGCGCCCGCTTGGTCTGGCCGCCTTCGCTTTCCCAGGTGTTGTCCTTTTCGTCGGGGTTCGCCTGCGATTGCTTGCGCTCGGTCATGTTGTTCACCTCCGGGATGGGGTCGTTGATTGCGAGTCTGTGGAGAGGAGGAGCAAGAGCCGGGCCGGAAGTTCCGGGCGCGCCAGGTGGCCGAAACTGGGTGGAATGGGTAAAAAAGCTGTTGGAGTTCGTTGAACATTTTTCGAATCGGGCCGGAAGATTCTACAAACGTGCCGGCCTGGAGAATCGCTAGGATGCGCGGCATGCCCGCCCTCGCCCCCTGGATCAGCGCATACCGCCCCGAATGGCGGCGTCCCGATATCCTCGCCGGAGTCTCGGTCGCGGCAGTCGCCATCCCGATCGCGATCGCCCAATCGCAGCTCGCGGGAGTGCCGCCGGTCTACGGGCTGCATGCGGGCCTCTGCCGCTGGTGGCGTACTCGCTCCTGGGCACCTCACGCCAGCTGATCCTCGCTCCAGACAGTTCGACCTGCGAGACCGATCCTCGTCGGCGATCTCAACGGCATCGCGCTCACGATCATCGTCGGGCAACTCGGATCGCTGTATGGATCGCTTCTACCCGACGGTCGCGGCGGCGCTGGCGTCACGACTCGGGCGCGACGGTTGATCGTCGAACGATCCGCCGTGCTGATCGCCCCCAGGTCGAGGTTTGAGGTCCGGCACAAACAAGAAGCCCCCGGGCCCGGGAGGCCCGAGGGTTCATGTGCCGAGGATCGCAGCGGGGAACCGCACCCTCGGACATCCAGAAGTCCTGCGATCTACGGTGCCGGGAAGCTCACCGCGTTGCTCGCGAGCGTCACCGCACCGATGCGCGCCAGGGCGCGACCATTCAGGGATGCACCCGTACTCAGACTGATCGACTGATTCGCCATGACGGTGCCCTTGAAGGCTGAAGTCGTGCCAAATGTCGCCGATGTGCCGACCTGCCAGTAGACGTTTGCAGCCTTGGCATTGCCGGCAAGGATCACAGAGCGACCGGCAGAGGTGGTCAGCGTCGAAGCGATCTGGAAGATGAAGACTGCATTGGGGTCACCGCCTCCATCCAGCGTCAGGTCACCCGAGGAGATCGCCAGCGAGGAGGTCGACTTGTAGAGCCCCGGCGGGAGCGTGAGACCCCCGATGTTTCCCGCCACGGTGACCGGCGCCACCGTTCGCCCGGCCGCATCGTTGTAAGCCACGGTGAGGTCGGCCATGGCCGTTGCAGAGGTTCCATTGCCGGCCTGCTGCGTGCCCGTGAAAACACCCGGGGGGAAGCCCGTCACGGCGGTTCCCGGGCTCACGCCCAGGTCGCCTTGTAGCGCGGTCGGCCCCGTGTTGGTGACCGTCGAGCCGGCGAGGACCACGAAGCTGGACGCCGAAGCGAGAGCCGGAGCCAGCTGCGCGCCGGACGTGGTTGCGGTCGTGAAGGTCCACACCTTGTTGCTCGCCAGGCCGTTTCCCGCGGCATCCCTGGCCCCGGTGCTGACCGTCGCAGTGTAGACGGTGCCAAGTGCGAGGGAGCTCGTCGGCGAGAATCTCGCAATATACGTCGAGGTATTGTAGTTGACCGTGCCGGCCACGGGCGTCCCGCCGGGTCCGGTCAGCGTGAAGTTGGTCGCGGTGATCGTCGAGGCGTTCATCGGCTCGTTGAACGCCGCGGTGATGACCGCCACACCCATGCCGCCGTTCAAGGGGTTGGTGGAGATCACGGTCGGGGCGGTGGTGTCGCCGATCGGAGACGTCGGATCATCACCGCATCCGGTCGATGCGGCAACGAGCATGATCATCGCGGAAAGTGCACGCAGGTTCGTCTTGAGCTGCATGGTGGGTCCCTCCAGTGGGTCCGATGATTCGTCGCATTGGTACCAAAGGCAGTCTGGGGACTCTAAGAGTGCATGAACAGTGCCATGCACTCACGGTGTCGGTTTGCCGCCCATAACTCATTGTCCCGTAGGTAGCTAGGAGCGCGTCGACGACCAGCCTCGCGCCGTCTTTCGCTTCGGAACCGCGGGAGAATCGGTCAGATGTTCAAAGCGGAGTAGCATCTACAATTCAGGGCATCGGCCTGGCCAGCGCCGGGAACATCTGAACGTGTATCATCCGCGCCTCACGGCGGGGGAGAAGCGGGCGGTCGTCCCGATGGTGCGCTCCCGGCGAAGGAGACGACAGTGTCCACGAGCCTGAACGACAGTCTGCTCGAAGCGTTGCTGGACTCCTGGGATCGCAACAACAGGATCCTCGTCAATCTGCTCGGTGTCGTGCCGGAGGGTGGCCTTGCGGTTCGTGCCATGGACGGCGGGCAGACCGTCGCGCAACTGTTCACGCACGTGCACTCCGTGCGCCTCGTGTTCGTCGCAGAGAATGCTCCCGAGTTTGCCATGACGGTGCCCGAACACGAATGGGCGGACGAGCGTGATCCCGCGCGCATCGGACGGATGCTCGAAGAGAGCGCGCGAGTCGTTCGCGAGGCGGTCCGCGGCCGGCTGGCCGCCGGGAAGGCCATGGACCGGCTGTACGATCATCCCATCCTGTTCCTGCAGCACATGATCTGGCATGACGCCTATCACCACGGGCAGATCAAGCTGGCCCTCAAACTGGCCGGCCAGGCGATCCCGGACAAGGAAGCCGGGCCGGGCACGTGGGGTGTGTGGATGCGGAAGACGCCTGGCGCGGCGCCCGCCGCCGCTGGATGACGCGGCACACCGTCCCGCGTCGCGCGGCGGCGGCGCTGTTCCTCGAGCGTCAGTGGCTCGACCGACCGCGCGGTCGTCGTCTCACCGCGCGCACGCTTGGCGACTTCGCGAGCGCCACGTGCGGCGTGCAGATCGACTCGGTGAACGTGATCGACCGCGCGCACCACGTGACGCTGTGGAGCCGGTTCGGCGAGTACGATCGCGATACGCTCGAGCGGCTGATCTACCGACGACGCGTCCTGTTCGAATACCTCTCGCACGTCGCTTGTTTCGTCGCCACCGCGGACCTGCCGATCTGGCGGGCGTTCATGGCCGAGATCCCCGAGAGTTTTCGCAGGCGGCACCGCTACCCGGGCCGCGAACAGCCTCTGGTCGACGCGGTCGAGCAGGCCATCGCGGAACGCGGACCGCTGGGCAACGCGGACTTCGAACGCCCGGCGCACATGGGAAGGGGTGAGGGCTGGTGGTCGTGGAAGCCCGCGACGCATGCGCTCGACTACCTGTGGAAGGCCGGGCGCATCGGCGTGCATTCGCGCCGCCACTTCCACAAGCGCTTCGCGTCGATCGACGCGGTGCTCCCCGAGGCGGCGACGACTCCGCCGCTGTCGCTCGAGGAGGCGCGCCGGCAGCGCGTCCTGCGCTCGCTGGCGGCGATGGGCGCCGCGGCGCAGGATGACCTGCGCGCTTACTGGACGTGGCCGCGCTGGCCCGCGGTGGACATGCGCAAGGCGCTCGCCGGGCTGGTGCGTGAAGGCGTCGTCAGCGAGGTGACGGTCGAAGGCCAGCGCACGCCGTGGTTCGCGCGCGCCGAGGACCTGCTCGCGCTCGATCGCGCCGACCGGCGTCGCGCCCCGTCGAGCGGCACGACGCTGCTCGCGCCCTTCGACTCGTTCCTGTGGCACCGCGAGCGTACGCTGCGCCTGTGGGATTACTTCTACCGCATCGAGATCTACGTGCCCGGACACCTTCGCTCCCACGGCTACTACAGCCTGCCCGTGCTGCACGACGGCCAGCTCGTCGGGCGCGTCGATGCGAAGACGCATCGCGAGGCGGGCGTGTTCGAGGCGAAACACGTCCACCTCGAGCCGTGGCTCGCGAAGGGCGAAGCACCGCCGCGGCCGCACTGGGGCGCGGTGGATCGCGAAGCGGCGCTGTCGGGCCTTGCGGGTGCGCTGCGCTCGCTGGCCGCGCACGTCGGGTGCGCGGACGTGAAGCTGGGACGCATGACGCCGGGAAGGCTGCGGCCGGTCATGGCGCGGGCGCTGCGCGAAGGCTGAAGCTCCCCGCGAATCAGCTCAGCTCGGCGAGGTCGTGTTCTTCCACTTGATGTTGCATCCCACGCTCGGCTGCTGTTCGCCGGCCGGTGCCGTGCCCGCGATGACCGCGTCGAGCGCGGCGCGCAGGTCGGCGCCGTGCGCATCCTTGCCCGCACCCGGTCGCGTCTCGTCGAGGCGGCCGCGGTAGGCGAGCTTCCCGTCCTTGTCGAACAGGAAGAAGTCCGGCGTGCACGCCGCGTGGAACGCCTGGGCGACCTGCTGCGTCCCGTCCATGAGGAAGGGGAAGCTCCATCCCTCGTGCTCGGCCAGCTCCTTCATGTGCGCCGGTCCGTCCTCGGGGTGAGCGACCTCGTCGTTCGAATTGATCGCCACGAAGCGGACACCCATCGACGTGTAGTCGCGGTCGAGGCGACCGAGCTCGGGCATCACGTGCTTCACGAACGGGCAGTGGTTGCAGATGAACATCACGAGCGTGCCCTTCGGCCCGCGCAGGTCGGTCGAGCGGAGGTCCTTCTTGCTCACGGCGTCGTTCAGCGTGAACGGGGGCAGGTCGGTTCCCAGCGGAAGCATCATCGAAACGGTTTCGGCCATCGGAATCTCCTCGGCAGGGGGCCGGCTCGGGGGGGAGATCGGTTCCGCCCCAGTGTCGCACGGCCCCGTGATCGAGTCGCCCCGGGATTCCGACACTTCGCCCCATCCCTGTAGCGTCCCCGCCGGGACCTTCGCAGAATCGTCGCATGATCAATCCTGCCCGGATCCTCCTCCTGCTTGCGCTCGCGGCCGGCCTCGTCCATGGCCTGCCGGTGCAGGCCCGCGACCTGCTCGTTTCCTCCCGTTTCTCGAATGCCGTCCTTCGATACGACGCCCAGACCGGCGTATTCGTCGGCGTGTTCTCGACCGGAAATGGGATCGCGAATCCGAACGGCATCGCCTACGGGCCCGACGGGCACCTGTACGTCGTCAACGGGGACGTCTCGAGGGTGCTCCGCCTTGACGGCCAGTCCGGGGCGTTCCTCGGCGACTTCATCACGCCGGCGACGCCGGGCGGGCTGGTGAGCGGGCGCGCGATCGCGTTCGGGCCGGACGGGAACCTCTACATCTGCTCGGGCGGGACGAACCAGGTGCTCGCGTACTCGGGCACGACGGGGGAGTTCCTGCGGGTCGCCGCGGCGGGACAGGGGATGAGCGGTCCGGTCGGGCTCACGTTCGGGCCGGACGGGACGCTCTACGTCGGTTGTGCATTGAGCAATCGCGCCTATGCGTTCTCCCCGAGCGGCACGTTCTTGCGCTCATATACCTGCGGCGCGCCGCGCAATCACGTCGGCGTGCTGATCGACGGCGCCGGGCGGCTGCTCGTCGCGCAATCGGTCACCAACACCATCGTCGCCTACGATCCCGCGACCGGCGCCTGTCTCGGCACGGTCGCGCAGGGGGGCGGGCTGGCGACGCCGATCCACATGATCCTCGACCCGGAGGGCATGCTGCTCGTCGGCTCGTTCGGCACCGACCAGGTGCTGCGCTTCGATCCGACGAACGGGCAGGCCCTGGGCGTGTTCATCGCGATGAACGCCGGCGGGCTCGACGGGCCGCACAACTTTGCGTACGTACCGGACCCCCCGACGCCGGCGGCGCTTCGCTCGTGGGGGGCGCTCAAGGGGACCTATCGCTGACGTGCGACGGCTCGGAGGGCGCATCCGGATTCGGACGCCAGGGTGTATGATTGTGGGGCCGCCGTGCACTCGCACGCTGCGGCATGCGCCGCACTCCACTTCGTCGGTGGCCGGGGTTCCCCAATCATGGCGACGCAAGATCAGGCGACCGCGCTGCTGCTGTCCCTCAGCCAGGGCAACAAGGAAGCGCTGAACGATCTCATGCCGCTGGTCTACGACGAGCTGCGGCTGATCGCGCGCCGCAGGCTGCGCCATGAACGCCCTGATCACACGCTCGATACGGTGGGCCTGGTGAACGAGGCCTATCTCAAGCTCATCCAGCTCGATCGTATCCGGTGGAACTCGCGCGCGCACTTCCTGGCGATCGCGGCGCAGGCCATGCGGCATATCCTGGTGAACCACGCCCTCAAGCGGAAGCGGATCAAGCGCGGCGGCGGGGCGCCGCACGTCCCGCTCGACGAGGCCGTCGCCCTCCCGACCGCCGAAGCCGATCGCATCCTCGCGCTCGATGACGCCCTCGAGCGGCTGGCGGCGCTCAATCCACGCCACGCGAAGGTCGTCGAGTTCCGCTTCTTCGGCGGCATGACGATCGAGGAGACGGCGACGGCGCTGGACATCTCGCCGGCGACCGCCAAGCGCGACTGGGCCCTGCTTCGCCTGTGGCTCGGTCGCGAACTCGCGGACAGCGCGTGAACGGTGCGCGCTGGGAGCGCGTCCAGGAGCTGGTGGAAGCTGCGTTGGAACTCGCCCCTGACGACAGGCAAGCGTTCATCGAGGCCGGCTGCGCAGATGATCCCGCGCTTCGCGCGGAGGTGATCTCGTTGCTCGAGGCCGATGTGGTCGACGCGATGCCGACCCGGTGGCTCGGCGCCGTCGCCAGTCCCGAGGCCGACCGACTTGCGCCCGGCGATCACCTCGCCGACCGCTACCGCATCCGGGGATTGCTCGGTCGCGGGGGCATGGGGGAGGTGTACGAGGCCGACGACGAGGAACTGGGGATCGTCGTCGCGCTCAAGACGTTGCGCGAGGTGGGGGCACGCCGCGAGTCCCTGGAGCGACTCAAGCTCGAGGGCATGCTCGCCCGTGCGGTCTGGCACCCGAACGTCTGCCGCGTCTACGAGCTCGGGCGGCATGGGGACGACGACACCGCGCTCTGGTTCCTCGCGATGGAGCGGCTACACGGTCCGACCCTCCAGGAGCGCCTGCGCGGCGCGTTGCGCGTGCCGCTCGAGCAGGCGCTTCGTATCGCCGAGGAGATCGGCGCCGGACTCGGCGCGGCGCATCGGGCCGGCGTCGTGCATCGCGATCTCAAACCGGGGAACGTCATGCTCGTCGTTCGCGACGGCGCGGAGCAGGCGGTCGTGACCGACTTCGGCACCGGGCGCGCCGCCGCGGGTCCCGCCGGCGACGCGGCGACCTCCCGCTCTCGAGCCGTCGTCGGCACGCCCGGCTACATGGCTCCCGAGCAACTGCGCGGCGAGGAGGTCGGACCGGCCGCGGACATCTACGCGCTCGGCCTCGTCCTCCATCAGATGGTGACGGGGACGCTGCCCCTCGCGGACCTCCCCGCCGACGAGATGATCCGGCGCAAGCTCGCAGGGGATCTCCCCGGCCCACGGGACGCGATGCCCGAACTCGACGCGCGCTGGGACGCCGTGATTCGCCGCTGCCTCGACCTCGATCCGCGAAGGCGCTTCGCGCGCGCCGAGGACGTCGCCGACGCGCTCGCCGGCCGCACGCCGGTCGAACCCGCGAGCGAGGTCGAGCGGGGCGGGATCCAGCGCTCCACGCTGCCCTCTGAACGCGATCCGTTCGTGGGGCGCGAGGCGGACCTCGATGCGCTGGAGCGCGCCCGCATCGACGGCGCGCGCGTGCTGACGCTCGTCGGCCCGGGTGGAATGGGGAAGACCCGGCTGGCGATTCGCTTCGGCGGCCGCACGGCCGACGGGTGGCCAGGCGGGATCTGGTTCTGCGACCTCCCCGAGGCTCGGGACGCGGAGGGCATCGCCTCCGCCGTCGCGGTCGCGCTCGGCGTCCAGCTCGGGCGCGGCAATCCGATTCGGCAACTTGGGCACGCGATCGCCGGGCGCGGCCCATGCCTGCTCGTTCTCGACAACTTCGATCAAGTCGTCGCGTACGCCCCGGAGACCGTCGGCGCGTGGCGATCGCAGGCGCCCGACGCGATGTTTCTCGTGACCAGCCGCGAGCGACTGGGCCTCGAGGGCGAGCGAACACACGCCGTCGATCCGCTTTCGGTCGACGAGGCCGTCGAGCTGTTCACGCTCCGTGCCCGCGGGCTGCGCCCGGGGCTCGAGTTCGCCGCCGAGGACACTGCGGTCGCGCGCGAGATCGTCGGGCTGCTGGACGGAATTCCGCTCGCGATCGAACTGGCGGCGGCGCGCGTCCGCGTGATGAGCCTGGCGCAGATCCTCGAGGGCGTGCGCAAGCGGTTCCGGCTGCTCGCCGGCGGCAGCGGCGCGCGCCACGAGACGCTCGAAGTGGCGATCGACGGATCGTGGGAACTGCTCGCCCCGTGGGAGCGCACGGCCTGGGCGCAGTGCGCCGTGTTCGAAGCGGGATGCACTCTCGAGGCCGCGAGCCACGTGCTCGATCTCTCTGCATTTCCCGCGGCCCCGGCCATCGTCGACGTCGTGCGTTCCCTGGTCGACAAGAGTCTCGTGCGCTCCTGGGTGCCGCCCATGGACGCCGGCGAGTCGGTGCCCGATGTTCGCTTCGGCATGTACGTGACGCTGCAGGAGTACGCGCGCGCCCGCCTGCGGGCCGATCCTGCCGCCGAACGCGCGGCCGAGGAACGGCACGGTGGATTCTATGCCCGGGAAGGCGGCGACGCGGCGATCGCAGCCGTGGATCGGGATCCCACGAGGCGGCGGGCCCTCGAGCGCGAGCTCGAGAACCTGGTCGTCGCGTGTCGGCGGGCCCTCGCGCGCGGCGACGTCGCGACGGTTGCGTCGACCTACCACGCGGCGTGGCGCGTCCTGAAGGCGCGCGGACCGCTGGGCACCGCGCTCGCGCTGGGGAACGACGTACTCGCGGACGCGCGCGTGCAGGGCGTCGGCCGGGCGAGCGTCGCCGGAAGTCTGGCCGAGGCCGAGTGGTATGCCGGGCGTTACGACGAAGCCTGCGCGCACTGCACGGTGTCGCTCGCGATCGCCCGCGAGTTCGCGGATCCGCGTCTCGAAGCCCGGGCTGCCGCCTTCCTCGGGCGTTCCGAGTTCATGCTCGGAAAGGCCGAGGAAGCGGGAGCCGCATTCGCGATCGCCCTGGCCGCCGCGCGATCGGTGGGGGATCGCCCGGGGCTCGGCGCCGCGCTCAACGGGCAGGGCATGATGCTGCACGAGCTGGGCCGGACCGAGGAGGCCAGGGGCGACTACGAGGAGGCGCTCGCGATCGCGCGCGACGTGGGCGATCGCGGGATGGAGGCGGTGACCCTGGTGAGCCTCGGCATCCTCGAGCACAAGCGCGGGCGGCTCGACGAGGCGGCCATGCTCTTCGCGGCGGCGCTCGCGATCCATCGCGAGGCGGGAAACCGGCGTTCCGAGGGCATCGCGCACCTCAATCTCGGGAGCGTGAAGACCGACCAGGGACGGATCGACGAGGCCCGTGAACACGCCGAGGCGGCGCTCGCGATCGCGCGCGCGATCGGCTCCCGGGCGAATGAGGGAATCGCCCTGGCGGCGCTCGGAGAGCTGTTCACGGAGATGGGAGACACCGGGGAGGCCCGCGTGCGCTTCGCGCAGGCGCTGGTCATCGCACGCGAGATCGGCGACCGCCGCGTCGAGGGAATCCTGATCGGCAACCTGGCGCGCGTGGACGAAATGCTCGGCGAGGCGGCAGACGCCCGGGCCGGTTACGAGCGCGCGCTCGCGATCCACCGCGAGGTCGGCGACCGTCACTACGAGGCCGGCGCCCTCACCAGCCTGGCGAATCTCCTGCTGGGCCGTGGGGCGCACGCCGACGCGCGCACTGCGCTCGTCGCCGCCGAGCCGATCCTGCGCGAGATCGAGGCCCGGCAGGAGTTCGCCCGGATGCTCTGCGTGCGCGCGGAACTCGAGAGCGCGGAAGGGAACGCGGAGGCCGCACGGTCCGCCTGGGCGGAGGCGGCGTCGCTCGCGGCCGAACTAGGCACGAGGCCCGACTCGGAACTGGGTCGGGCACTCACACGAGCGCGGTGATCACTTCACGACGATCATCGGGACCGTCCGCGTTCCTTCCGGGCTGACGAGCCGCGCCACGTAGTATCCCGCCGGCACGCGCTGCCCGCCCGCCTGCCGCACGTCCCACGTCACGTTCGATCGGCCCGCGGGATACGTCTCTCCGCGCACCCCTTCCCAGACGCGCCGTCCGCGCACGTCATGGATCGACAACGAGACGGTACTTGACCGCGGCAGGTCGAAGCTCAGCCGTGCGACGTCGGCCACCGGACTCGCGACGCGCAGCGCCAGCGCCAGGTTCGCACCGTCCTCCACGCCGACGAGCGCGGTGTTCGCGACGACGGACGGGCTCGCGTTCCCCGCGTGGTCGCGCGCCACGAGCTTGTAGTAGAGGGGACTGCCGAGGCTCACGCCCTGCGGATCCAGGTAGAGCGTCCCGGTCGGCTGTGCGATCCGGTTCCCCTCCGCCGGGACGAAGCCGGGCGACGTCCCGCGGTAAAGGTCGAATCGTTCGAAATCGATCGCCGTGCTCGCGTCCCAGCGCAGGTCGACCGAACCGTTCGGCAGCACCTGGTTCACCAGGAAGTTGGTCGGCGCGGGTGGCGCGAGGTTGTCGACCGAGTACGTGGACTCGGCATCCGAGTCCATGAAGACGTAGCGGTCGGCCGTGCTCGCACGGACGAGAAACGTCGAGTAGGGGGTCCCGGCCCCGCTCGAGTCGGCGAGCGTGGGCAGGATCACGTTGTACTCGGGTTCACCGTGCGCGGGGATCGAGGTGACGAAGTCCCAGTTCGCGAGATCGAGTTCGGCGTCGGGGTCGCTCACGGCCAGTGAGCCGTTGATGCGGCGGTACGCTTCGTACGCGGTCACGGGCTCCAGCGAGTTGGGCATGTCGGTGCTCGCAGGCGTGAAGCGCAGGCGCACCTGGCCGCCCTGGTCGCCCGGGATGTCCCGCACGGAGAGACCGAGCGTGGGAAGCGTGAACACCTGGATCCGGTCGCTGCCAAGGTCGTTCACGTACACGAAGCTCCGCGCCGCGACGTCCGAGACCTGGAAGAACGCGCCGGCGCCGCCAGCCGTCCACTTGGCGAGGTACGTCCCGTCCGGGCGGAACTTCTGGACGCGATTCGTGGTGAACTCGGCCACGTAGACGAATCCAGACGGGTCGATCGAGATCCCGGCCGGGTGCCCGAAAAAGCCGTCCCCCGAGCCGAAGGAGCCCCACTTCATGAGGAAGTTTCCGTTCTGGTCGAACTTCTGGATCCGGTGGTTGAACGTGTCGCTGACGTAGATGTTGCCCGCCGCGTCGATCGCCAGGTCGCGCGGGGAGTCGAACTGCCCGTTCCCGGTCCCGGCACTTCCCCACTTGGACACGTACGACCCGTCGACGGCGAATCTCTGCACCCGGCTTCCCGCCTGTTCGACGACGAAGATCTGTCCCCAGGGGTCGACCGCGACCCCGAACGGCTCGATGAACTGCCCGTTTCCGCTGCCGGCCGATCCCCACTGCTGCAGGAAGTTCCCGTTCGCGTCGAATTTCTGCACACGGCTGTTCAGGTAGTCGCAGACGAAGACATTGTCGAAGCGGTCGACCGCCACGCCCATCGCGAAGCGGAACTGGCCAGGTCCGGTTCCGTTCGTGCCCCACTGGAGGAGGAAGTTCCCGTTCGCGTCGAACTTCTGGATCCGATCGAGCGTCTGGTCCGAGACGTAGACGTGCCCGGTGACCGGGCTGATCGCGATGCTCTGCGACGAGGCGAACTGCCCGTTGCCGCTGCCGGAGTTGCCGAAGGAGAATCGGTACTTGGGGACGGCCAGCGCGGGACCGGCGACGACGAACGAAACAACGGCCACGATCATGAACATCCGTCCACCGATGCGACGCAGCATCCCATCACCCCCAGGCAAGAGATTCGAGACGATTTCCAAGGACCGGCACGCGGAGCGCGGGTGCGCACCCCCGGAACGGCTTTCACGAGGGGAAGCAAGATCGGCGGGCGGATTGGCTCATCGCCGGAGAGGGGCTCCCAAGACCTTGTGCCGCAACGCGGCCGGTAGGGTAGTTTCCCCGCATGTCCCTCGCCCCCGGAACCCGTCTCGGCCCCTACGACATCGTCGGACCGCTCGGCGCCGGTGGGATGGGGGAGGTGTACCGCGCGCGCGATGCCCGGCTCGGGCGCGACGTCGCGATCAAGGCGTTGCCCGCCGCGTTCGCCTCCGACCCGGAGAGCCTCGCGCGCTTCCGGCGCGAGGCGCAGACGCTCGCTTCGTTGAACCATCCGAACATCGCCGCGATCTACGGTCTCGAAGAGGCGTCCGGCACGCCGCACCTCGTCCTCGAGCTGGTCGAGGGCGAGACCCTGGCCGCGCACCTCTCGCGCGGGCCGCTCTCGCCGTCCGAGGCGTTGCGCCTGGGCATCCAGGTCGCCGCGGCGCTCGAGGCCGCGCACGAACGCGGTGTCGTGCACCGCGACCTCAAGCCCGGGAACGTGATGATCACGGCGCGCGGAACGGCCAAGGTCCTCGACTTCGGGCTCGCCAAGAGCGACACCATCCTGCCGTCGGGCGGTCTGACCTCCGACTCTCCGACGATGACCGTGCACCCCGATGCGACGCTCGCCGGGGCGATCCTCGGCACCGCCGCCTACATGAGCCCCGAGCAGGCCCGCGGCAAGCCCGTCGACCGGCGCAGCGACGTGTGGTCGTTCGGCTGCGTTCTGTTCGAGAGCTTCGCCGGACGGCAGGCCTTCGCGGGCGAGACGGTGTCGGATCTGATCGCGCGCATTCTCGAACGTGATCCCGACTGGGCGGCGCTACCCGCGGGATGTCCGCCACGCGTGCGCGAGATCCTGCGTCGCTGCCTGCGCAAGGAAGCCGAGGCGCGCCCGCGCGACATTCGCGACGTGCGGCTCGAGCTCGAGGAACTCGCCGCCGGCGGCGTCAAGGCCGACGCCGCGCGGGAGAAGTCGATCGCCGTCCTGCCGTTCGAGAACCAGAGCGGACCCGACGACGAGTTCTTCGCCGACGGCGTCACCGACGAGATCCTCAACGCGCTCGCGCAGGTCAAGGGCCTGCGCGTGGCCGCCCGCACGTCCTGCTTCGCGTTCAAGGGGCGCCGCGAGGATCTGCGCCTGGTGGGAGAGAAGCTCGACGTCGGAACGGTCATCGAGGGCACGGTGCGCCGCGCGGGCTCGCGCCTGCGCATCACGGTCCAGATGGTGAACGCGGCCGACGGCTACCAGCTCTGGTCGGAACGCTACGACCGCGAGATGACCGACGTCTTCGCGGTCCAGGACGAGATCGCGGGCGCGATCGCCATGCGGCTGCGCGGCACGATCGATGCGGACGCGGATCCCGGTCGCGTGCGCGGCGGGACGCGAAATCTCGAGGCCTACGAACTGTTGCTGCGGGGTCGCGCGCTCCAGATGAAACGCGGGCGTTTCGTGCCGCAGGCGATTGTGTGCTTCGAGCAGGCGATCGCACTCGATCCGCACTACGCCGAGGCGATGGCCTCGCTGGCAGACTCCTACCGATTGATCTGTGTCTTCGGCACCACGCCTTCCGCCGAGGTCATTCCGAAGGCTCTGGCCCTGGCCGAACGCGCGTTGGCGATCGACGATGGACTCGCGGACGCGTGGGCGACGCTCGCGGCGATCGAGGAACAGTACGCCCGCAATTTCGTGCGCTCGGACGAGCTGTACCAGCGTGCGCTCGCCCTCGACCCGCGCCACTCGCAGGCCCGTGCCCAGCGTGCGCTCTGGCGGGCGTGCCGGGGCGCGATCGCCGTCGAGGATGCCCTGGCCGAGTTGCGGCGTGCCGTGCAGGACGATCCTCTCAATGCCTGGGTCGGCGGCATGCACTCGCAGCTGCTCGGTTTTGCGGGCCGACACGACGAATCGATCGCCGAAGCCGAACGTTCGCTCGGACTGGACGCAGAGTCGTTCTACGCCCACTGGAACGTGATGCGCGGGCATGCCTGGGCGGGGGTCTACGATCGCGCGATCGAGGAGGCTCCCGCCCTGCTCGCCGTCTCGGGTCGTCATGTCTGGGCGCTCGGCCTGCTGGCCTGGACCTACGGTCGCGCCGGTCGTGCGGAGCAGGCACGCGCGGTCTACGACGAACTGCTGGCGCGCTCCCGCCACGAGTTCGTGTCGCCCGCATGGCTCGCCATGTCGGCCGGTTCGGCGGGTCTCGTGGAGGAAGCGATCGGCTGGGTCGATCGCGCCGTCGCCGAACGCGATCCCCTGGTGTTGTGGGGGCCGCGGATGCCGTTCTGGGATCCGGTTCGCACCCATCCGCGATTTGCGGAGATCATGCGCGGGATCTGCGAGTGACGCGCACCGTCTGCGCGGGCCGGACGAATCACCCTCGATCCCGTGCCCACGTGGACGAGCCCTCCGCCGAATGGGATCTGTGGCCCTGGAGTCGCTCAACTTGCTGCGCTATCGGCCGCCCGTGACCCACCCTGGCAGCTTGGCCGCCTGCTTCACCCACTTTGACATCTGTGCCTCGTCGAGCGCGTCGTCCTCGTGGATGTCGATCCAGCGCGCGTCCTTGCTCTTCGGCGTCCCGCCGGGGGGGATCGGTCGCAGCGACGTGCCGGCGAAGAACGTCACCTTGACGTAGCGGGTGAGCACGTGGAACGAGAGGAACCAACCCTTGCCGTCCACTCCGTAGAAGGGCGAGTTCCACTTCACCGCCTTCGTCACGCCGGGCACGCTTCGCGCGATAATCGCGTCGAGCTGCTCCCCGAGCTCGCGCTTCCAGTCGGGCATCGCGGCGAGGTAGGCCTGGACGGGGGCATCGCCATCGGCCTTCGCGCCATTGTGCGCCGTCGCGGCCTTCACCAGCGCCTTGAATGCGCGCGCGTCGAGCGTCGCGCCTTCGGGGATGTCGATCGCCCGTCGCGTGTTGCCCCCGAGGCTCGAGTTGAACAGCCGCCCGGGATCCGGGAGCTTCGCGCCCTGCGCAAACGTGAGCTTCACGACCTTCTTGTAAGCCTCCCCGGTGCAGAGAATTCCATCCTGCGACCACACCGGGATGTCCCACTTCCATTCCTCGGTCACGCCGGGCACGGCCTCGAGGATCAGCGCGCGCACGCGGGCCAGCGTTTCCGCGTGCCAACCCCCGAGGTGATGGATGTGCTGGTCAATGAGCCTGCTCGCGGGGGTCGTGGTCGGTTGCGTGCTTGTGCGAGCGCCGGTTCTCTTCCCGGCCGTGGCGGGCCTGCGAACGGGTTCCTTTGTCGACTTCATGCGGATGGCGGCACCGTGGGGAGGTGAGTTGGCTCGAGGCTGGCTCGCGTGACTTCGGCTGGGCTCGTCGAATTTGGGATTCGCGCGGGATCGAGTCAAGTGGGGTGTGTTCGTCTGCTCGGGCACCCGTCCCCTGGGACGTCGGATCCGCCCGACTTGGTGAGCACCATGAGCCAATCCGCGAGGAAACCTTGCTTGAGGTGACGAGGCCTCCCCATTCCGATCGATCCGAGGTGCCGCCATGACCCGCCTGATCCTGTTCTCCATCCTGGTCCTTTTCGGGGCCTCCGCCGCTTCCGCCCAGGCGCTGCGCGACGACCTCTGGGTCACCAACGGGGGCGTCTACGCCTCGACGGTCGTGGGGAACACGCTCTTCCTCGGGGGCGACTTCAGCCGGGTGGGTCCGGCGACCGGCGGGCTCATGCCCGTCCACTCCACCACCGGACTTCCGCTGCAGGCGCCGCTCGATGTGGATGGCACGATCAAGGCGATCATCGCGGACGGCGCGGGCGGCTGGTACGTGGGCGGTTCGTTCCGCCACATCCAGGGGGTGGCACGGAACAGCCTCGCGCGGATCGACGCGACCGGCGCGGTCAGGCCGTGGAACCCGGGCGTCATCGGATTCGTCAACGCGATGGTCCTTTCCGGCGGAAAGCTCTACCTGGGTGGGACGTTCTCGCAGGTCGGCGGGCAGGGGCGGAATAACCTTGCCGCCGTCGACACGGCCTCGGGCGCGGTCGTCGCCGGCTGGAGCCCGAACCCGAACTCGAGCGTGAACGCGATGGGGATCGCGACCGGCCTCGTGTACGTCGGCGGAGGCTTTACGACCGTCGCGGGCGTCACGCGGCTGCATATCGCCGCCCTCGACGCGACGACCGGCGCGGCATCTGCCTGGCAGCCGAACCCGGACGGGGACGTGTACACGCTCGCCGTCCTGTACGACGTGATCAGCCTGACGACGCACGTCTACATGGGCGGATCGTTCGGGCTCGTGTTCGGGTTTCCGCGCGCGAACTTCGCCCAGGTCGACGCGACGCCGGGGTCCGCGACCTTTAACCAGCCGACCGCGTTCAACCCGTCGCCCAACGGTGCCGTGCGAGCGCTCGTGATCTCGGGGCGCACGATCGTCGTGACCTACCTGGGCGGCGACTTCACCCTGGCGTCGGGGCAGCCGCGGTCGCGTCTCGCGGCCTTCAGCGGAGCGACCCTCGGCGCGTGGAATCCAGGCGCCGACAACACGGTCTATTCCCTCCGGCTGAGCGGCACGACAATGTATGTCGGCGGTTCCTTCGGCACCCTCGGCGGGCAAGCCCGGCCGTTCGCGGGTGCGGTCGCGACATCGGGCGGCGCCGCCAGCGCGTGGAATCCCCAACCGAACGCGATCGTGCGCGCTTTCGCGCCCGTCGACACGACCGTGTGGCTCGGCGGCGACTTCACGAGCCTGGGGGGCGTGGCGCGCGCGAATCTCGCCGCGCTCGACCTGACGACCGGTTTGGCGACCGCCTGGAATCCCGGGACGAACGGTGCCGTGTTCGCGCTCGAGCCGGTCGCGGGCCTGCTCTACGCCGGCGGCGCGTTCACGACGGTCGGCGGCCAGGTGCGACCCCATGCCGCGCAGCTCGACGTGAACGGCAACCTCGGCGCGTGGAATCCCGCGCCGGACGGCGACGTGCGCGCGATCGCAAGCCGTTCGAGCCCGGGCGGGTCGGCAATCTTCCTCGGCGGCACGTTTGCGAACGTGATGAACACACCGCGCAATCGACTTGCCGCCGTGAGCGACGAGGTGTCGCCGGCACTCTCGAGCTGGAACCCGAACGCGGACGGACAGGTCGACGCCATCGTGGTCGACCCGAACTGGGTCTACGTCGGAGGAAAGTTCACGGGATTCGCAGGGCTCTACTCACGTCAGTACGTCGCGCAGCTCGACCCGAACGGCGTGCCGACGGGGTTCATCCCGTTGTCGTCGAAACCGATCCGGGCGCTCGCGAAAATCGGCAGCACGCTCTACCTCGGCTTCTCGGGGCAGGCCACGATCGGGGGTCAGCAACGCCGCGGCATCGCGGCGTTCAATCCGCCGACGAATACGCCACTGCCCTGGGATCCGCAATGCGTCGGGAGCGTCTACACGATCCTGCCAAGTGGAGGGACGCTGTACCTGGGGGGTTTCTTCTCCGAGATGGGCGGGCAGGTTCGCGAGAACCTCGCCCAGGTCGACACTGCGCAGGCCACGACCACGCTGCCGTTCAACGCGCCAACGTGGAGCTTCCAGAGCGTGTTCCTGCTTGGCGCGGACCTGCCGGGCGTCTTCGACCTGACCCGGGCCGGCAGCGACCTGTACGCGTCAGGCCTCTTCACCTCGATCCTTGCCAGCCCGCACTCGGCGATCGCGGGGCTGACCATCGGCACCGTCGCGGTCGAGCCCTCGTCGCTCCCCGGTCTCGTACTGCGGGCGACGCCGAACCCTTCGCGAGCCGCGCAGGCTCTCGAGTTCACGCTTCCCACGGCGAGCGCGGTGCGGGTCGCGATCCACGACGTCGCCGGGCGGCTCGTGCGCGCGTTCGAGCCGGGAACACTCCTCGCCGGGCCTCATCGCATCGCGTGGGACGGCCGGGGCGCGGACGGCACAAGGCTCGCACCCGGCGTGTTCTTCGTGACGCTCGAGACGGGAACCGAGCGCAGGCATGCGAAGGTGCTGAGACTCGATCGCTAGACGCGCCGCGACGTCACGCGGGCAAGCGCACGTTCCGGGGCCTGCGCCAGATTCCGTCGCGATTGCCCGCCCGGATCCGCTAGTCTCCGACGCAATGGCAATCACGCTTGATTCGCGCATCGCCTGGGTGGGAGCCGCGATCTTCACGGCCGCGAGCCTGATGATCGCGGGAGAGGTCGGTTCCGCCCCGCGGCCCCAGCCGACGATCGCCGTTCTGTCCTATCACCACATCTCGGTCGACACGACTCACTCGACCTACACGATCCATCCCGATTCTCTGCGCGCGCACCTGCGTCGCGCCCGGGCCAACGGGTGGACGCTCGTCCCGCTCTCGACCGTGATCAAGAATCGTCGCACGCCCCATCGCCTGCCGGAGCGGACGATGGTCGTCACGTTCGACGACGGGTATCGCAGCTTCGTCGAGCTGGCGCTGCCCATCCTGCGCGCCGAGAAGGTGAAGGCGACGCTCGCGGTCGTGAGCGCGTGGGTGGACCAGCCGCCGGCTGGCGTTCCGCCCCTGCTCTCGTGGGACGAGATCCGCGCGCTCGATCGGGGCGGCCAGGTCGAGATCGCCTCGCACAGCCACGATCAGCATCGCTTCCTGACGTCGAACCCGTACGACGATACCGAGCCGGCGGTGACGACCCGCGGGTACGTCGCGGACGAAGGCCGCTACGAGACGCGCACCGAGTACGAGGCGCGCCTCGGCGAGGATCTGCGGGCGGCGCAGGAGCGCCTGCGCGAAAAACTCGGGCATCGGGTCTCGGTCCTCGCCTGGCCGTACGGGGAGTGGAACACGACGTCGCGACGTATCGCGGCAGAGCAAGGCTTCACGACCACGCTGGGACTGGAGGGCACGGCCGTTCCGGCCGAGTCGCTGGCCGCGGGGTACCTGTCGCGCGTCATGGTGTATCGCGAGGTTCCGGTCGGGGACCGCGACCTGTCGTGGCTCGCGGTGCCGCGACCGGCAGTGCGCGCAGCGCAGGTGGATCTCGACGATCTGCACGATTCCGATCCGCGGGTCGTCGACGCTCGGATCACGCGGGTCCTCGAGCGCCTGCGAGCTCTCGGGACGACCGACGTGTTCCTCCAGGGCCTGCCCGATCCGGCGGGCGACGGGTTCTTCACCCAGGCGTACTTCATGAATCACCAGGTCCCCGTGCGTGCCGACCTCTGGTCGATGGTCGCCAACCGGCTCGCGCGACAACCAATGCGGATCTGGATCCGGGTCCCGTCGATGAACCTTCCGTGGGCATGGCAGGCCCATCCCGAGTGGCGCGTTCCATGGCGCGTCGACCCGACCGGTCGCGCCCCGGCGCCGTGGTATCACCGGGTGTCGCCGGATCTCGCTGCGGCGCGGCGGGCGGCGGTCGACTTCTACACCGATCTCGCCGTGTACCTGCCGATCGGTGGCGTGCTGTTCGATGACGACGCGTTCATGACCGCGGGGGAGTTCCTGATCGGGACGGGGAGCCGCGTTCCGGCGGCGAAACGGGATGCGATCCGGGGGATGCTCGAGGAGATCAAGGCCGGCGTGCGCGCCTGGCGCCCGCGATGCCTGTTCGGACGCGTGCTGTATCCGGGCGTCCTCACGCGATCAGGCATCGATCCCGATTTCTCGCAGGAGCTGGAGGAGTGCCTGCGACGGGACGACCTCGTGGTCGTCTCCGCCGTGCCCGCGATCGATTCCGGGATGCTGCCGGAAGACCAGATCCGGCAGGCGGCGCGTTCAGGACAGGACGCGGGTGCCACGCCGCTCGTGCTGCGCTTCCACGCCTACGAATCCGCGGGGGAACGCTGGTTGGGTGCTAGCGCTCTCGAGCGCCTCGTCCGCGACGCCGAGCGAGCGGGCGTTCGCCATGTCGGCATCGCGCGGGTCGCCCCCGAGGGCGGTACGTTTCCCGACGGACTCCTGCGCCCGGCTCAGAATCCGGTCTTGAAGGAGATGCCCCAGGAGGTCCGGGAATAGCCGGACGCCGACGAGAGATTCGAATCCGAGGTCCCGGCATCGAGCCCCAGCGAGAATCGACGGGAGACGGGCACTTCGAGGCGCCCGCTCAGGCCGTAGTAGCTCTCGGCCGGGCTGTCGGATTCCCGCTGGCTGCCGGCTCGCGCTGCGATCGCGAGTTCCCAGCGCGGCCGAGGCTCCCAGGTCAGTTCTCCGGTACCCCCGAACTCGGTGTAGCCCTCCGGATCGTAATAGCCGTTCGCGAGATCGTTCTCCGAGGCGAGATGCGATGCGTCAGCTCCCACATCGAGCCTGAGATGACGGCGCGCGAGCGCGCGGTAGCGCAGGCTGCCATTGGTGAGCCAGGTGCGGTTGTCGTCCGAGTAGAAGTTCTGGCGGTGAGCGGCGCGGGCCGTCCAGCGCTGCGTCGCCCGCCACTCCACGCTCATCGCCGGCGACCAGTACGTGATCCCGAGGTCGAGCGACTCGCGCGTCAGGACCTGCTCGCGGGCGAGGCCCAGGTCGAAGCGCAAGGCGTCCGACGGCCGATACGTCAGCCAGCCGTCGAGCAGAACGGGATGCTGGGGAATCCCGTGGATCACGACGTTGGCGTACGCGTGGGTCTGCCATGTGGTCGACCAGACGCGCTCGTGGCCGACGCCCACGCGCTTCACGTCGTACCGCCCCTCGGGGTCCACGACCCGGTCGTTGCGGAAGGCGAGGAACAGCGCGTCCCGCTCGCCCACCGGCTGGCGAAGCAAGAAGTCCCACGTCCTGAGGTCGAGGTCGTCGCTGTCATGCGAACCGCCGTAGCGTGCGAAGAACGACGGCCGGCGCTCCTCCTCAAGCTCCTGCCGCAAGCCCTCCACCTCGGGGTCGGTGCGATCCGGGACGCCGGCCAGCGCCTGCCGCGCGAGGTCGTTCCGCCCCGCCCAGTACTCGGCGAACGCAAGGCCTCGCGCAGCGTCGACATTGCTCGCGCTATCGGCCAGAACGTCGCGATACATTTGCGCCGCCTCGCGATGCCGGCCGCTCCAGTTGAGGGCTTGCGCGTAGTCGACCGCAACGTCGTCCGCCATCTCCGGATGCGCGGCGATCAGTGCGTCATACAGCCGGACGGCCTCGCCGTTGCGGCCCGCCTGGTTGGTGACGCCCGCCTCGAGCCACAGGAGCCCCGTGTCCTCCGGGTTCTGCGCCAGCGCCGCACGGATCACGGCGAGCGACTCGGCGAAGCGGCCCTGGTCGGCGAGCTGCCGGGCCTGCGCCCACGTCGGGGCTTCATCGGTCTGCGCAAGGGCGCGGGTCGCCGGTGTCGCCACGAAGATGGCGGCAGCGAGCAGAAGCATCAGTGCGCGCGTCATCGGGTCGTCCTCCACTGCGTCACTTGTCCCGCGCGAACGCGCCGGATCAGTCCGCCCGGAGTCGAGACCGCGGTGATGATCGACATCAGCATCCAGTAGACGATCGGGTACGCGACGGCGAACGGGTAGGCCGAGAGCACGGTTCGATCGTAGCGCGAGTCGAGCACCACGCCGACGAGCAGCTGGATCAGGCACAGCGTGCCGATCATCATGCCCCACCAGTTCGGGATGGGCGAGGCGCCGACGGGCGGCACGCCGATCGAATACGAGACGATCCAGAACAGGGTGAGCAGCACGAAGCAGTAGGCCCACAGGATCGAGAGCACGGACTCGACGTAGACGGGCCACATGCGGCGCATGCGCCACTTCGACATGACGTCGGCATGCCGGCGCAGGACCTGGGCCAGGCCGCGCGCCCAGCGCGTGCGCTGGTGCCAGAGCGTGCCGAGGCTGCGCGGCACCGACATCCAGACCATCGCATTGGGCTCGTAGCGCACGTCGTAAAACGCACGCTGGAGCTTCCATGTCATGTCGATGTCCTCGGTCGCCATCTCTGCACTGTAGAGGCCGACATCGACCAGTGCGGACTTGCGGAACGCCCCGACCACGCCGGACATCGTGAGCAGGCGCCCCCACACGCGCTGCGCCCGGCGGAGCACGCTGACGATCGACGTGAACTCGACGACCTGGAGCTGCGACAGGAAGCTCTGACGGTTCGCCACGCGTGGATTCCCCGTGACGCCGGCGACGCGCGCCGACCGGAAGTGGGGGACGATCCAGCGGAGGATCTGCGGATCGGGGCAGGCATCGGCGTCCATCACGAGAACGATCTCTCCGCGCAGGAGGGGGATTGCGTCGTTGAGCGCCATCGCCTTGCCCTCGTTCACCGACTTCTCGATGAGGCGCACTCGGCCACTCTTGATGAAGGGCTGGATGCGCTCGCGGGTTCGGTCGGTCGATGCGTCGTCGACGACCACGACCTCGTAGTCCGGATAGTCGATGCGCGTCGACCACTCGAGCGTCCGCGCGATGCCCTTCTCCTCGCAGTAGGCGGGGATGAGAACGGAGACGGGAGGGTAGTGATCCAGTGCCTCCGGTTCGTGCCCCCGCTTGCGTTCGCGCCGGATGTAGAAGTTGAGCGAGGTGGTAACCCAGACGATCGAGCTCAGCACCGGGTAGAACGCGAAGAAGCCGAGCGCGATCCAATAGAGGGGCTGGGATCCGACGTTCTCGAAGAAGGCGCGTAGCGCGGGGGAGTTCATGAGCCGTCGGCTTCCGTGCGGTACGCCTTCATCCCGCCGTCGACGACGACGCGCACGACCGGCGCGAATCGAAGGTCGGCGACGTCGCGAACGAGAATCGGTGCGAGGCCCGTATCGCTGGCGCGCGTCGCGGCAGGGCGTACGCCGAGGTGAAGACGCGGACCCTTGCGCCGGAAGATACGGACGTTATGAACGACCCAGAGCACGGTCACGAGCACGATCACCGCGAGCGAGATCCCGATGAACAGGAGCGTCCAGACGATCTGCTCGCGCCCGGTCTGCCCGAGCACGAGCAACCACCAATAGACGAACAGCACCCATCCGGCGAGCGCCAGCAGGTAGTGCAATGTCCGACGAATGGGCCCGGCCTGCTGCAGCGGCTCGGGCGAGCCTTCGGCTTCGACCTGGCTTGTCATGACGGTCCTTTGGATCAGCGTGCGTTTGTCGTCCTCTTATCCCGAACTTACGAGCAATAAGCGGGCCAGCGGCGGGCGGCGGGTTGGATGGATGCTGGGGATCGGGTTTGCGCTCGTGGGACGCACTGGAATCCGCTGCGGGGAGATCGAACTGAGCCGATTGGCCCGGCCGGCCTGGGTCAAAGCGCCCGCGCCAGGCGATCTCCGGGACGTCGAGGGATCCGGTCGAAACTTGGGCAGCCGTCATCGCGCAGCGGGTCGATCTCCGCATTCACGATCGTGACCGGCGGGAGCCCGGCAAGGTTTGATCCCACGAGATTGAGCCGCGGGTCCGCCAGGTCCGGCGGAGAGCGGATGACATTCTGAACGAACCATGCGCTCCCCGTTGGACGGACGTCTGGAAGCCCGTTTGTACAAAGCCCCGGACAGTTTCGTCCGGGAGTGGGGTCGCACCCCGCCCCTTTCTTGCTTGTGGCGGCGCCGCGCCTGTTGGATCCTCGTTCGACCCCTAGTCCAATCTGGAGACCATCCATGGCGACTCTGCTTCGATCCTTCCTCCTGCCCCTCTTCCTGGTCCTGATCGCGTTCCCGCGGCCCGCGACCGCGGCCAACCTGTCCTGGATCACCGTCGGCAGCGGCGTTGCCTCGTCGGCGTCCAACTGGTCCCCGGCGCAGGTCCCGGCGGCCGCGGATGTCCTCCTGTTCAACGTGGCCGGACCGCGCACCGTGGCATGGGGCTCCACCGTTGCCGCGAGCACCCAGCACGTCTATCGCAACGGGACGAACACGCTCTCGTTCCTCTCGCCGCACTTCGCGTCGGGGGGTGTCATCGTCGGCTCGCAGAACGGCGACAACGCCACCGCGAACATCGAGACCGGAACGCTGGCCACCGGCAGTTCGTCGACGATCGGCAGCGCGGCGGGCAGCATCGCCAGCATGACGGTCACCGGCTCGAACGTCCTGTTCCAGGTGCAGAATGCGGGCGCGGACCTGGTCGTCGGTGCTTCCGGCACCGGCAACCTGAGCGTGAGCGCCGGCGGCGTCGTGCGCGTCAACGACGACCTGATCGTCGGCAACGCGGCCGGTAGTGGCGGCAACGTTCTCGTCACCGGCGCAAGTGCGCTCAACTCCTCGACCCTCGAGACCGCGACCGCGGACGCCGACATCCTGATTGGTAACGCAGGCAATGGGACGCTCAGCGTGGTTTCGTCCGGTGTCGTCAACGTGCAGGACGACATGGCGATCGCCGTAGGGGCCGCGGTGAACGGCACGCTCAACGTCTCGGGCACGAACTCGATCGTCACGGTGAACGACGTGTGTTCGGTCGCGAACAACACGACCGCCGGCGTTGCAAGCGGACTCGGTGGGATCAACGTCAACGTGGGCGGGACGATGGTCGTGAAGAACGCGCTGCGCGTCGGCGATCCCGACGGCGGGACCGGCACGTTGCACATGAACGGCGGCTTCCTCCACGTCAGGAACTTCACGCTCAATGGCGCGCATGGCGTGTTCGACTGGGACGGGGGGACGTTCCGTGTCGATGGGGGTACCGCGACTGCGGGATCAAGCATCAGCATGGGAACGTCGACGAGCGCGCCGCGACTCGAGGTGATCCGAGGCGCGGGTTTCACCGTTTCCGGAAGCCTGTCTTTCGCGGGTAGTTCGGGATCGCTTGCCGTGGATTCGAATTCCTCGCTCACCTTGAGCGGGGGCGACCTCATCGCGACGAGCGGCACGTTCGCGGTCACGGTCGACTCCTCCTCGAACCTGGCAGGGGGGGCCATGCAGCTCGGAGGCAGTTCGTCGAACACGTCCCTCGCCGTGACCAACGGCTCTTATCTCGCGCTCAGCAGCTTCGAGTCGGCGGACGCGGTCGGCGCGGTCTCGACCATCCAGTTGACGGGGACGGGCTCCCACATCGACTGGGACAACGTGTTCTATCTCGCGGGCGATGCGGGGCAGGCCGGCGGGACCGCGGACATGACGATCGCCTCCGGCGGCCTGCTGCGCGGCGACGGCGGGGCCTCCGCGCTCAAGATCTGGCCCGGTGGAACCATGCACGTCAACACCGGGGGAACGATCGACACGCCCGGCATCATGACACTCCTCGGCTTGCTCGACATGGGCGGGGGAGCTTCGACTCTCGCAACGACCACGCTCCAGGGCAACGGCCGCATCCGGGGTCGTGGCACGATCGCCTCCAGGGTGGCCTCGAGCGACCCGACCACGCGCATCTCGGCCATCGGCGGCGACCTAACGCTCGGCGTGTCCCTTCTGGGCGGTGTCCAGTTCGCGGGAACGCTCGAGGCGGGAGGCTCCCTTGTGACGCTGATCAGCGCACAGCCGATCACCCTGGGGGACACGACGACCGTCGACGAGGGTCGCATCAAGACGACGTCCGGCCTGACAAACCCGGCCACGGGAGTCGTGCACGCGATCGGCGCGCTCGAGACGCCGACCTTCAGCAACGCGGGTGTCCTGTCGGTCGGGGGCGCGGCCCCCGACACGCTGCGTGTGGACGGCGCGTTGAACCTCCAGTCGACGAGCACTCTGCGCGTGCGGGTGCACGGAACGGCGCTGAATCAGGCCGACCGGATCCGGGTGACGGGCGCCGCGAACCTGGGGGGCACGCTCGAGCTCTTCTTCGACCCCAACGGCGCCTATCAGGCGAACACGCCGGTCACGCTCCTGAGTTTCCCCTCGCGCACGAATGCGTTCGCCTCGGTGGTCGTGAACGGCCTCGATCCCTCGCTGTTCGCGATCGTCAACAAGTCGACCGCCATTCACCTCGTCTTCAACACCACGGTGGCCGTGGAGCCCGGTGCCCATCTGCCGTCGGCGGTCGCGTTCACGGGTCGTTCCGCGACGGGATCGATGCCGGGCCGGTTCGATCTCGCGTTGCCGCGCGCGGCGCGGGTGCACGTCGCGCTGTACGACGTTCGCGGACGCGAGGTCGTGCGCCTCGCCGACGGCGCGGCGCCGGCCGGAGTCCATCGCCATGCCCTGCCGGAAGGGCTGCGCCGCGGCGTCTACTTCGGCCGCGCCCGCATTCGCGAGGATGGTGAGGCGGCGGAGATCGTGCGGACGGATCGGGTGGTTGTGCGCTAGGGCGAAGGGGAAACGTTCCAGGCTGTCCAGTTCACGAGCCTCGACAACTCCTGCGGCAACGTGACATCCTCATTGTTTTCCTGACGACAAGAGTGCTCACATTCGTCTCATCCTTCCCGCACTCGCCGTCCTGCTCGGCATTCCGACGGTGGTCCTGGCCAATCGTCCGCCGCTCGACGCCAAGCGGGTCGTGATGCTGGAGAGCAAGCTCGCCAAGCCCAAGCCCTAGGCTCGCTCCGTGCGAGCCCCGACGGAGGCTTGACGAAAACCCCCGTAAACCGTTACAAATATTCACGTCGGAGAGGTGCGAGAGTGGTTGAATCGAGCGGTCTCGAAAACCGCCAGGCCCGCAAGGGTCTCGAGGGTTCGAATCCCTCCCTCTCCTCCAGAGTGCCGGGGCCGGAACGCCGGCCCCGGTTTTTCTTTGGTGGCCCGGGTCCACGCGACCCGTGCGACGCGCGCGATTCGCGCCCCAGAAGCCGGTCCAGAAGTGCGGAGAGGTGTCCGAGTGGTTGAAGGAGCACGATTGGAAATCGTGTAGCGGCTAATACCCGCTCGAGGGTTCGAATCCCTCTCTCTCCGCCAGTTCCCTTCTACTTGTTCTCGAGCGCCGGCGGCGTCACCGACGCGCTCTCGGCGGCCTTCGCGGCCTCGGGGTTGGCGGCCTCCCAGGCCGCGATCGACGCCTTGAGCTTGGCCGCCTCCGGTGCGCCCTTCTTCTCGAGGAACGCCAGTTCCCCGCGGGCCTCCTTGAGCTTGCCCTTCTGCAGGTACGCCTCGCCCAGGTACTCGTGCGCGCCTGCGTGCTGTGGGTCGAGCTCGAGGCACTTCCAGTACGCGGTGAACGCGTCGTCGAGGCTGCCGGTCATGCGCCGCGAGTAGCCGAGCATGTTCCACGCGTTCGCGTTCGTCGGGTCGGCGGCGACGACCTCCTCGAAGCGCCCGACACACTTCTTGAGGCGCTTGATCGCCGAGGCTTCCTTCTCGTCGGCCTTCTTCTTGTTCTTCACGTCGGCGGCGGCGGCGCCGGTGCGCAGCGCCGCGGCCTCGTCGAGTTCCTTCTGCGACTTCGTCACGTCCTTGTACGCGTCGGCATAGGTGCGCTGCGCGTTCTGCTGCGCGATCGCGGCCTTCTCCTCGGGCGACATCGGCTGCTGGACGGACTGCGTCGTTGGCGGCGGCATCGATGGCGCGGATCCGCCGCCGTCGGCATGGGCGGGTGTCGTGGTGAAGGTCAGTGCGAGAATTGCGGCGGCGGCTTGGCTGGTCAGGCGGTTCATGGCGGATCTCCCGGTGGCGCGGGGAAGGGCGCGGCGCTCGCAGAAAGCCTAGCGCATCCGGGGGCGAACCCCAATGCTCCGTGGCAGGGTGGCTGTGAGTCGTTTCCATCCCCCCGGTTCGGGAGGCTTTCCATGGAGCCAAGGCAGGTGGACGAACGGATGAGCTGCGCCGTCCTTGTGCGGATTGCGGTCGGCGGCCAGCGGGTTTGGATCAGCGACACGCGCAGGTGGGCGCTCACGCGCGGTGCGCGGAAGGATTCGATCGAGGTGTCGGTGGTGCAGGCGGGAGCGTAGAAATGGACGCCGACCGGGTGGTCCGGCTTAGAACTCGCATCCGATACACGACACCCACGCGCGGTGCGGCGAAGGATTCGATCGGAGTGCGAGCGGTGCCGGTCGCCGATCG
>JBKJNH010000289.1:0-7935 GCA_046596055.1 Candidatus Eiseniibacteriota bacterium
GCAGCGGCGGGCCCACGGCATCGGCGCGGTGTGCGGCAGCGGGGCTCGTTGGTGCGGGCGGGCGCAGGCCGCGACGATGCGTCGTCATGCCGCCCCTGCCGGGCGATCGCCCAGCACGTCGTCGATCGGGCGCACGCGGACGCCGAAGAGGCGCAGGACGTCGTCGGGATCGCCGACCGAATCCTCGGCCAGCATCGCCAGCTGGCCCGGCGTGATCGGCGGCACGGGAAGGACGGCGGCGGCCAGGTGAACGAACGGTCGGGCCAGTGCGATCGGCACCGGCAGGAAGACGACCGGTCGGCGCAGTCCCTTCGCCGTGCGCGCCAGCAGGACCTTGAATGGGATCGCCTCGGGGCCCACCACGTCGACGATGCGATTCCACGCCGCGGGATGATCGAGCGCTCCGGCCTCGACCTGAGCCAGGTCATCGGCGTGCACGGCCTGGATCAAGGTCTTTCCGCCGCCCAGCAGCGGCACGAGCGGGATCGCGGTGAGCTGCTTCATCACACCGTAGAATTCCCCGTCGCGCGCCAGCACCAGCGACGGACGGAGGACGAGCCAGGTGAGCCCGCTGTTCGCGACGATGCGCTCGGCCTCGGCCTTGGTGCGCCAGTACGCCGTCGGCGCGTCAGGGCGCGCGCCGATCGCGCTCACGTACAGGAAGCGTCTCGCCCCCGCGTGGCGCGCCGCCTGCACCAGCGCGACCGTGCCCCCGACGTGGACGCTCTCGAACGTCGCGCCTGCGCTCTCGCGGATGATGACCACCAGGTGGAGGATCGTGTCGACGTCCGCGGCGGCGCGGCGGCACGACGCCGCGTCGGCCAGGTCGCCCGCGGCGATCTCGCAGCCGGCCAGGTGCGGGAACGCGGCGGCGCGGGCCGCCCCGCCGCGCACCAGCACGCGCACCGTGCGGCCCGTCGCGCGCAGGCGTGGGACGAGGCGACGGCCCAGGTAGCCGGTGGCGCCGGCGACGAGCACGCGTTCGGGCGTGTTCACGCGCCGGCGAGCGCGCGCTCGATCTGGCGCGTGTGCGCGAGATCGTGCTCGGCCATGCGCTCGACCTGCTCGAAGAGCGTGATCGGGCCGCGCGACGGGTGAATTGCGGAGCGACTGCGGGCCTCGGGCGGCAGGAGTTCGAGTCGGGCGAGGTTCTCTCCGCGCGCGCGGGCGAACGCGGCCAGCGTGGCGGCGGGATCGGTCGCGGCGTCGTCGCGCGCGGCGGCCCACGCGGCGTTCCGCGCATCGAGTTCGCCGGCGCGCGCTCCGGCGAGGATCGCCGTGCCGTCGGCGGCCGGGTCGAGCAGGGTGGTGAGTCGCGGGGCGAAGACCTCGACCTCGGCGTGGCGCAGGTGCGCCAGCACCTCGAGCGCGCTCCAGCCACCAGCAGCCGGCTTCGCGGCCAACCGTGCGTGCGGCACGGACTCGAGTTCCTGGGCGAGACGCGCCGGCGACAGTTCGAGGAGCGACAGGAGGCCGAACCAGGCGACCTCGCCCTCGCGCGCCAGCGCCTTCTGCACCAGGCCCGCCTCTCCCATCGGGAAGCTCGCGGCGTAGCCCCTGGCGCGGTAGGCCGCGCCGAGGGCCACGTAGTGATCGACGCCGCTCGTGATCGCCGCGGTGTGCTCGGGCTTGACCGGGCCGAGCACGCGCGCCGGCGCGCCGACGACGAGCGAGCCCGGCGGAATCACCTGGCCCTCGCGCACGAGCGCGCCGGCGGCGACCAGTGATCCGGCCCCGACGCGCGCCCCGGTGAGCACGATCGAGCCCATGCCGATCAGGCAACCGTCCTCGACCGTCGCGGCGTGGACGATCGCGCGGTGGCCGATCGTCACGCGGCGCCCGATCGTCGTCGGGAAGCCGTGGTCGACGTGGATGACCGCGCCGTCCTGCAGGTTCGACTCCTCGCCCAGCACGACGGTGTCCATGTCGGCGCGAATGACCGCCGAGAACCACACCGACGAGCGCGCGTGCAGCGTGGCCCGGCCGACGACGGTTGCGCCCGGCGCGACGAACGCGGTCGGATCGAGGGAGAGGCGCTCCTGGAGCGCGTGCGAGGGATCGTCGGGACGCATCGTCAGATCACGTTCGCTTCGGCTTCGAGCGCGCGGCCCGAGAACCGCGCCAGGCCGAGTTCGGACACGTCGAAGCGCGGACGGCCGTCGAGCACCCAGTCGGCGAGCAGCATGCCGACGGCGGGCGCGTGCATGAACCCGTGGCCCGAGAACCCGTTGGCGAGCAGGAAGCCCTCGACGCCGGAGGGCCCGAGGATCGCGTTGTGGTCGGGAGTGACCTCGTAGCTGCCACCCCAGCCCGCGCGGTAGGCGGCGTCCTCGAGGCGCGGCATGCGCTCCATGCCGGCGAGGAACACGCGGTCGCGGAAGTCGAGATCGACCTGCAGGTCGAACGACGGCGGCTCGGCCTTGTCCGCGAGCCCCAGCAGCAACCCGCCGCTCTCCTTGTGCATGTAGAGGCCGCTGGCCATGTCGACGACCATCGGGAAGTCGAGCGGAATCCAGTCGAGCGGTTGAGTCGTGAAAATCTGGCGCCGCACCGGCACGACCGGCAACTCGACGCCGGCGAGCGCGGCGACCCCGGCGGCATGCGGTCCGGCGGCATTGATCACGACGGGCGCATCGACGCGGCCCGCGGCGGTCGACACCCCGACGACGCGCCCGGCCTCGACGTGGACGGCGTTCACTTCGCGCTCGTACTCGAAGCGCGCACCCAGCCGCTTCGCGGCGGCGCAGTAGGCGGCGGTCACGCCGTGCGGATCGGCCAGTCCGTCGGTCGGGCAGAACGTCGCGCCGATGAGGTCGTCGGTCGCCAGCAGCGGCCAGCGCCGCGCGACGTCCGCCGGCGCGAGCAGCTCGACCGGAACGCCCAGTTCGCGCTGCATCGCCGCTCCGGCCTGGAACGCGGCCCAGCGCACGGGGTCCGACAGGACGAACAGGTAGCCGACGGGCCAGTACAGGTCGCCCTCGTAGGCCAGCTCGTCGTTCATGCGGGCGAAGGCCTCGATCGACAGCTTGCTCACGCGGACGTTCACGGGCGAGGAGAACTGCTGGCGCACGCCGCCCGCACAGCGACCGGTCGAGCCGAGGCCGGGCGCGTTCTCCTTCTCGAGGACGAGCGGCTTCAGGCCGCGCAACGCGAGGTGATAGGCGATCGAGGCGCCGATGCAGCCGGCCCCGACGATGATCGCGTCGGCGCGCCCGGGCTCGCTCACGCGTTCTCCTTCCACATCGCCTTCAGGCGCTCGTAGGTCGCGGGATACTCGCCGGTGTAGCGCAGGAACGACGGGACCGGGTAGCGCACGCCGCCCTTCTGCGTGCCTTCCAGGCCCTCCATGAGGTCCGCCGTCCACGACCATGGCCACGCGAAGCCCATTTCGTCGTCGCCGGTCTGGCCGAAGATGCGATCGCCGTAGCACGGCAGGACGACCTGCGGCTCGCCGGCCTGGTGCGTGCGGATCACCAGTTCGGCGCAGTCGACGCGCGCGGCATGGTGACTGGCGAGCGTGCCGCCGCGTGAATAGAGGGCCGCGGCGAGGAGGCGCATGACCTGCGCGCCGTTGGCGTAGACGACCACGACGTCCGGCGTGAACGGCGCGCGGGCCAGCGGCGCGACGAGCAGCGCGGCGTGGTGGCCGACGGCGAACTTCGGGATGGCGGCCTCGGAGCGCGCGCCCGCCGCGGCGTCCTTCGTGTACATCTCGACACAGAGGTTACCCTCGTCGTAGAAGGGCAGCGATGCCTCGTAGCCGAACGCGACGGCCGCCAGCGGACACGACAGGTCCTCGCGAGCCACGGCCAGACCCCAGCCGTAGCGCCGTGCCAGCGCAAACGTCTGGCACACGGCGACCTCGATCCCCAGGTCCTGCTTCGGCCGCTTGAGCTTCGCGGGCACGTCTTCCATCCGCGCCACCCACGAGACCGCGAGCGGGAACGTCGGCAGCCGCACGTAGCGCGACAGCGCCTCGTCGAGCGCGACGGGCGTGATCGCGGCGGGCGGGCCGGCGGCGGTCGGAGTCGATTCGGCCATGGAGTGGGCTCGTGTACGGGGAGTGGACGGGCGGCGCTCGGTGCGGCCGGGCGCAGTCTAGCAAACGCTTCGGAGGCTCACAACGGAGCGCCGCTCGCGCGCACCGCTTCCCACACGAGGAAGAACGGGATGCGCCGCCGCGCCTCCCACGCCGGGTCGGCGCCGGTGGCCGCCGCCCGCCCCCGCCCCGTTGGCCGAGGCTCGAACAAGCGCCGCGTCAGGAAGCCGTGCGCGGCGAGCCCGGCCGACAACGCAGCCAGCGAACGATGGTGATTCACGGTGGTGGCGGGAAACTCCGGCGAGAAGCGGAACGTCTGCCGACCGCGTGCGGGATACGACCCGACGCGCAGGTGATCGAGCGTCGGCGCGCCGCGGGGCACCTGCGGCAGCGTCGCGCCCCACATCGTGTCGGGGCCCATGAAGCACGGATGCGGCAGCACGAGGACCAGCCGCCCACCCGGACGCAGCGCCCGGGCCCACGCGGCCAGCACGGGCCGCTCGCGCGCGACGTGCATGAGCGCGAGCACGCACAGGACCCCGTCGAGCGCGCCGGGGTCGAGCAGTCCGCGGGCGCCCAGGTCGCCGGTCGAGAAGGCCAGCCGGGACCGCTCTGCCGTCGGCAGGGCGCGCATGCGCCGGCGCGCCGCCGCGATCAGGCCGGGGGCGACGTCGACGCCCAGCACGCGCGCCCCGCGGGCGGCCAGCGCCCGCGCCGCCCGACCCTCGCCGCAGCCGGCATCGAGCCAGGCTTCTCCACGGACGCCCTGTGTCACACGACGGACCGCGTCGTCCAGCAACGCGGTCCGGTGCGGATCGTGATCCACGTAGCGCACCCAGGCGCGGGCGTTCTCCGCCCAACCCCCGGTGCGCACGCTCAGCGGCTCTCCAACTCGCGCAGGCGCTCGGCAGCGAGCTTGGCCTCGCCCGAACGTGGGTGCTTCTCGACCAGCGTGCTGTAGGTGGTCTTCGCCTCGGCAGGCAGGTTCATCTTCTGGTACGTGACGCCGAGCTTGTACAGCGCCGCGGGCACCTTATCCCCCGACGGCCAGAGATCGACGACCTGTCGGTACTCGACCGCGGCCGAGTCGTACAGGCCCTGCGCGTAGAACGACTCACCGATGCCGTACTGCGCGTTGTCGGCCAGGTCGCTCGCCCCGTAGGTGCCGACGAACTCACGGAACTCGCGCTGCGCCAGCGGGAAGCGCCCCTGCGTGAAGTCCGCGACCGCCTGGTCGTAGGCGGCGGTCGGATCGACGCGGACGTCCCCCGGGTTCGCGGCGGCGGTCGCCTTCGTCGCACTCGCGGCGCCGGGCTGGGGCGCCGTGCTCGAGCCCCCCACGCTCGTCGAGTCGAGGCCGAGACTGCGCGTACGGGCCCGCTGCTGGATCTCGTTCAGGAGCTGCGACTGCTCTTCGAGGCGCGCCTCCATCTGCTCGATGCGCGTCCCCATCTCCTGCACCGAGGTCTCGCTGCCCGCGCGCAGTGAACGCGTGGTCTGACCCAGCTCGGCGCGCGTCGCGTCGAGCTCGGCGCGCGTGCGATCGTGCTCGGCCGCGAGGGAATCGGCCTGTCGCGACAACGACGTGATCGACTCCTCGATGGTGCGAAATCGCTTGGAGTAGCAGCCCGGTGCCGCGACGAGCGCGATCGCGAGGATCGCACTCGCCGCGGCGAGGCCGCGGGGGGCGGCGGGCGTCACCGGACCACGAAGTGGGCGCGGCGATTCTGCGCCCACGCGGCGTCGTCGCCGCCGGTGGCGAATGGACGCTCTTCGCCGTAGGACACGGTCGAGACGCGCGCAGCCGGCACGCCGTAGCGCACGAGGTAGTCGCGCGCCGACTGGGCACGGCGATCGCCGAGCGACAGGTTGTACTCGACGGTGCCGCGCTCGTCGCAGTGGCCCTCGATCTGCACCGAGACGTTCGCGTTGTCGAGCAGCACCTTGCCGTTGGCGTCGAGCGTGGCCTGCGACTCGGACGACAGCGCCGCGGCATCATAGTCGAAGAACACGTCCCGCAACTGGTCCTGCACCGTCGGAGCGTTCTCGGCCGGCGCGGGCTCGGTCGACGTCGGCGGCGGCGCGGGGGTCGGAGAGGACTCGACCGGGGGCGGCGGCGGCGGCGTGGCCTCCGCCACTTCCTTCTTCTTCGAGCAGCCGACGAGGACGAGGAGGGCGAGCAGCGGCAGCGCCAGTGCGGCGCGCGAAACAAAGCGGGCGTTGTGGGTCATGGGTTCGTTCTCCCTGGGTTGGGGGCAGCGGAGCTGCCCAGAGTCGATCCCGGCGTCTGCACCGGGCGCGGCGACCATGCGGGGTTCGCCGCAACGGCCCCGGGCACGGCGAGCTTGCGGATCGACCGGCCCCGAAGGTCCGTGATCCACAGGCCGCGTCCGCCCCCGCGGTTGGAACTGAAAACGATCTGCCGCCCGTCGGGCGCCCAGCGCGGGTTCTCGTTCGCACCGCCGGTCACCACGGCACGCGCGTTCGAGCCGTCCGCATTTGCAACGTAGAGATCGAAGCCTCCACCGGTGCGGACCACGAAGGCGATGCGGTCGCCGCGGGGCGACCAGTCCGGCGAGTCCGAGTACGAGAATCCCTGGATGAGCCGGTGCTGGTTGCCGCCGTCGCGATCCATCACGTACACCTGCACGCTGCCGCCGCGATCCGACGCGAACGCCAGTTGCTGCCCGTGGGACGCCCACGCCGGCGACGTGTCGATCGCCCGGTTCGACGTCAGCCGGCGGGGCCCCGACCCGTCGGCATTTGCGACGTAGATCTCGCTGTTGCCGTCCTTGTTCGACACGTAGGCGATGCTGCCGCCGTCGGGCGACCATGAAGGAGCGATATTGAGCGTCCCGCTGCGCGTGAGCTGGCGCGCCGCGCCGCCACGATGGGGAACCGCGTACAGATTCCAGCCCGCGCCGCGCAACGACGAGAACACGACGTCGGCGCGATTCGGCGACCACGATGGCGAGGTGATCGGCGCCTTGAACGCGGTGAGCGCGCGGGCGCCGTGGCCATCGACGTCGACGACCCACAACTCGGAGCTCTTCGCCGCCTTCATGACGAACGCGATCTGCGTCTGGGACACTCCGGCCTCACCCGTGAGCTGCAGGATCACGTCGTCGGCAAAGCGGTGCACGAGGCGCCGCAACTCGGCGGTCGTGCCGCGGTACTCGCTCTTGGCGATCAAGCGCCGGGCCGGGAAGTCGGAGAGGCGGCCGCTCAGCGTGAGGGTCGTGCCCTTGACGGTGAGGGTGGCGCTGACCACCGCGGTCACGCCCTGCGGCGACGCGCTCGCGGCGTCCCAGGCGCGCGCGACGGCGAACACGGTCGAGTTCTCGAGGTCGTTCGCCAGGATGGGATCGGCCTCGACAGCCTTCGGCCGGGCCGTGGCGCGATCCCCGGCCGGCACGAAGCTCTCGACCAGGATGCCGATCTTGCGATCACCGCCGGCCTCGAGGTCGATACGCACCTCATCTTGCGCCCGCGCAGCCGGCGCCGACGTCAGCGCAATCAGAACAGCGAGCACCGACAGGAGCCGGTTACAGATCCGAGTATTCAAAGCCAAAGTGCACTCCCACCCAGTCATTGGCGTAATCCTCGGGCAACCGCACCAGCGGATCCGAGACGGTCACGGCGCGCAGCGCCTTCTGGTCGAAGAATGCCACGCCCGAAGATTCGGTCAGCTTCACGTTGCCCACCCGGCCCGCGCGATCCACCCGGAAGTAGACCGTGCACCGAATCGGCTTCCCGCCGGTGACGATGCCCGGCGACCCGCCCCAGTTCCGATCCACCGTCGAGCGCACCGCGAGCAGCCAGTACGTCCAGCGGAAGTCGCCGTCGACGGCGACCGATCCCGACAGCCCGGCCGCACCCATGGCCACCGACGGCAG
>JBKJNH010000329.1:0-5077 GCA_046596055.1 Candidatus Eiseniibacteriota bacterium
GTCCGGCGGCGGCGTGCCAGTCGGGCGCGGTCGCGCCCAGCTCGAGCATGTCGCCGAGCGCCGCGTAGCGCCGCGTCGCGCCGGGCCACGACTCGAGCAGGTCGAGCGCGGCGTCGAGCGACGCCGGATTCGCGTTGTAGTGATCGAGCAGGAGCGTCACCCCGCCGCGCACCTCGACCTCGGTCCGGCCCGCGGGACGCGTCATCGTGGCGAGGCCGTGCGCACACTCCTCGGGCGAGATTCCCGAGACGTGCGCGCAGGCCACGGCGGCGAGCGCGTTCTTCACCGAATGCAGGCCGGGCACCGGGATCGACAGCGGCGGGAAGCCGGCGACGTTGAAGCGCGCGCCGGCGACGCCGAGCAGCTCGATGTCGGTCGCGACGTAGTCGGATCCCGACGTGAGCGCGAACGTGACGCGCCGCGCGGGGAACGAACGCACACAGGCGGCCAGGCGCGCATCGTCGCCGGGGACGACGAGCGGCGCGCCGGGAGCGAGCGCCTCGCCGACCTCGGCCTCGGCGCGGGCGACCGCGTCGAGCGACCCCAGGCCCTCGAGGTGCTCGGGGCCGACGTTGGTGATCACCGCCGCGGTGGGGCGCGCCAGCTGCGCGAGCGCGCGGACCTCGCCCGGATGGTTCATACCGATCTCGACCACCGCGTAGCTCTCGACCGCCGCCAGCCGCGTGAGCGTGACCGGCACGCCGAGCTCATTGTTGAGGTTTCCCTCGGTGCGGCCGGTCGGTGCGCGCTGCGCGAAGATCGAGGCCAGCATCTCCTTCGTCGTCGTCTTGCCGTTGCTGCCGCACAGGCCGACCAGCGTCCCCGTCCACGCCAGGCGGCGCGCCGTGGCCCACGCGCCCAACGCGGCAGCCGCGTCGGCAACGACCAGCAGGCGGCCGTTCGCGTCGACGCCGGCGGCCGTGCAGGCCGCGACGACCTCGGCGTGGCGATCGGCCCGGCAGAACGACGCGGTCGCGCCCCCGGCGAGCGCGGCGGCGACGAACGCGTGGCCGTCGGTGCGCGCGCCCGGCAGCGGGACGAAAACCCGTCCGGGCGCGAGCCGCCGAGAGTCGAGCGCGGCGCCGGAGACGGCGACCGCGACAGCGCCTGCGAACGGGGCGGCGAGTTCCGCGCCGGTGGCGCGGCTCACGTCGAGCAGGGTCCACTCGCGGCTCACGCGCGCTCCTCGCCGTTCGGCGGCGCGAAGCCCGTCGTGTAACCGAGAGCCTCGAGCGCGCGACGCGCCTCGGCCCGGTCGTCGAACGGAACGGACTTGCCCGCGACGCTCTGCGTCACTTCGTGACCCTTGCCCGCGATCACGATCGCGTCGCCCACGCCCGCCCGGGCGAACGCCGCCTCCAGCGCGCGACGGCGACCGGCGATCTCTTCGGGCGCGGCCGCGCCGGCCGGCGCCTCGCCCGCGCCGAACGCGGCGAGCGCGCCCTTCATCGCCTCGCCGCGGATCACCGCGGGACTCTCGTTGCGCGGATTGTCGTCGGTGACGATCGCGAAGTCGGCGCCGCGCACGGCCGCGCGACCCATCATCCCTCGCTTGCCGCGATCGCGATCGCCGCCGCATCCGAACACCACGCCCAGCCGCGCGCCCGTGGGCAGGGTCGCGCGCACGGCGGCCAGCACGCGCTCGAGCGCATCGGGGGTGTGCGCGTAGTCGACGAAGACCGCGAACGGCTGGCCCGCCTCGATCGCCTCGAGCCGGCCGGGAACGCCGGCGAAGCGCCCGAGCGCCCGAGCTGCCGCCATGGTCGACGCGCCGAGCGCGGTCGCCGCGCCCCACGCCGCCAGCGCGTTCTCGACGTTGTGGCGCCCGGCCATCGGCAGGGTCAGGGCCGTCGCCACCGGCTCGCGGCCCGGGGCGCGCTCGACCAGCGTGAAGCGCGAGCTGCGCGGCGCCAGGGCGACGTCCCGCGCCACGAGCTCGGCGTCGGCGGCGCCGGCCGCACCTTCGAGTGCGAAGCGGACCACGCGCATCCCGCCCTTCGTGCAGGCGGCGATCACGTCGACGGCGTGCGGGTCGCTGGCATGAACGACGGCGGTGACGCCGGCGGTCGTGCCGCCGTTGCCGCCGTCGAACAGGCGCAGCTTGGCTGCGAGGTAGGATTCCTCGGTGCCGTGGTAGTCGAGGTGGTCGCGCGTCAGGTTGGTGAACACGACGCTTGCAAACGACAGCCCGTAGGCGCGGCGCTGCGCGAGCGCATGGCTCGACACCTCCATCACGCAGGCGGCGAGGCCGCGCACGCTCATCGCGTCGAGCAGGTCCATGAGGTCCGGGGCCTCGGGCGTGGTGAACGCCGACGGCACGAGCCCGTCGCCGGCGTCGTGGCCAGCCGTCCCGACCAGGCCCGCTGCGATCCCCGCCTCGGCGAGGATGGCGCGGGTGAGGAACGCGGTCGTCGTCTTGCCGTTGGTCCCGGTGAGGCCCACGAGCTTGAGGCGCGTCGAGGGATCGCGGTAGAGGGCGAGCGCCGCCTCGGCCAGGGCCCGGCGCGCCTCGCCGACGATCACCTCGCTGGTCGACCGTCCCGCCGGAAGCGCGGTGTCGAGAACGCCGGTCGGCGCCTCGGCCACGACGCAGGCGGCGCCGCGCGATGCCGCCTCGGAGACGAACTTCGCGCCGGCCGTCGCCATCCCGGGCAGCGCGAAGAACGCATCCCCTTCGCGTACGCGGCGCGAGTCGTACGCAGCGCCGGCCACGGCGCCGGGCGCCGTCCCCCGCACCGCGTCGTCGCTCACGCCGAGCGCGAGCAGGAACTGGTCCCACGACAGCGGCCAGGGACCGCGGGTCGCGTTCAATCGGCCCCGCGCGCGGAGGCCAGCGCCGTCCGCTCCGCGCACACCAGCACGCACGAGGCCCCGCGCCCGAACGGCGCGCCCGGGGCAGGTGACTGCCGCACGACGAGCCCGCGCCCCTCGACCCGCACCGGCAGCGCGTACTCGGCGAGCGTGGTCAGGGCGTCGCGCGCGGTGAGCCCGGTCACGTCGGGCACGACGTCGCGGCGCGGTCGCGTCGCCAGGACGACGACCGTGCCGCGCTCGGCGCGCGCACCGGCGGCCGGATGCTGGGCGAGCACGCGCCTGCCGTCCCCCTCGATCCGCACGCGCAGGCCGGCGTCGCGCAGGGCCGTACGCGCTCCAGCGATGGGCAGCGCGCGCACGCCGGGGACCGCCACGTCGCGCGGCCGGGGCGGCGCGAAGCGCGCCCGCTCGGGCGCGGGCGCCAGCGGGCCGCCGCGCAGGCGATACAGGTCCTCCATGATGTTTCTGAACACCGGGGCCGCGATGTCGCCGCCGTAGTAGCCGTTCTGCGGCTCGTCGATCATGACCACGCAGACCAGCCGCGGCCGGTCGGCGGGCAGCAAGCCGACGAACGAGGCCAGGTACTTGCGGCTCCTGTAGGTATGCAGCACGGTGTCGAACTTCTGCGCCGTCCCCGTCTTCCCCGCGACCGCCGACCAGGGCAGGTGCGCCTTCTTCGCCGTCCCCGAGTCGACGACCGCGGTGAGCATCGTCCGCATCGCAGCGGCGGTCTCCTCCGAGATCACCGTGCGCAAGGGGCGCGGCTCGGCGACGCGCAGGACGTTTCCCTTCTCGTCGCTCTCGCTCTTGAGCATCTGCGGTGCCATCAGCGTTCCGCCGTTGGCCACGGCGCCGTAGGCCAGCGCGAGCTGGAGCGCGGTGACCGACATCTCGTGCCCCATCGCGATCGTCGGCAGCGAGCGGCCCGACCAGCGGGACGGGTGGCGCAGCAGCCCCGGCGTCTCGCCCGGAAACTCGACGCCGGTGAGCGCGCCGAAGCCGAACGCGGTCGAGTAGTCGTACATGGTCTGCGCGCCGATCTCGAGACCCAACTTGCCGGCGACGATGTTGCTCGAGACGCGCACGGCATCGCGCAGCTTGAGCAACCCGTACGGGTGTGAATCGCGGATCGTCGAGCCGGCGAACGAGTAGGCGCCGTTCTCGGCGTCGTAGACGTCCTCCGGCCCGGCCTTCCCCTCCTCGAGCGCGGCCGAGACGACGACCATCTTGAACGTCGAGCCCGGCTCGAACTGGTCGGTGATCGCCTGGTTGCGGATCGAGCCATCGGCCCCCTGTGGCTCCGAGGCGGCGGCGAGGATCTCCCCGGTCCACGGGTCGAGCACCACGGCGATCGCCTTGACCGCCTTGAGCGTGTCGACGGCGGCGAGGAGGCGCTGGCTCACCACGCTCTGGATGTCGGCGTCGACGGTGAGCTCGATCGAGTGTCCGTCGACGGGCTTCCGCTGCGACCAACCGGGCAGGCCCACGTGACGCCCGCGGCCGTCGGCCAGCACCGTGCGCCAGCCCTGTTCGCCGCGCAGCATCGAGTCGAACTGGTACTCGATCCCCTCGATCCCGCGGTTGTCGATATCGGCCCTCCCGGTGATCTGCGCCAGCGCCGCCCCGGCAGGGTAGTCGCGGCGCACCGTGGCGTGGAGCACGAGGCCCTTCCACGCGCCCGAGGCCAGCGAGTCGCGCACGATCTGGGCGTCCTGCGGCGAGCGATTGCGATCGACGTAGCAGAATCCGGGACGCTTCTTGAACTCGCGGGCGAGACGGTCGGGGTCGAGGTCGAGGGCCCTGGCGATGCGGCGCGCGGCGCGCGCGGGATCGTCCATGCGGCGCGGCTCGGCCACGATCGTGTAGGTGCGCGCGTCCTGGGCGAGGAGGCGGCCGTCGCGATCGCGGATCGTCCCGCGCACGGGCAGCAGCGCCTCGCGCTCGCGCTGATTCACCTCGGCGCGCTCGGCGTAGTGGCCGTGGCGGACGAGCTGAAGGAACGCGAGCCGCAGCGTGACCGCGGACCCGGCGAGAAGGACGAAGACCGCCGCCGCAAAGAGGCGGCGACGCGGGGCGTTGCTCGGCACGTGCCCTCCGGACGGGCCCGCGGGGGCGGGCCGTGGCCGTGGTGGAGGGGCGGAAGCCCCGCGAGCGTCCGGCGCGGACCGGGCGAAGGCGGGGGCGAACGGGACTTCGGACGATCCGCGGCGCTCCGTCAGGGACCGGAGCGGCGGCCGCCGCGGGACCTCCATGCGGCGGCCGC
>JBKJNH010000013.1:0-2996 GCA_046596055.1 Candidatus Eiseniibacteriota bacterium
CGCTGAAGACGGAGCTGACCCCCCGCCAGCGCGACTACCTGAAGAAGATTCAGGGCTCCGGGCAGCACCTGCTCGGCATCATCAACGAGATCCTCGATTTTTCGAAGATCGAGGCCGACAAGCTGACCGTCGAGCAGATCCCGTTCGACCTCGAGAAGGTCCTCGACAACGTCGCGAACCTCATCTCGGAGAAAGCGACGGCGAAGGGGCTCGAGCTCATCTTCGACATCGGCCGCGACATCCCCATCGATCTCGTCGGAGATCCGCTGCGCCTCGCCCAGATCCTCATCAACTTCGCGAACAACGCCGTGAAGTTCACCGAGATGGGCGAAATCGGCATCGTCGTCCGCATGCGAGAGCAGACCGACGAGGACGTGCTGCTCTACTTCGCGGTGGTGGACACCGGCATCGGCATCACCGACGAGCAGCGGGGGCGCCTGTTCCAGTCGTTCCAGCAGGCCGACACCTCGACGACGCGCAAGTACGGCGGCACCGGCCTCGGCCTCGTGATCTCCAAGAAGCTCGCGGAGCTGATGCACGGTGAGGTGGGGGTCGACAGCACCTATGGCAGCGGAAGCACGTTCTGGTTCACCGCGCGTGTCGGCAAGGGCGCCCGCGTGCATCGCCCGCTGCTGCTGAGCGGCGACCTGCAGGGCCGCCGTGTGCTCGTCGTGGACGACAACGAGAACGCGCGCATGGTGCTCGCCGACCTGCTCACCAGCATGAGCTTCGTCCCCGACGTGGCCTCGTCGGGGCAGGCCGCGCTCGACTTCGTGGAGAGCGCGGAGGCCGCAGGCAAGCCCTACGACGTCGTCTTCCTGGACTGGCTGATGCCGGGCATGGACGGCATCGAGGCGGCGCGCCGGCTGGGCGCCCGCGGCGCGGTGCGGACGCCACGGATCGTCATGGTGACCGCCCACGGCCGCGAGGACATCATCAAGGGCGCCGAGAAGGCGGGCGTGGTGGACGTGCTCATCAAGCCGGTCAGCGCGTCGACGCTGTTCGACAGCGTGGCCCGTCTGCTCGGTGACACCGCCTCGGAGCGTCGGGAGATGGGGGACGAGCCGCCGCTCGCCCCCGCGAGCATGGCCACCATCAAGGGCGCCCGCATCCTCGTCGTGGAGGACAACGACTTGAATCAGGAGGTCGCGACCGATCTCCTGCGCGACGCCGGCCTGTACGTCGACCTCGCCGAGAACGGGGAGCGGGCGGTGCGCATGGTCCAGGAGGCGCCCTATGACATCGTCCTCATGGACATGCAGATGCCGGTGATGGACGGCGTGACGGCGACGCGCGAGATCCGCAAGCTTCCCCAGTTCGCGCAGCTGCCGATCGTGGCCATGACCGCGAACGCGATGGACGGCGATCGCCAGCGCTGCCTCGCGGCGGGCATGAACGACCACGTCACCAAGCCGATCGAGCCGGACGAGCTTTGGAAGGCGCTGCTGAAGTGGATCAAACCACGGCAGAACGCAGGCAAGCTTCCGCCCGTCGCGGCTCCGGCGCCCGCTGAGATCGACCTGCCCGCGGGGATCGTCGGGCTCGACGTCACCGCCGGGTTGCGCCGCGTGCTCGGTAAGAAGGCGCTCTACCTATCGATGCTCCATCGCTTCCTGGCGGGCCAGCGCAAGGCCACGGGAGAGATCCGCGCCGCGCTCCTAGCCGAAGACCTGAGCACCGCCGAGCGCATCGCGCACACCACGAGAGGCGTTGCCGGCAACATCGGCGCCGTCTCGGTGGTCGCGCTTGCGGCCGACGTCGAGCGGGCCATCCGGGAGCGCCAGCCGCGCGGGCGGACGAACGCGCTGGTCGACCAGCTGGAGACCACGCTCGGCGGGCTCGTGGCGAGCCTGGACCGCGCGCTTCCCCTCCGCGAGGAGAGGACGCAGATCGCGGTGGACGCCGAGAGCCTGCGGACGGTGTGCGCCCGGCTCGAAGGCCTCCTCGTCGAAGGCGACGCGGAAGCCGCCGACGTCCTGAGCGACAACGCCGACCTGCTCCATGCGGCATTTCCGCGTGAGTATCGTCGGCTCGAGTCCGCCATCGCCTCGTTCGATTTCGACGGCGCGGTCGCGGTTCTCCGCCAGGCTTCCGAGGTCCTGTCGTAGCCATGGACACTCCCCGCCCGTTCCGTACGCCGGCCCTCGAGAAAAAGCAGCCGTGGCGGGTATTCGACGCTGCCGACATGCCGACGGTGCTGGTGGTGGACGACACGCCCGACAACCTTGCGTTGATGAGCACCCTCCTGAAGGGTCAGTACAAAGTGAAGGTGGCGAACAGCGGCGAGAAGGCGCTCAAGATTGTCGCCGCCCACCCGCCGGATCTGATCCTGCTGGACGTGATGATGCCGGGGATGGACGGGCGCGAGGTCCTGCAGCACCTGCAGGACGACCCGCGCACCGCGGGCGTCCCGGTGATCTTTCTCACGTCGAACGACCAGGAGCACGACGAGGAGCTCGGCCTCAATCTGGGCGCGGTCGATTACGTCACCAAGCCGTTCTCGATCCCGATCACGCTGGCGCGCATCCGGAATCACATCCGGCTGAAGCAGCAGGCCGACCAGCTCGCGGCGATGGCCGTCGAGAGCGACCGCTTGAGGGACGAGGCGCAGAGGGCGACGCGCGCACGGGAGGACGTGGTCGCGGTCGTCGCGCACGACTTGCGAAGCCCGCTCACGACCATCCTGATGACGGCGCGGTTCCTAGAAGGACGCGCGGGAGACGACCCGTTCCTCGCACCGGCCAAGCTGGGCGAGCGCATCATCCGCGCCGCATCCCGCATGGAGACCTTGATCAAGGACCTGCTGGACCTGGCAGCCATCGACGCGGGCCAGCTCGCCGTGGACCAGCAGCCCCTCAAGGTGCAGCCGCTCGCGGCCGAAGCCCTCGAGATGATGTTGCCGGTCGCGACGGGCAAGGACCTGCACCTGTCGCTGAGCCTGGAGAACGCAGACGTCCTGCTCTCCTGCGATCGTGGCCGCGTGCTGCAGGTGTTCG
>JBKJNH010000156.1:0-4336 GCA_046596055.1 Candidatus Eiseniibacteriota bacterium
GTGGCTGTGTGCGGTCCGGCCTTCCCCAGCTCTCGGCTGCGGGAAGGCGCACCAAACTGCAGCCGTACCCCGGAGCCTCCATGGCTTGAGAGCCCGCGGGATTGGCGAACGAGGGGACCGCAGGTGCACCTGACGAGTATCCGCCCGATGGACGTTTAGGGCCGAGGCGCCGATCGCGCCAATGGGTTACGCCGCTCGCAGACTGACCAGGGCGCGGAGCCAGCAGTCATGACCCCCGCGACCTCCAAGTCGCGGGGGTTCGTCGTTTCGGCGGTCGGCAGCTCCCAGTCAACGGCGGTTCGCCGCACCGTGCTATCCTCGGACGCCGTTCTTCCCCGGAGGTTCCGCCCTGTCGACACCCCTCGAGCGCCTGCGCGATGTCCTCGCCGATCGCTACCGCGTCGAGCGGGAGCTGGGTCGCGGTGGGATGGCCACCGTTCATCTGGCGGAGGACCTTAGGCATCGCCGCCAGGTCGCGCTCAAGGTCATCCACCCGGAGATGGCGGCGGCCATCGGCCGCGACCGGTTTCTGCGCGAGATCGAGATCGCAGCGCAGCTCAATCACCCGCACGTCCTTCCGCTCTTCGACTCGGGTGCTGCGGACGGCCAGCTCTTCTACGTGATGCCTTATGTCAAAGGCGAGTCACTGCGAGAGTGGCTGCGCCGCGAGAAGCAGCTCCCGCTGGATGACGCCCTACGGATCATTCGCGAAGTGGCCGATGCGCTGGACTACGCACACAGCCAGGGCGTTGTGCACCGCGACATCAAGCCCGAGAACATTCTCATCTCCGGTGGCCATGCCGTCGTGGCTGACTTCGGGATCGCGCGGGCGATCCGGGCGGCGGGTGGCACCAAGCTGACCGAGACCGGGCTGACGCTCGGCACGCCTCTCTACATGAGTCCGGAACAGGCGATCGGGGACGGGAAGCTGGACGGCCGGAGCGACCAGTACAGTCTGGCGTGCATGCTCTACGAGATGCTGGCGGGCCAGCCGCCGTTCACCGGCCCGACTGGCGAAAGCCTGGTCCACCAGCACCTGAGCGTGAAGCCGCGCTCAATCGCTGAGCTTCGGCCCACGGTGCCGGCAGGAATCGCGCGGGCATTGGCACGGGCGCTCGCCAAGACGCCGGCGGACCGGTTCAGCACGCTCGCGGCATTCGCGGAGGCGCTGGACAACCGCGAGTCGTCTGCCGTGGCTGCCGCCACGACCATCGAGATGGCGCGCCCGGCCCCCCGTCCGTGGCGGCTGGTTCGCGGCCGCCGGGCTCTTGCCGCGGCCGCAGTGGTCGCGCTCGCAGTCGCGGCATTCGTCGCGTGGGAGGAGCGGGACAATCTTGGCGCACTATTCGGTGGGCCGTCGACGAGGCGCGTGATGAAGAAGGACTGGATTCTGGTCGCCGCGTTCGAGGGGCCGGCGAATGACTCCAGTTTGGCGCTAGCTGTGCGCCTGCTCGTCAGCGCGGCGCTCGATCAATCGGCGATCGTGGCGACGGTCCCGGACGATCAGATCCGGCTGGCGCTCGAGCAGGCCGGCAAGCCGCCTGGCACCCACGTGGACGCCGCCTTGGCCCGGGAACTCGCCTACCGGCGTGCGATCCGAGCGGTGGTCGAGGGGCACGTGAGCCGATTGGGAGAAGGCTATTCGGTGGTGGTGCGGGTGCTGGATGCGGACAGTGTGCGGGTGCTGGCGACGGTGAGCGAAGCGGCCCGCTCCGACGACGAGCTGATCCCGACCGTGGGCCGTGTGGGGCGACGACTGCGCGACGCGCTCGGCGAGCGGCGGCAGGACCTGCGGGCGACTCGGCCGCTTCAGGAGATGATGACGCCCTCGTTCGAGGCCTACAGGCGGAATGTCAAGGCGGAGGAACTCTTCTTCGCGCGTGACGCACGGGGTGCCATCGCCATGTCCCGCAGCGCCCTGGCGCTCGACCCCGACTTTGTTGGCGCTTGGACTACTATGGGTTTTGCGTTCGGCAGCATCGGAGAGCCGGACTCGGCGCTGGCGGCCTTGGACGAAGCCTTGCGCCGACCAAGGCGAGTCGCTGAGGCAGGACGGTTCCTCAATAAGGCTATGGTGGCGTATTACCGCGGCGATATGCAGGCGGCGTTCGAGGCGATCGATCAGGCCCTGCGCCACGATCCTGCCTATTATTACGCACACAATAGCCGGAGTTTATTCCTGAGTCGTATGGGCAGGCGCGAGGAAGCATTGTCTGCCAATCGACGGGCCGCAGAGCTCCAAGCCGTCGGGGTGAGCCAGACGGTGCTCAGAAACCAGATGATATTGCACCTGGAGCTCGGGCGCGTCGCCGAGGCCCGTGAGCTGGCACGACACTCCAAGGGACGGTTCGCGCAGATTGCCCCGGGGGACATCGCCGTGGCGGCGGGAGATTGGGCTGCGGCCGAAAGCCTGGGTAGGGCCGTAGAACGCGATCCCGAGGCGCCAGCCGATGAGCGCGCCATGGGGGCGTCGTGGGCGGCTGTCGGGCAGGCCGCGTCTGGCCGCGTGAGCGCAGCCGCCCAGTCGCTCGGGCGCGGGCAGAAACGGACCCGACTGCTTCTCGAGGTCGTCAGCGGCCGCCTGAACGGGGTTCCGGAAGACGTGGCGAGTTCCGAAACGACGGCCGTGGCGCTGGTCACCGAGGGGCTATGGGAAGCCGCGGCCGGTGACACCGCGCGGGCTCGAAGGCTGCTCGCCAGAGTTCGCACCCGATCCGCACTCGAGCAGAACCGACTCGGCTCGGATCCGATCCTGATCGAGGCCTGGATCGCGACACGCGCCCGGCGCTTCGGGGAGACCGTCCGGATTCTAGGACCGTCAGCGCGCCAGGGGGACGACCTGGGGTTCGTCTTAATCGGCTCGAACCGGGTGCTCAAGCGCTGGCTGGTCGCCGAGGCGTACGAGAACCTGGGCAGGCCCGACTCCGCCGCCGTCTACTTCGAACTGGCGATGTCTCCGATCGGCAAGCTAACGACTCACGCCGGTATCGCCTACTCTTACGCCCACCGACGCTTGGTGCTTCTCGACCTACGCATGGGGCGTGTGGAAGAGGCGCGGCGGCACTGGGACCTCTTCTCCGCCACCTTCACCCGCCCCGACCCCGAGATGCTTCCACTGATCGAGGAGGCGCGCTCCGCACTGTCGGGCGCGGAGGGGATGGCGCGCGGGCAGCAACGCTGAAGGTGTGAGGGTTCGTTCTTCCCTGCTTGCAGACTGAAACCGTTGCACCGGCCGCGATTCAAGGCGCTGCTGGCGAAGTATGGCAAAGGGGAGGCTCGGTGATGGACGTGTCCGAGCGACGCACCGCGGAGCACGCCAGTTTGCAATTTCACCGCTCGGCGTAGGAGTCGGTGCGGGTCGTGCGAAGTGGACTTCCGTCGGCGTCTCGTTCTGGCCCGGGACGGCAGCCAGCCCAGGGCATGGAAGGCGCGAAAGCGCACCTGATCGGGCCCCGCCCGATGGATGTCTTGGCCGAGCCGCCGATCGCGCGGCGGCAATGGGTTACGCCGCTCGCAGACTGACCATCGCCCGGAGCCAAATGTGGCTGTGTGCGGTCCGGCCTTCCCCAACTCTCGGCTGCGGGAAGGCGTACCAAACTTCAGCCGTATCACGGGATTTCACGCGCACCTCCTTCACGAGTTTGTGGAGGAGGTGTTTTCGTTCCGAGTTGAGATCGGACTCGAACTCGCGGTTGAAGTCGGCGAGAAGGCGTGCTGCCAACTGCAGGTTCTCTCGTTGGCGGGAATCGCAGCCCCTCTCGGGAAGCGTCCACGAAGGCGGGTCAAGGCCAGTGTCGCGCTGCCAGTCGTAGACCGCGTCGTTGTCTCCGATGCGACCATGCCAATATTATGCCGCAGCATTGAATAGGTTTTGAATCGGTTACCGAAAGGCTCACAGTTGGAGGAGCCCCGGTGCGGCTCGATCCGGGTCCTGCCCACTGTGGTAAAATCCCACTCATCGACTTGAGTTCATGATTCCCGACCGGGCTCCCGGGCCCGGTCCCCGGATTCGGTGCGCGTCCTGCGTTTTCACGCGTTCCGGAAGCGCAGGAGTATTGATGGCCCCCATTCGCTCGCACGTCGCACCTGTCCTCGCCGCCTCTCTCGCCGCCTGTCTTTCGCTGATGATCGCCTTCCCCGCCTTCGCGGTGACGGCCACCGGGCGCCTCCAGATCATTCATCTCGACGTGGGGCAGGGGGACGGGGCGGTGATCATCTCGCCGCTCGGGCAGGTCGTGATGATCGACAACGGGGTGAACGGCAACCCGACGCCGGCGATGGGCGTGAAGGTGCCGGCGCAGTTGCAGGCGCTCGGCGTCACGCACGTCGATCACCA
>JBKJNH010000103.1:0-3685 GCA_046596055.1 Candidatus Eiseniibacteriota bacterium
GACCGTCGCCCCGTGGTCGCCCGGCCACGGGTGGCCGGGCCCCGTCGCGCCGTCCGCCACCGCAGCCCCGCTGCCGGTCGCCTGGGCGCCGACGCTCGGCGTCCTGCGCGACGTGTATGCGCTGGCCGATCTCGCCGTGGTCGGCGGCACGTTCGCCCCGCTCGGCGGCCACAGCGCGGCCGAGCCCGCGGCGCTCCGCGCGGCGGTCGTCGTGGGCCCGCACCACGAGACCACCGTCGACGCGGTGCGTGCGCTCGTCGCCCGCGACGCCGGATACGTCGCAGCCGACGCGCACGATGCGGTCGCGGCGATCGCGCGCTGGGCGGCAACGCCCGCGACGCTCGCACGCGCACGGGGTAGCGCGAGCAAGGCGATCGCGGGCCTGGGCGGGGCCGCGGCCCGGACGATCGGGTTCCTCGAAGCGCGCGGGTTCTGGGGATGAGCGGACTTCCGCACGCGCTCGGATTGGCCGCGCGTCCGCCGGACCGCTCCGACCCCGGCGACGGCTTCGTCGCCGGCTGGGCCGGCTTTGCGCTCGAGAGCGCCTACGCGCGCCTGGCGATCGCGGCGCGAGCGCGCGCCCTCGCCGGGCCGCGCGTCCGCGTACCCGTGCCGGTGATCAGCATCGGCAACCTCGCCGTGGGCGGCACCGGAAAGACGCCGTGCACCGCGTGGCTTGCGCAGCGCCTGGTGGCGCGCGGGTTCGCGGTGCGCATCGTGGCGGGGCAGGTCGGGCGCAAGGTCGCCGGCGGAGCCACCGACGAGGCGGCCCTCCTGGCGCGCCTCGTTCCGGCAGCGCCGGTCCTCGTGGCGCGGCGGAAGGCCGACGGCGTGCGAAGCGCCTGGGCGGCAGGCGCCACCGCGATCCTCGTCGACGACGGATTCTCGCACCACGCGCTCGACCGCGACCTCGATGTCGTGTTGCTCGACGCGACTCGCCCGCTGGGCAACGGCCACCTGCTCCCGTACGGGCCGCTGCGCGAGGCGCCGACCACGCTGGTCCGCGCCGGAGCGATCGTTCTGACGCGCGCCGATCGCGTGGACGCCGCGCGCCTCGAGCAGACGCGCGCCGCCGTCGCAATCCTGGCGCCGGGCGTGCCGACCGCCGCCGCGAGACTCGTGCCCGACGGTTTTCGCGCCGGCGGCGCGGGCGCGCCGGTCGCCGTCCCCGCGGGCCAGCGCGCGGTCTGCGTCAGCGGGCTGGCCCGGCCCAGGGACCTCGCGCACAGCGTGCGCTCGCTGGGTGTCGAAGTGATCGACGAGCGGGTCTACGCCGATCATCATCGCTTCACGCTGGCGGAGTGGGCGGCGGCACGCCGTGCGGCCGAACGGGCGGGCGCGTGGCTCGTGGTCTCGGCCAAGGACGCGATGCGGCTCCCGGCGGGTGCGCTCTCGGCGGCCCATGTCGTCGACGTCGAGTTTGCCTGGCTGGGGGACGCTTCCGGGGTGGAACAGGCGATCGATCGCGCAATGCAAGGGAGGTCGGGGTGACGAGGGGCGGGGGACCGGGACGCGACGCGGACGTTCTCGTGCTGGGCAGCGGCATCGGCGGGTTGTTCCTCGCGCTGTCGGTGGCCGAGCGCGCGCGCGTGACGATCGTGACCAAGCGACAGGATCACGAGTCGAACACGAACTACGCGCAGGGCGGCATCGCCGCCGTGCTGTCGGGAACGGACTCGTTCGCCATGCACGTGCGTGACACCGTCGTCGCGGGCGCGGGCCTGTGCCATCCGGACGTGGTGCGCGAGGTCGTGCGCGGCGGTCCGGATGCGGTCCGCGAACTGGCCGCCTTCGGCGCGCGCTTCACCCGCGAGGGCGCCGACTTCGAGCTCGGACGCGAGGGCGGGCATTCCGCGCGCCGCATCGTCCACGCGGGGGACCTGACCGGGCGCGAGATCGAGCGCGCCCTGCTGGCCGCCGCGGCGCGCAACCCGAACGTCACGCTGCTCGAGAACCACCTCGCCGTCGACCTGCTGCTCGAGTCGCACCTCGCGCCGCGCTCGCGCCAGGAAAGCCGGGCGGCCGGCGGGGCGCGCCGCCGGGACGCGGTGTGGGGCGCCTACGTGCTCGAACGCGAAAGCGGGAAGATCCAGCCGTTCCGCGCCCGGGCCACGGTCCTCGCCACGGGCGGCTCGGGAAAGGTCTACCTCTACACGTCGAACCCGGACATCGCGACCGGCGACGGCGTCGCCATGGCGTGGCGGGCGGGAGCCCCGGTCGCCAACCTCGAGTTCGTGCAGTTCCACCCCACGTGCCTGTATCACCCGCGGGCCAAGTCGTTCCTCATCTCCGAGGCCGTGCGCGGCGAGGGCGCCGTGCTGCGGGCGCTCGACGGCACGCGCTTCATGGAGCGCGTCCATCCGCAGGCCGACCTCGCGCCGCGCGACATCGTGGCGCGGGCGATCGACGCGACGATGAAGAAGAACGGCGATGACTCGGTGCTCCTCGACTGCCGACCGATCGGCGCGGCACGCCTGCAGCGCCGCTTTCCCAACATCGTCTCGCGCTGCCGCGAGCTCGGCTTTGACCCTGTGAAGGAGCCGATCCCCGTCGTCCCTGCCGCGCACTACCAGTGCGGCGGCGTGCGCGCGGACCTCGACGGCCGGACCGCGCTCGACCGCCTGTACGCGGTCGGCGAGGTCGCGTGCACCGGACTACACGGGGCCAATCGCCTCGCCTCCAACTCGCTGCTCGAGGCGGTCGTCGTCGCCCGCCGCGCGGCCGAGCAGTGCGTCCGTCGCGCCGACGCCGGCGGTCGCCTGCCGACCGTGCGCGGCTGGGACGCGCGCGGCACGCGCAAGCCCCGCGAGGGCGTGGGCAAGACGCACAACTGGGACGCGGTGCGGCGCCTGATGTGGAACTACGTGGGCATCGTCCGCACCGACGAGCGCCTGGAGAAGGCGCGCCGTGGCCTGGCGCACATCCGCGCCGAGGTCGAGCACGACTACGAGCGTCACGTCCTCGACGCGGACCTGATCGAAGTCCGCAACCTTGCGCTGGTCGCCGAACTGGTCGTGCGCTCCGCCCGCAAGCGCCCCGAGAGCCGCGGACTGCACTTCAACCTCGATCACCCGCGGCGCTCGGCCGCCCTGCGCCGCGACACCGTGCTGCGCCGCCGGCGCAGCGACGCCCTACCGCCGAAGGGCTGAGCAAGCTATCCTGCGCCCATGGAACCCGCCGTCTTCGACTTCTGGGAACGCGTGCACGCCATTCGCGAGAAGGACCCGCGCTATCGCCGGGAGGCCTACGAGTTCGTGATGCGCGGACTCGAGCACACCACGCAGCGCGTGGTCGGCCAGCGCCGCCATGTCAGCGGACAGGAATTGCTCCGCGGCCTCATCGACCTCGCCCGCCAGGACTACGGCGAGCTCGCGTGGGCCGTGTTCACCGAGTGGGGCGTGACCCGCAGCGAGGACTTCGGGACGATCGTGTTCCACCTCGTCGAGGACGGCCTCCTGGGCCGCCAGCCCGACGACACGCTCGCGGACTTCAGCGGCGGGATCGCCCTCCAGGTCGAGCTCGAGCCGCCGGCCCGCACGCGCCCCCTGGCCTGACCTTCGAAAGGACGGAATGCACCACTCGTTCGATCCCCTCGAGTATCACTCCTCCGGTCGCCCCGGAAAGATCGCGGTCGTACCGACCAAGCCGGTCTCGACCCAGCACGACCTGTCCCTCGCCTACACGC
>JBKJNH010000131.1:0-30287 GCA_046596055.1 Candidatus Eiseniibacteriota bacterium
GAAGACCGTCGTCGCCGCGCATCCGAAGAGCCTGGCCGAGTCGCGGGGACTCGGCCTGCTGGCCGCGATCGAGCTCGCCCCCGACACTCCTTTCGGCCCGAAGGACCTGGTCGAGGCGGCGCGAGGCGAGGGCCTGCTGCTGGTGCGCGGCGGCGACCGCGCGTTGCGTGTCCTGCCGCCGCTCGACGTGGACGAGGCGACCATCGCCGCGGCGATCGCCTGCCTCGACCGTGCCCTCACCCGCCTCGAGGAGACCATGGCCTCATGACCACGAAGCCCGTGAAGAAGGTCGCGCTGGCCTACAGCGGCGGACTCGACACCAGCGTCATCGTGCACTGGCTCAAGGCCCGCTACGGCTGCGAGGTCGTCGCTTACTGCTGCGACGTCGGCCAGGGCGGAGAGCTCGACGGACTCGAGCCCCGCGCCCGCGCGCTCGGCGCGAGCGAGGTCGTGGTCGAGGACCTGAATGACACGTTCGCCCACGACTACGCGTTCCCGACGCTGCGCGCCGGCGCGCTGTACGAGGGCATCTATCGCCTGGGCACGTCGATCGCGCGGCCGCTGATCGCCGCGCGGCAGGTCGCCGCGGCGCGGCAGTTCGGTTGCGACGCGCTGGCCCACGGCTGCACCGGCAAGGGCAACGACCAGGTGCGCTTCGAGCTCACGTACATGGCCCTGGCCCCCGACCTCACCGTGCTCGCGCCGTGGCGCGATCCCGACTGGGGAATCGTCTCGCGCGAGGACGCGCTCGACTACGCGGCGAAACACGGCCTGCCCGTGCCCATGAAGAAGTCCGACCTGTTCTCGCGCGACGCGAACCTGTGGCACATCTCGCACGAGGGCGGCCCGCTCGAGGATCCGGCGCAGCCGGCCCCCGAGAGCATGTACCGGCTCACCGCCGCGCCGGCGGACCGTCCGCATACGCCCGAGCAGGTCACGATCGGCTTCGATCGCGGCTGGCCCGTCTCGATCGACGGCCGCACCCCGGGCCCCGCCGCGCTGGTGCGCGCGCTCAACGAGATCGCGGGCCGCCACGGCGTGGGCCGTGACGACATCGTCGAGTCCCGCGTCGTCGGGATGAAGTCGCGCGGCGTCTACGAGACCCCGGGCGGCACGGTGCTGGCCGAGGCGCTCGAGGATCTCTGTCGTCTAACGCTGACCCACGACGTGCTGCGCACGCGCGCCGAGCTGGGTCCGCGTTTCGCCGACCTCGTCTACCGCGGCGAGTGGTTCGCGCCGTTGCGCGAGGCGCTGACGGCGTTCGTCGACAAGGCGCTGGAACCGGTCACCGGCAGTGTGACCGTCGAGTTGTTCCAGGGACGCGCGCGCGGGATCGGCCGCACCAGCCCGCGTTCGCTGTACGACGCGGGGCTCGCCTCGTTCGACATGACCGGCTACGAGCCGAAGCACGCCGAGGGGTTCATCCGCATCCTCGGCCAGCCGCTGGCGAAGGCCGTCCGGGCGGCGGCGGACGCAGGGGGAAGGAACGGTGGCTGAGACCCCCGTCACCCCCCGCGTCCGCCGCGCCACCGTGGCCGACATCCCCGGCATCGCCGGCGTGATGGCGGGCTACGTCGAGGACGGCTCGCTGCTGCCGCGCTCGACCGGCGAGCTGTACCGCTCGGTGCGGGAGTTCCACGTCGCGCTCGACGCAGAGGATCGCGTCGTCGCCTGCGCCGCTCTGCGCGTGCTGTGGGACGACCTGGGCGAGGTGCGCTCGCTCGCCGTGCGTCCCGAGGCGCACGGGCAGGGCCTGGGCCGCATCCTCGTCGAGCGCGTGCTCGACGATGCGCGCGAGCTGGGGCTGGGCCGCGTCATCGCGCTGACCCGCGAGGTGAAGTTCTTCGAACGCGTGGGCTTCTCGGTGGCGCAGCGCGAGTCGATGCCGCGGAAGGTATGGACCGACTGCGTCGCTTGCCCCCGCCGTCACGCGTGCGACGAGATCGCCGTCGAGATCGAACTCGCCCCGGGCTCGATCGAGCGCGCGAGGGAGACCGTGCGCGCCTGGAGCGTTCCGCTCGTCGCCGTGCCCTCGGGACACGCCCCGGGCATCGCCGACACCGCCGAAGCGCCGGCCGCATCGCCGGTGAAGGAGCCCGCGTGAGCCACGTCGTCCCCGCGCATCTGGTCGACCTGATCGGCCTCGATCGTGCGTTCGTCCTGACGCTGTTCCAGCAGGCCGAGCTGCTGCGTGCGCATCGCCGCACGCGCAACGCGCCCCACCCGCTGGCGGGACGGACGGCCGCGCTCGTGTTCCACAAGCCATCGCTGCGCACGCGTGTGTCGTTCACCGTCGGTATGCACGAGCTGGGTGGCGACGCGATCGACCTCGGCATGGCCGAGGTTTCGGCCCATGGCCGCGAAAGCGTTCCCGACGTGGCGCACGTCCTCTCGGGGATGTGCGACGCGATCGTCATCCGCACGTTCACCCACCGGCTGGTCACCGACCTCGCGCAACACGCGACGGTCCCGGTGATCAACGCGCTCACCGACCACTCGCACCCGTGCCAGATCCTCGCCGATCTGTACACGCTGTGGCGCGCCGGGCGGAACCTCGACACGCTCAAGGTCGCGTGGGTGGGCGACGGCAACAACGTGCTCCACTCGTGGCTCGAAGCGGCGACGATCTTCGGGTTCTCGCTGACGTTCGCAACGCCCGACGGATTCGAGCCCGACGGGGGCTTGTTCCTCGCCGCCGAGTCGCGAGCAAAGGGCGGCATCCGCCGCGTGCGCGACCCGAAGGAGGCCGCGCGCGACGCCGACGTCGTCTACACCGACACGTGGACGAGCATGGGGCAGGAGGACGAGGCGGCATGGCGCCGCGTGTCGTTCGCGGGCTACCAGGTGAACGAGGCCCTGATGGCGCTCGCCGCACCCGACGCGCTGTTCATGCACTGCCTGCCCGCGCACCGCGGCGAGGAGGTGACCGACGCGGTGATGGACGGTCCGCAGAGCGTGATCCTCGCCCAGGCCGAGAATCGCCTGCACTTGCAGAAGGCCGTTCTGGCCGAGTTGATCGCGGCGAACGAGGCGCGGCGGCGGGCGCCAGAGGTCAGCCCGGCGGCTCCGCCCCGGGCGGCCACGCCTTCCGATCGAGGATGACCCGCGCGCCGCGGCCCCAGGTCCAGTAGGCCCACGCCCGGCGAGCAAACGAGCAAGCGAACAGACGAACGAACGAAGGGGCGGCCCCGTTGCCGGAGCCGCCCCAATCGAACAACTCAGCGCTTCGCGCTGCTAGCGGTACTGCGCCTTCACCTTGCCCCACGACTTGGCTTCGGCCGGAACCGGGCAATTCAAGTCGATCTTGCCATCGTGACGGAACTGGTAGCCGGCGATGAGGACGCTCGGCCGCCAGGTGAGGCCGCCCGTGAACAGGCCCGGGCAGGGCTCCCCGCCGGTCATGGTGAGGTCGATCAGCGTGCCACCGTTCCAGCTGATGTCCCCTTCGGCATTCCCGACCTGGAACTGCGTGAAGTCGTTCGTCTGGACCACGAACCGCGTGAACACACCCGAGAGGAGCAGCGTGCCGTCGGAGAACGTCGACGGCGCCGTTGCGTTCGGCGGGTTGACCCCGTAGTCGTGATCCGGCGTCAGATCCTCGTAGATCTGGATCGAGCCGCCCGAGTAGTTGGTCGTGTAGAACTGGAGCCCCGGGGCACCGATCGTCGTCGTGCCCTGCGAAATCAGGCCCGAGATCACGATCGTGTACTCCCTCGTCGGATCGCTCGCATCGAGGAAGGCGAAAGGAGCGTTGAAATCGCTCACCGTCCCCAGGCCCGCGAGCGGGTTGCCGATCGGCTGATTGTTGAACGTCGAGCTGGGCGGTCCGTAGAAGAAGATCGGATCCCAGTCGATCACAGGCCCGGCTTCCGCCGCCCCCGCGAAGGCGAGCGCGGCCATGCCGGCGATGATGCGCGTTTTCCACTGATTCATCGGCTGCACCCCCATAAGGTTCGGATTACTCCGAACGCTGCCTTAGCGATAGTTGGCCTTCAGAGCGCCCCACGACTTGTCCTTCGTCGGAACCACCTGCTCGACGAGCACCTGGCCGTCGACCTGGTGATCGTAGCCCGCAGGCATGTTGAGCTCGTTCGAAGTCGTGCCCGCAAACGTCCAACCCGAACGCAGGTCGGCCGGGACGTTGGACAGCTGGCTGCCGCCCACGACCTGGTAGTTCGCCTCGAAGCTGCCCGAGTTGTCGACCGTGTTGAAAACGAATCGGAAGTTCGTGAGCGCCCCGCTCAGGTAGTGCGTGCCGTCGACGAAGGTCGACGGTGCGGTGGCGTTCGGCGGATTGACGCCGAAGTCATAGGGCGTGCCGAGGGTCCGGGAATCCTCGTACACGTCGAGCATCCCGCCGGCGTAATCGACGATGATGAACGGTCCGACGACCTGACGCGTCACGGCGGTGAGACCCGAAATCACATAGGTGTATTCGTTCGCCACGGTATTGAACACGAGGGGTGCGAAAAGCACAGGCACCTCCCCGAGGCTGACGTAACCGCTTCCGATCTCCCCAAACTGTGTCGGATCGGGGTCCGGCGACTCGTAGTCGTATCCGACGTAGTCGAAGAGCAGCTGCGCGGCACCGGCCGCCGGGGTGAACCCGACGTTCAGGGCGAACATTCCGAGGAGGAACGCGATCGCCTTTTTCTTCATGAAGCACCTCGATGGCCGGCGACGACGGAGGAACCCGGCGCCCACGCGACACGGATGAAAGGAAGAAAAGCCTGATTGAGAACCATCGGCTCGAGGGGGGGATCGGTTGTCGAGACCTACGGAGCCCGCCGCACGAAAGGATCACCAGCGTCACTTCCGAGTGACAAGCAACCAATTGGAAGAGCCGAGACAAGCTTGTCACGTTCGACGACGATCGGCAACTGAAACCTGCGCCACACCTTGCCGTTCAGGGCCCACCGACGGAGGCACCCGCTCCTGCCGCCGCCGGGGACGCGGCCAACCAGCCGCGGGCGTCGCGGACGGCCGCCTCGAAACCGAGGCCCCGTCCGGTCTCGGAGGCCTCGGCAAACTCCGCTGATCCCAGCGCCGCCGCCACGCGGGCGCTACGGGCGTCCCGATCGCCCTGCTCAATGGGTGCGAGCGGGGACCCAATTTCATCGCGAAGCGCTTGTGCTGCAGCGGCATAGCGGGCCGCACGCGGTGTCTCGCCACGCCGCTCGGCGAGGCTTGTCGCCGCCTCGAGCGCGTAGGCCCCGCTGCGCTTCGAGGTCACCTCCTCGACCAGGGCGAACGCCTCGGCCAGCTCGGACCGAGCCCGCTCCCCGTGGCCCAGGCCGTGCGACACGATGGACAGGTCCGCCAGCGTCAGCGCCATGAGTTCCTTGTCGCCGACGCCGCGGAGGATGGCCACGGCCTCGGCGTAGAGCGGCTCGGCGGCAGCCCAGTCCTCCTGGAGAAGCGCCAGGTATCCGAGGTTGTGCAGGGTCGCGGCGGTGCCGCGCGCCTCGCCGAGCTCGCGGTAGATCTCGAGACTCGACAGGCCATACTGGCGCGACTCCCCCATCGCGCCCCGATACGCGGCCAGGGTCGCCCGGGCCGCGAACGCGCGGGCGACACCCTTCTTGTCCCCGAGCGCCTGGTAGGTCGCCAGGCTCTCCGCGATCGGCGGCTCCGCCGCATCGAGATCCCCCAGGTAAAGTGCGAGGCCGGCCGCGCGCACGAGGGCCTTCCCCCGGGCCGCGTCGGGTGCCGCGATTCCGGCGCGCGCGTGCGCCTCGGACTGCACCGCGAGCGCGGTCGTGAGCGCCCGCAGTCCGACCACGTAGCGCCCTCGCGCGGACCAGAACCGCGCCACCGCCCCCGCCAGGCGCACGCCACGATCGGGACCCTCGGGAAGCGACCGCGACGCGGCCAGGGCGGTGAGCATGTTCTCGCCGTCAAGCTCGAGACGCCGGAACCACTCCGCCTGCCGCGGGCCGGTCAACTGGTTCTCGGCCTCCTCGGCCAGCGCGAGGAAGTACGCCAGGTGACGCTCGCGGAGCACCGGCTCCTCGTCGGTCTCGCGCAGGCGCTCGAGGGCGAACTGGCGCACCGACTCGAGAAAGCGATAGCGCGGGTGATCGGCGTTGGTGCGATCGACGACGGCCAGCGACTTGTCGGACAGCAGCGTGAGCAGGTCGAGCACCTCGAACTCGTCCGCGTTCTCCTCGACCATGGAGACCGCGCTCTCCAGCGACCATCCACCGGCGAACACGGCGAGCCGACGAAAGAACCCCTGCTCGTGCGCCGCCAGCATCTCGTAGCTCCATTCGATCGTCGCACGCAGGGTCTGCTGGCGGGGCAGCGCGCTCTTGCTGCCCCCGGTGAGCAAGCGGAAGCGATCGTCGAGCTTGGCGAGGATCTGCTCGACGCCGAGGACGCGGGCGCGCGCGGCGGCCAGCTCGAGCGCGAGCGGGATGCCGTCGAGGCGCCGGCAGATCTCCCCCACCGTCGCGGCGTTCTCGTCGGTGAGCGCGAACTCCGGCACGACCTGCTTCGCGCGCTCGACGTAGAGCCGTACGGACTCGAACGACTCGAATGCGGCAGCCCCGCCCCTGCGTCCCGGCTCGGGAAGCGCGAGGGTGGGAACCGGGCGAATCTTCTCCCCCTCGACTCCGAGCGCCTCGCGGCTCGTCGCCAGGACGGTGAGCTCGCTCGACGAGCGCAGCAGGACGGTGACGAGCGTGGCGACCGGCGCGAGCAGGTGTTCGCAGTTGTCGAGCAGCAGCAGAGCGCGCCGCCCGCGCAGCCTTTCGAGCAACGCCTCCGTGAGGGAGCGGCCCGGCTCCTCGCGCACCTCGATCGCGGCCGCGACCGTCGCCTCGATGCGCGAGGCGTCGCGCAGCGGCGCGAGGTCGACGAACCAGGCGCCGTCGGGATACTCGCTCAGCGCCCGCGAGGCGAGCTCGATCGCCAGCCGCGTCTTGCCGCTGCCCCCGAAGCCCGTGAGCGTGAGGAGGCGCGCCCGGGCCAGCAGCGGGCCGCAGGCGGCGAGCTCCGTGTCGCGACCGATGAAGCTGGTGAGGAGCTGCGGCAGGTTGTTCGCGATCTCCGCCACGACGCCCTCGCGCAGCGCGGCGGCTCGCCGGATGCCGAGCACGTCCTCGATCTCGACCCGCAGCGCGTGGATCGAAGCCGGCCGCCGCGCCATGTTCTTCTCGAGCGTGCCGGTGAGCAGCGCACGGATGCGGGGCGACAGTTTCTCGGGCAGGCGATCCCACGCGGGCTCCTTCTCGAGCGTGGCGCGCAGCATCTCGCCCACGTTCGCGCCCGGGAACGCGGGCGTGCCGGTGAGCGCCTCGTAGAGCACGGCCCCGAACGCGAACACGTCGGTGCGCGCGTCCTGCGCGCCCGCGACGATCTGCTCGGGAGACATGTAGCCGGGCGTTCCCTCGGCGGAATCCGAGTTGCCGGCGCCGGTGCCACCGACCATCGTCACCGGGGCCAGCGGCGCCATCGTCGCGCCGTCGGGCGACTGCGTGAGCGCATCGAGGTCGAGGTGTCCGCCGGCCTGCTCCACGGCCTTTGCGGCGCCGCCCGCGCGGCGTCCCATGGCGAGACCGAAGTCGAGCACCTTGACCCGCCCGCGCGGGCCGAGCATGACGTTGGCGGGCTTGAGGTCGCGATGGATGACGTCGCGCTCGTGTGCCGCCTCGAGCGCCTCGGCGATCTGCGCGGCGATGGCGAGCGCCTCTTCCGGCGGAATCGCACCGTCGGCGATGCGATCGGCGAGCGAGCGCCCCTCGACCAGCTCGAGGACGAGGAAGTTCGTCTCGCCCTCGCCCTCCTCGAAGCCGTGGATGGTGGCGATATTCGGATGATTGAGCGCGGCGAGATGCAGCGCTTCCTGGCGGAAGCGGACCAGCCGCTCCGGATCGCGCGCGAATTCGCGGGGCAGGAGTTTCAGGGCGACATCACGGTTGAGCCGTGCGTCGTGCGCTCGGTAGACGTCGCCCATGCCGCCGGAACCGAGGCGGTCGACGACGACGTACGGCCCGAGCGCGGTGCCGCGATCCATCAAGATGGCTCCGGGGTTGGGACCCTGCGCCCCGCTCCGCGGGCGGGCGGCGTGCGGCGCAGCGACAGTCTAACGGCCGGGCCCTCGCGGACGCACGCAGAAGTCGCGTGCGCTCCAGGCCGGATTGGGCAACCATGTCGCAATGTCCAAGCGCCCGGTTCGACCCCGACTGCTCCCCGCCGCCATCGCGCTCACGCTGGTCGCCCTGTGGACGGGTTGTGCGTCCGATCGAGGTCCCGCCGAACAGGCGATCGCCTCGCTCGAGGAGGCCTACGCCCGGGTCCGCCCGAAGGCGCGAGCGCTCGCCCCCGAGCGCGCCGCGGTGATCGAACGGGACCTCGAGCGGGCGCGGATCGCGGCGCAGGAGGGCGACTGGGTCACCGTCTTCACGGCGACGAGCGCGCTGCCCGGGGAGATCGAACGCCTCTCGTCCGAGATCGATACCCGCACCGAGGCGTCACGCGCCGGCTGGGACTCGACGAATGCGGCGATCGCGGCCCGGCTGCAGGACGTCGACGCCGCGATCGAGCGGGTCTCTTCCGGAGGGGCGCGGCCGGCCGGGGTCGCAGCCGACGACGTCGCGCGCGCGCGCGACGAACTGTCCGCGGCGCGTGTCGCGTGGTCGCAGGCGATCTCAGCCCGCGAACAGGGCTCCTACGACGATGCGCGCCTCAAGTCCGGCGAGGCGCAGTTGCGCGCCCGCCGCGCCCTGTCGGCGATTTCCGCGACGCCGTAGGCTTCACGGACTTCGTCCGCTTCGTCGCCGGCACGGTCGCGCCCCGGCCCGCGATCGCCGCCTCGACCTCACGCCATTGCGCCGCGGACAGTTCGAGCTCGCACGCCTTCACGTTCTCATCGATCTGCGCCTCGCTCGTGGCGCCGATGATCGCGCTCGACACCTCGGGGTGGTGCAGCACCCACGCCAGCGCGACCTGCGCCGGCGTGCCCGCTCCCGACTTCGCGCACCACGCGGCCAGGCGCTCGGCGGCGGCAACGTTCTCCGGAGTCAGCGCCTTTTCCTGGGTGAGGAAGTGCGCGAACTTCGACGCCGCCCGGCTGCCGGCCGGCGTGGCTCCGCCGGCGTACTTGTTGGTCAACACACCCTGCGCCAGAGGCGAGTAGACGAGCAGGCCCACGCCCCACTTGCGGCACAGCGGCACGTGCGCCTTCTCGATGCGGCGATCCACCAGGCTCCAGCGCGGTTGGCTCGAGACCATGACGTCCCAGCCGCGCTTCTGCTGCAGCTCGAGCACCTGGCGATCGAGGGGCGCGCTGTGGTCGTAGTTCGAGTAGCCGACGTACCGCACCTTGCCGCAGCGCACCAGGTCCTCGAAGGCACGCAGCGTCTCCTCGAGCGGCGCTTCCTTGTCGGGCGCGTGCAGTTGATAGAGGTCGATGTACTCGATGCCGAGTCGCCGCAGGCTCTGGTCGCAAGCGTCGAAGATGTGCTTGCGCGACAAGCCCGCCCCAAGCGGCCCGTCCCATGTGCGGCCCATGCACTTGGTGGCGACCACGACCTGCTCGCGCGGCACGCCGGCGAGCGCCTTGCCGAGCGTGCGCTCGGCCTCGCCGCGGACGTAGACGTCGGCGGTGTCGAACGTGTGGATGCCGCGCTCGAAGGCGTGGCGGACGATGCGCGTGGTGGCGGCGGCGTCGACCGATCCGCCGTACGTGGTCCACGAGCCGAGCGACAGGGCGGACACCTTGAGGCCGCTCCGGCCGAGGCGACGAACAAGCATGGGGAGTCTCCGGATGGTTTGCGTAGGGTGAGGGTGAGTGGCGCTCCCCGCAGGATCGGCCCGCGGGAGGGTGCGGTCAAGTCGAGGTCGTCGCCGGTCGTTTCGCCCCGCGCTGCACGGGCCATGCGCCGCGGACCACCTCGGCCACCTTCTCCAGCGTCGCGGCGACCGGTGAGTTCGCGCGCCACGCGAACACCACGGTGCGCGCGGGCTCGCGTGGTGCGAAGTTGCGGATCGTGAGGTCGGCGTGGGCGCGTTCCGCTTCGACGGCGATCTCGGGTAGCAGCGTCACGCCGGCGCCGCCGGCGACCATCTGCACCAGCGTCGGCAGGCTGGTGGCGCGGTAGCCCAGTTCCTGCGCACCGGCGCCGGCGCAGTAGGCCAGCGCCTGGTCGCGGAAGCAATGGCCGTCGTCGAGCAGCAGCACGAGCTCCCCGGCGAGGTCCGTCGGCTTCACGGGCGACTTGCCTCGGGCCAGCCCGTGGCCGGGCGGCAGGGCGAGCACGAAGCGGTCGACACCCACCTCGGTCTGCGCGAATGGCTCGACGCCGGCGACCCGCGCCAGCAGTGCCCCCTCGAGTTCCCCGTGGGCCAGCCGATCGAGCAGCACGTCGGTCTTGTCCTCGACCCACACGAAGGACGCGCGCGGGAACGCGGCCCGCAGGCGTGGCGCCGCCAGCGGAAGCACGTAGGGCCCGATCGTCGGGATGACGCCGATGCGCAGCGTGCCCGCCCGCGGATCCCGGTGGCGCTCGGCCGCGGCCGAGAGGTCGGCGACCTCGAGCAGCACGCGCCGGGCCCGGGCCACCAGGTCGGCGCCGGCGGTGGTGATGAGCACGCCGCCGCGGCCGCGCTCGAACAAGCGGGCCCCGAGCGTCGTTTCGAGCGCGGCGAGCTGGGCGGACAACGCGGGCTGCGACACGGCGCAGCGCTCGGCGGCGCGACGGAAGTTGCGGGTCTCGGCGACGGCCACGGCGTACTGGAGCTGGCGCAGGGTCAGCGCGGTCGGGGTCAGGTTCATGATCGCCTGAGGCTATCACGTAGGGGCCGGCGATGCCTCCGTTCGATGACTTACGTCGGACCGTGATCCCGCCGCAGCGCGACGATCGTGAAGTCGTCGTCGTACTCGACCGCTCCCGAGAACTCACGCGTGAGCCGCACGATGTCCTTGATCACTTCCGACGCGGATCGTTCGCGCAGTCGCGCCGCCACCGTCGCCAGGCGCTCGGCGCCGAAATCGCTCCGTGCGGGATCGGCGCACTCGACCACGCCGTCCGTGTAGAGCACGAGCAGGTCGCCCGGGCCGAGCGGCGTCACGCCCACCTCGTAGTGCGCGGCCGCGAAGACGCCGAGCAACGGCCCGGCGGGCTCGCGCACCACGAACGGCGGATTGTGTCCCGCGTTGACGTACTCCAGCGTGCCGCTCGCGGGATCGAGCCGCGCAATGAACGCCGTCACGAACACGACCCCGGCCAGCGACTCGGGCAGCGCGCGATTCACCGCGCCGACGACCTCGGCGAGCGTTCCGCCGGCGTCGAGACGGCTGCGCAGCAGCGCACGAAACGCGGCCATCACCAGAGCTGCGGCCACTCCCTTTCCGGCCACGTCGGCCACGACCAGCGTGAGGCGGCCGTTGCTCGAGGGGATCGCGTCGTAGTAATCGCCGCCGATCCGCAGAGTCGGGATGCACCGGCCGGCCAGGCCGTAGCCGGGGATCACCGGCGGCTCCTTGGGCAACAGGCGCGACTGCACCTCCTGGGCCAGCCGCATCTGCGACTCGAAACGCTCGCCGGCGAGCAGGCGCTCGTGGAGAATCGCGTTCTCGATCGCGATGCCCGCGGCCTCGGCGAAGAACCCCAACGTCTCGACGTCGGCGTCGACGAAGGCGTCGAGACGATCGCTCTCGAGTTTGACAAGATGGCCCGGCGAGGTTTGACGCGGAGCGGACGTCCGTCGCGTCAATTCCACGACCGCCGCGGACCGTGCCGCCCTCGCTCCCCCGCACCTGCCTACCAGCGTTGCAACACGGCCTCCGTGTACAGGCCGTCGATGTCGCCCGGGGCGAGGTCGGGCTCCGCGGGGCGATAGAGCGTGGGCAGCGCCAGGGCCCGGGCGACCCCGAACCGCGGCGCGGGCCCCGGGACGCGCCGGCCGTCGACTCGCAGGCCGACGGTGCGGAGCCGTGGAAAAAACCCGGCCGTCGCCTGTGGGACGCATTCGAGCAGCAGGTCCCAATCACTGGCGTACTGGACGTGGGCGAGGAAGAGTCCCGGCTTCCAGGGGCTCCTGACCGCGATCGCGTGGCACGTGCGCGCGCCCCGGCGGATGAGGATCTGTGCGGCGAGCGTCTCCGCCATGTCCGACGCGATCCGGCGAGCGATCGGATCCAGCGCGGTGGTGATCGCGGCAAGGTCGGTGGTGACCTGCACGCCGGACCAGGCCGCGAGGTCGGCGAAGCGCGCGAGCGGCGGCAACAACACCTGCCGCTCCTCGAGCGAGCGGAAGCCGAGCCCGCGGAAGATCTCGTGCGCGCGCGCCGACGCGCTCAGATTGACGATCGTGTGCGTGCGCAGGCCAAGCACGGGAAGGAGCAGTTGCAGGCTGGAGGCCCGGTACGGTTCGCGCACGACCCAGCTCGACAGATTGCAGAAGTGCCGGTGCGTTCCGCGCACCTCGCGTGCGCTGAAGATCGTTCCGACAAAGCCCACGGCCTGGCCGGCGTCCTCGAGCACATACCCGCGGGTCGATTCCTCGACGGGCCACGGCGGGGTGAACAACATGCGCCGCCAGTCCTCGCGCGCCATCACGGGGTTGGCGAAGTCGAGCAGCAACGGGTGAATTGCGTCGAAATCAGCCGGCACCGCCGCGCGCACGCTCGCCATGGCGCCTCAGCGCCTCGTCGTCTTCTGTCGCTCCGAGTGCAGCGACCCGGCAGAGACGAGGACCTTGACCGGAACCTTGTATGGCTCGAGGCGGGCCCGGCAGTGCGCGCGCACCCGCCCTTCGAGGGCGCGAGTCTCAGTCGTCTCGCGCGGCACGACACGCGCGACGACGACCTGCCCGGTGAACGGGTGCGCCTCGCCGACGACGGCGGCCTCGACGATCTCGTCGAGCTCGAGGATGACGCCCTCGACCTCGGCGGGATAGACCTTCCGCCCGCCGACGTTAATGAGGTCCGAGACCCTTCCCAGGATGCGCATGTACTCGCCGTCGACCTCGACGGCGTCGCCGGTGATGAACCAGCCGTCCGCGGTGAACGGCGACGGGGCGTTCAGGTAGCCGAGGATGCTCGATTCGGCCTTGACCTCGAGCAAGCCGTCAACGACGCGGGTCGCGAAACCCTCGCCACCAACCTTCACCCACAGCGAGTCGTTCGCCCGCGACCTCGAGTGCAGCGTGCCGACCTCGGTGATGCCGTACTTCTGCAACAGCGTGACCTGCGGGAACTCGTGGGCCACGCGGTCGAGTGTAGCCTGCGGCATCACCTCGGCGCCGTAGGTGATCCAGCGCAGCGACGACAGATCGTGTCGCGTGTGGGCCTCGCTCAGGATCAGCAGGGCGAGGAAACTCGGCGCAGCCGGAAGCACCTCGACCCGATGCCGCTCGATCGCGGCGCACACACCCTCGGGTGAGCGATCCGCGGGGATGATCGCCGTGCCACCGTTCGCGAGTGCCTGGAGCAACGTGTCGACGCCGCCGATGTGATCGAACAGGAGGAACAGCAGGGTGCGCCTGCCCTGGCGCCGGGTCCGGTACTTGCGCAGGAGGCGTTCGCCGTCGTGGACGGAGGCCTTCGGCTCACCGGTGGAGCCCGAGGTGAAGAGCACGAGACCCGGCGCTCCGCGGGCGCGGAGCTCGGCGTAGAGGTCGTGCGTCGCGACCAGTCCACTCGACTCGATTCGCAACTCGCCTCGGGCGCCGCCGTCCGAAAGGATGCGCCACTCCGCCTGGGCGAGCTCCCGGAGCCCGGAGTTGCGCGATCCTCGTTCCGGGGCCAGCGGCACCGCGATCGCGCCCGACTCGAACAGTGCGAGAAGCATCGCGATGGCTTCCACCGAGTAATCGGCCTCGAGGGCGACCACCGTTCCGGCGGCGACGCCGGCGGCGGTGAGTCGTGCACGCGCGGCAACGATCGTGGCGGCGAGTTGCCGATACGTGATCCTGCGGTCCAGGTCGACGATCGCTTCCTGGTCCGCGAAGTCGCGGCTGACCCCGGTCAGGAAATCGAGGGGCACTACACTCCCCCGAGGTAGACCACCTGCCCCGTGACGAAATCGCTTTCCTCGCGAATGAAGAAGTCGATCACATTCGAGATGTCGCGCATCTCGCCGAGGCGCGGGACGGCCTGGCGAGCCAGCAGCGCCGCGATCTTCTCCTTCGAGACGGAGCGGATGAGGTCGGTCTCGACGGGCGTCGGCCCGACCGCGTTCACGGTGATTCCGTACTCGGCCAGCTCGCGGGCGAGGACGCGGGTCAGGCTCTCGACCGCGGCCTTGGACGCGGCGTACACGGCCTCGCCCTCGAGGCGTAGCGGCGTCGCTACGGTCGCGAAGTTGACGATGCGCCCCGGGCGCTTCGCGGCGATCATCAGGCGCGCGCCCTCGCGGCAGGCGATGAAGGTGCCGAACACGTTCGTCGAGAAGATCGACTCGACCGTCTTCATGGGCGTGAGCAGGACGTGATTCATCGAGGCGATCCCGGCATTGTTGATCAGCACGTCGAGGCCGCCGTAGTCGCGCCGGACTTCATGGAACACGCTGCGCATCATCACCTCGTCCGCAACGTCCGCGCGGAAGTGGCGGTAGCCGTCGAGCGTCCAGTCGGGGGTGTCGCGGCTGACACCGATCACACGATGGCCCTGCGCGACATAGTGCTCGACCAGGTATCGGCCGATGCCCTTGCGCGTTCCGGTGATGAAGATGGTGCGCGACTTCGTCGTCACGGCTGCGCGAGGCAGGAGCCGATGTATGCCGTCAGGGTGCCCACCGTCCGGAACGGACTATTGCGTTGCGACATCGCTTTCTCGTCGGTCAGCGACAGCGGAACGCCGAAGTCGTCCTCGACCTGGCGCTCGACGGTCATCACCAGCCGCACGAGACCGAGCGAGTCCACCGCGCCTCCCTCGCCCAGCAGCGCGGTGTCGGCGGCTGCGGGGATCGCGGTTCCCTCGCTCGCATTGTGCGCGACGATGGCGCGGAACACGCTCTCGGCAATGGCTTCGGCGGTGATCGCGGGCGGCACTCGTTCCTCCTCAGGGTCAGGGCGTGGGGTGTCGGAGCGAGCCGATCGTAGCAGACCCCGTCGCCTGATTCACGAGGTCCCGATAGGCCGTCACGTCGCCGGCGTGGAATGCCTCGACGAACCCGGCGCGCCCGCCCAGCGCGAGCGCATTGGCGTAGTCACGAGTCGCACAGGCGTGCACGAAGTCGTCGACCTTCATCGCGGTTTCATAGAGCAGGATCCAATCGAGGAACTCGGGCATGATCGCCGTCACGTCGCACCAGGCGTTGGCAGGAACGCGACTCCAGATCTCGTAGCCGAACACCTGCGTGCCCGGCCGGCTCCAGTCCTCGAGCGCCTCGCCGAGGATGCGCGCGAGCAACACGTGATCCGGGTGGATGTCGGTGACGAATGGAACGAAGATGAGTGCCGGATTCACTTCCTCGAGCGTGCCGCGAAGGCGAGTCACGAGTTCGGGCCGGTACACGAAGGCCTGGTTGTCCTCGCGCCAGAAGATCGTGCGCGCAATGCCCGCCGCCTGCGCGACCCTCGTTGCCTCGTCGAGCCGCACCTGCCGACGCACCGGCTCGGGTTCGTCGAGGAAGGCGGCCGAGGCCGAACCGTCCGTCGCCTGGACGACCGTCACGCGCGCGCCGGCACGTGCGAGCAGTCCGATCGTGCCGCCGCAGCCGATGAGCTCGTCGTCCGGGTGCGGGGCGAGAACGAGTACGTCGGCGCCCGCGTGCTCCGCGGGCACGAGTTCGCGCCCGGGCTGGGCACGCCCCCCGGGCCGTGCGGCGAGCCAGGCATCGCGGAGGCGGAGAAACTCGCGAGTCTCCCGGTCGAAGCGCGCGCGGTGCGCGGCAGGATCGGGGAACGGCCGCTCCGTGGAGAGCCCGAACACGGCCGGCTGCCGACGGGCCCACACAACGTGCTCGGTGCCCAGCGCGTCGCGCGAACCATACTCGACCACGAAGCCCAGCTCCTCGAGCGTGGCGCGCAAAACGCGCGCGTCGTAGGAGCGTTTGCGCGAACGAGTCGACGGGTGCGCGGGCCCCGCCGGTCGCCCGAGCCAACGCAGCACTTTCGGCCACTGCTTCGCGAGCTTGCCGAGGACGTAACGGGGGTCGACGAGCGCGAGCGGACTCCACAGGTTGGGCGCCGTCAACAGCAGCCGGCCACCCGGCGCGAGCCAGCGATGCATCTGTTGCAATGCCCAGCGATCCCAGGGCAGGTCCTCGATCAGGCCGGCCGCGACGATGACGTCGAACGACCCCGCCGTCGGGCGCGGGCCCCCGGCGAGAACAGGCTCGCCGGCTCTCACCCCGCCTTCGACAGAGGCGTGCCCACGCGCGCGCAGGGACTCGGAGATCGGGACGGCGAGGGGGCCAAACACGAGAATGCGGGAGGGTCCGGCAGGAAGGAACGCATCGAGCAGCTGCAGCAGCTGACCTAGATTCGTTGCGGCACTCACGCGCGGGACCTTACCCTCGGTCCCGCGCGCCTGTCAATCCATCGAGACCCACCGTGCAGGCGAGCCGTCCGCACTAGTCGCGATACTGGTCCTTGATGCCGCCCCAGGTCGCGGGAATCGTGGCCGTGGGAACGAAACCGAAGACCTGGATGCGGTGGTTGTACGTGTCGGCGACCCAGACGTTCTCGTTGGCGAGAGCGAGCACCGCCCAGTTGTTGTAAAACTGGTTCGGAGCGCCGCCGAACGATCCCCACTCCGTCAGGAACGTGCCGCCCGGCGTGAACTGCTGCACGCGGTTGTTCAGCTGATCGCACACGAACAAATCGCCCTTCGAGTCGAAGCCCATCCCGACCGGGTTCTTGAACTGGCCGGGCCCGGTTCCCGGCACGCCGAACTGGGTGAGGTAGGACCCCGTCGCGTCGAAGCGCTGGATGCGATGATTGAATTGGTCGGAGACGAGCAGGCTGCCGGAACCGTCGATCGCGATGCCCCAGGGATGATCGAACTGACTGGCCCCCGTTCCACCCGTCCCGAAACTTCCGAGGAACACGCCGTTCAGGTCGAACATGCTGACGCGATTGCCGTAGTACTCAACGACATACAGGCGTGACTGGTCCGGAGCGATCACCAGGTTCGTCGGGAACCACAGCTGCCCGGGGCCGGTTCCCAGTGAGCCCCATGCGGCGAGCGGCGCGAGACCGGGCGAGAACTTCTGGACCCGATGATTGTAGTGGTCGGACACGAAGATCGAGCCGTCCGCCGCGATGGCGACGCCACCGGTGCCCTGGAACTGGCCGAGGCCAGCGCCGGACGTCCCGAACTGGGCCTGGTAATTGCCGTTCTGGTCGAAGATGAGGACACGATGGGTCTGCCCGGCGGCGATGAACACGCGCCCGTCGGTATGCTGCACCATCTGGTGGATCTCCCACCAGCGGCCCAGGCTCGGAATCGAATAGAGGTATGTCGGCGGCTGGGCCGCGGCGGGAGCGGCGAATGCGATGCAACAGAGCAGGAGCAAACCGAGTTTCCTGAGCATGACCATCCCTCCCACAATTCCAACGCGAGTTTGTCCAGACCGAACGACTGTACACCCTTCACGCAGTGCGCGGAGTCGCCAATTCCGCGGCTCCGGACACCGCCACCGCCGCGGCCGTGGCGTCGGCCGCGTCCGCAGGTCAACTCCTTCCACGGCAGGCAATTGCAGGTGCGGATCAGCGTCCCGCACGCCCTGCACTGCGCCGCACCCCGCGTCGCACCTTCGCGTGCGGGCGACGCGACGCCCCGCTTTACCCCGCCCCGCGATCCGCCGATGACGCCGCGCACGAAAGTCCCTAGAGTGCGCCGAAGACGGAACGACCTCTCCGGCGACTCCATGGAGCGTAATCATGTCCGCAGTGCTGCGGCGCATCCCCCTCGTCCTGCTGGTCCTCCCCGCCCTGCTCTTGCTGGCTTCGACCGGCATTGCGGCCGACTCCACCTGGCCGCGCGAGATCAAGACCGAGAAGGGGATCCTCACCGTCTACCAGCCCCAGCCCGAGAAACTGACGGGCAACATCATCACCGCCCGGGCCGCGGCTTCGTTCCTCGCGCCCGACACCATCAGGACACCCGCGCCGGCGAACCTGAACCGCGACGCGCAGGCCCGGCAGCAGGGTGCGAGCCGCTCGTATGGCGGGTCGAGTTCCGGTGGAAGTCGCGGCGGGGGCGGGGGCGGCCGCGGCCGCTAGGCGCGGCCGCCGGCTTCCCCCACGACATGCGCATCCCGCTCGAGTCCATCCGCGAGGCCGCCGATCGCACGGCGCCGCACCTGCTGCGCACGCCCGTTCTCTCGTCGCGCAGCCTGGGCGATCGCGCGGGCGTGCGGCTCGAGCTCAAATGCGAGCTGTTCCAGAAGACCGGATCCTTCAAGCCGCGCGGCGCGCTCAACATCGTTCTCTCGCTCCCCGCCGACCAGCGCGCCCGGGGTCTCGTCACCGTCTCCGCCGGCAACCACGCGCAGGCCGTGGCGTGGGCCGCGCGCGTCGTCGACGTGCCGTGCACCGTCGTCATGCCCACCGACGCGCCGCGCTCGAAGATGGACGCGGTCCGCGGCTACGGAGCGACCATCGTCGCCCATGGCGATCGCGCCACGCTGTTCGACCGCCTCCATGAAGAACAGGCCCGCACGGGAGCGACGTTCGTGCATCCCTTCGACGACCCGATCGGGCTCGCGGGCGCGGGCACCGTGGGCCTCGAGATCGTGCAGCAGTCGCCCGACGTCGACTGCGTGGTCGTGCCAATCGGCGGCGGCGGGCTGATGGCCGGCGTGGCATGCGCGGTGAAGGCGATGCGGCCGCAGTGTCGCGTCGTCGGCGTCGAGCTCGCCGGGGGCCCTGGAATGGTGCCGGCTCTCGCCGCCGGCAAGCCCGTGCCAGTCCCCCGCCCCGCCACGCTCGCCGATGGACTGACGCCGCCGTTCGTCGGCGCGCTCCCGCTCGAGGTCGCGCAACAGGCGGTGGACGAGATCGTTCTCGTGAGCGAGGAGGAGATCGCCGAGGCGATGCGCGCGTTGCTCGTGCGCGCCAAGCTCTTCGTCGAGGGATCCGGCGCGACGGCGACCGCGGCACTGCTCGCCGGCAAGATCACGCTCCCCGCGGGTGCGCGCGTCGTCAGCATCGTCTCGGGCGGCAACGTGGATCCGGAGCGTCTCCTCGGCCTGTTCGCGCCGGTGGCGAACGGGAGACGCGCATGAAGGTCCTGTTCGTCAACGATCCCGGCGTGCACGAGTTGCTGCCAATGAAGGACTGCATTCCGCTCATGCGGGAGGCGCTGAGTTCGCTCGCGCGCGGCGACGTCGTCCTCCCGCTGCGCAGCATGGTGCGCCTGCCTGACGGCACGGGCCTGCTGGGCCTCATGCCGGGCTGGCTGGGGACACCGCAGAGCTTCGGCCTCAAGGTCGTCTCGGTGATGCCAGGCAACCACGGAACCGCCTACGACTCGCACCAGGGTGTGGTGATGCTGTTCGGGGTCGTGCACGGCGAACCGCTCGCGATCCTCGACGCGACCGCCATTACCGCGATCCGTACCGCGGCAGCTTCGGCCGCCGCCACCGACGCGCTGGCCCGCGACGACGCCGGCGATCTGGCGCTGCTGGGTTCGGGCACGCAGGCGCGCTCGCACCTGGCCGCGATGCGGGCGGTGCGCCCGTTGCGCCGCGTGCGCGTGTGGAGCCGCACGCACGTCAACGCCGAGCGCTTCGCCGCCGAGGAGGGCGTGCACAGCGGAATCCCGATCGAGGTCGCGACGAGCGCGGCCGAGGCCGTGCGCGGGGCCGACCTCGTGTGCACGACGACCTCGGCGAGCACGCCGGTCCTCGAGGGCGCGTGGCTCGCACCCGGCGCCCACGTGAACGCCGTCGGGTCGTGCTTCGCGTCCAGCCGCGAACTCGACACCGAGGCAGTGCGACGGGCGCGCTTCTTCACCGACTGCCGCGATTCCTGCGTCAACGAGGCCGGCGACTTCCGCCTGGCGCGCGCCGCGGGCGCAATCGAGGACTCGCACCTGCTCGGAGAGATCGGCGAGGTGTTCACCGGCAAGGTGGCGGGCCGCACGGCTCCGGACGACATCACGATCTACGAGTCCCTCGGCATCGCGATCGAGGACCTGGCCGCCGCGCACTTCATCCATCGCCGTGCGGTAGAGACCGGCGCGGGAACGTGGCTCGAGTGGGGCGGGCCACCGGATGTGCCTGATTGAACGCCGGTCCGAGCTGGTAGTTGAGCGTTCCGCGCACGCGGTGTGCGCTCGACGGCAGCTGCGATCGAAGGAGCATGCCCAGAACGCCCAATGTCGGAGTCACGGCAAATCGCTGTATCCGGACCAGGGAGCGCAGCCCGATCGACACGCCCTGGAACGTGCCATGGAAGTCGCCTTCGCGAGGCTGGCCATCGTCCTGGCCTCGATCCTGCCCGTGTGTCCGCTTTCGTGCTGTCGGCCCGAACGTGGTGAAGTCCTCGTAGACGCGGGCGGAGGGGACAGGTTCAGAGGAGGATCCGAAGTCCGTGGCACGGATCGAGCGGCGTCGATTCCGTTTGCGCCGGCCCCGTGCTTGAACGACACTCTCGCTCCCATGCGCGCGAAGCATGTCCCGCCCGGCCCCTCCTCCATGGCCTTGCGGTCGCTCCTCCGACTGCGGATGGCCGCGGGTACGATCGAACCCTCGACCGCTTTGGAGGCATAGTCGTCCGTCGTCGGAAGACCCCCGCTTCCGCGCCAGCGCTCCCCCGAAGGAGCTTCACTTGCGCCTCGCCGACCGCCACATCCTTCCGCTGATCGCTCTTGGCTTCGCCATTGCTCTTCCACCCGACCTCGTCATGGCCGCGCCTCCGCCATACCGGATCCAGTGGGGGTCCCAGGGCAGCGGAGATGGCCAGCTCCTGAGTCCCGCCGGCGTCGCGGTGGACGCGGCAGGGAACGTCTACGTCGCCGATCAAGGCAACAACCGGGTCCAGAAGTTCTCGCACGACGGGAGCTTCCTGCAGAAGTTCGGTATGGGCGTCGTGTCGAGCCCGATCGGCGTGGCGATCGATTCCGCGGGCTCGATCTTTGTCCTCGAATACTGGGGGCATCGCGTCTCGAAGTTCGACTCGCAGGGCGTGCTCCTGACCACCTTCGGGTCCTTCGGCTCCGCGAACGGCCGCTTCATCCAGCCCCGTGCGATCGCGGTGGATGGCTCGGGCAACGTTTACGTCTGTGACGGTGACTTTCAGACCGTCCAGAAGTTCACAAACGAGGGCACATTCATGGCCCGCTGGGGTAGTTGGGGTAGTTCAGGAAGCGCGGACGGCCAGTTCAGCACCCCTTGGGGAGTGGCCGCCGACGCTGCCGGATCGATCTACGTCGGCGACACGGGCAACAACCGAGTTCAGAGGCTGGACTCCAGCACGGGCGCTTTCGTCAGCAAGTGGGGCACGCCCGGCCCGGGCGACGGTCAGTTCAACGAACCGATGAACGTGGCGGCTGCGACGAACGGCCTCGTCTACGTGGTCGACCGGGCCAACTCCCGCGTCCAGCGCTTCACGGCGGGCGGCACGTTCGTTGACGCTTGGGGATCGCCCGGCGCAGGCACGAACCAGTTCAACAGTCCGCTGGGCGTGGCGGTGGACGCCGCCGGAACCGCGGTCTACGTGGCCGACTCCGGCAACCATCGGATCGTCGCGTTCGGGTGCTCAGGACCCGAAGTCGCGCCCCGGCTCGCCTCGATGCGCGCGTGGTGGAAGCTCGACGAGCCCACGGGCACGACCGCCGCGGACCTCTTCGGTGGCGCCACACTCTCGAACGTGGGAACGCCGACGCACAACCTCGGCACTCTGGTGAACAACTCGCTCAAGTTCACGGGCGCCACCTTCCTCGCGAGTGCGACACCCGGGGCTGCGGTCGACTTCGGCACCGGCGACTACAGCCTCGAGACCTGGTACCGCAGCGCGGATACCACGACCCCGGTGCGCACGCTGGTCGATCACCGCGTCGTCGGTCGCGGCTACTCCCTCTACGTCAGCTTCGGTCACCTGGGAACTCAGATGGCCGACGGCACGGCGACCAACTTCACGAGCAGCGGAGCGTCGCTCAACGACGGCGCGTGGCATCACCTGGTCGTGAGCGTTCAGCGTAACAGCGCGAACGGCGGCAAGCTGTACGTCGACGGCGATTTGATCCTCACGTTCAATCCGACCGTTCGCGCGGGAAGCCTGACCAACGCGGGGTCGTTCCGCCTCGGCCAGGCCTACGACAACAGCTCGGCGAACCTGAACGGCGACCTCGACGAGGTGGCGCTCTTCACTGCGGCGCTCACCGCCGCCGAGGTGCAGGCTGCCTATTGCGCCGGCGCGCTCGGGCGCTCGACCTCCTGCGGGGAGCCGGTCGCGATCGCCGCCGCGCCGGCGGCGGTCGACGCGGTCGCCGGCACTTACGTCACCCTCCGGGTCACCGCTACGGGCACGCCCCCGCTCGAATACCGGTGGGAGAAGAACGGCGTCCCGGTCGTGGAGGCCGGCTACATCTCGGGCTCGGATACGCAGGAGCTGATCTTCGGTCGTGCACTCGTCGGGGACGCTGGCGCCTATCGAGTACGGGTGACGAACATCTGTGGCTCGAGCTACAGCGCCGTCGCACAACTCACGGTGTGCAGCCCGCCGACGGTTTCGCTGTCGCCCATGAACCAGGGTGTCTTCCTCGGTGAGACAGCTTCGATCACCGCGACCTCGAACGGCCAGCACTACCAGTGGAGACGCGGCGGAGTCCCTGTGGGGACCGATTCCCCGACGCTGACCATCGGGGCCGTTACCGGCATCGACAACGGCTACTATGACGTCGTGGTGTCGAACGATTGCGGAGCGACGACGAGCCCGCTTGCGCTCATCGGAGTCGCCCGTTGCGCGCCGGGTCCGTCGTTGGACGTGAATTATCCAGAAAACGTGGACGTGGCGCTGGGAAGTCCGGCGTCGTTCTCCGTCGTGCCCCTTCCGGTGACCGATTGGTGTCCGCCCGTCACGTACCAGTGGTTGAGGAATCACACCATGATCGTCGGGGCAACGTCGACGACGTACACGATTCCGAGCACGACCCTCGCGGACGCGGGCGTGTACGGGTGCTGGGTCGTGAGCAACGGTGGCTACAGGGCGAGTCGCGCCGCGACGCTCAACATGGCGGGCCCGGCGCTCCTCTACTCCACCATCCAGCAAGAGTGCACTCAGGTCTGGGTTGACTGGCACTCCACGCCCTACGCATCCGGGAAGATCTTCTACGGCAGCGATTGGCACATGACCGACAGCACGGAGGCATCCCCGTTCCAGCTGTCCTGGAACACCCCGATCGACAAGCCGCCCGGGGGCGGAATCTACTACCACATCCGACTCATCGACCAACTCGGCCGAGCCACGTGGGGTCCGAACCACTACACGCCCTTCCCGCCCCCCGACCCGAATACGGCGAATCTTGTCTTTTCACCGATCCTCTACGCGACCACGAGCGACGACTTCGGTCCGGGCCGGGGTGTGCGGATCGGGATGACCGTGAAGAACGTGGGGTGTGAATCCTTCGCCGGCCTTATCAAGGTCCAACTATTCGTCGGGAATGCCACCGCGCGGGACCCGGCCACCTACGAGTACTCGCCACCGCGCACGATCGTCAACGGACTCTCACCTGACCAGTCCGCGACGATGCCCGTTGACCTGGTGCTCGACCGAGACGAGCTCGGGCCCGACTTCTGGGAGCAGTCGGACGGATCGAGACTATGGAAGGGCTGGGCCTGGACCTTCGGGGACGGTCTCAACGGAAGAAAAACTGTGATCTACGTGCGGGTTCCGCCGAACGGAGGGCAGACGCCATGAATGGACGAGTCTCGGGCATCGCGACGGCGCTTGCGCTCCTCCTGTGCCCCTTCGGCGCGATCGCCGCGGCCGAAGGCCTGGGCATGCTGTTCACGGACTCGGTCCTGCACGGTCCGCCGGGATCGGTGCTCGTGCTCGAGGGCACGATCTACAACCAGACCGCGGATGTCCTCCACCTCAACGGCCTGAGCTCCACCGTGGACGGAGAATACGGCGCGGATGCCCAGTACGAGTATTTCGGCGACGTGATCCCCAGGTCGCTGCTCCCGGGCGAAGCGTGGGAGGGTCCTCTCCTCAAGATCACGATCGCGCCAGATGCGCCGATCGAGACCCGCTCGTTCCTCCTGGCCATCTTGGGAGGACCGCACGGATTGGCGCAGGACATCCTCGAGGTTGGATACTTCGTGGTCGACGACTCGACGACCGTCGTCGACGTGCCCGATGCGGGAAGTTCAGGCCAGCCCACCCTGCGAACCTCGCCGAATCCCTTCGCCAACCGCATGGAGCTGTCAATCTCCCTTCCGTCGCGGGAGGACATCGAGGTGTCCGTCTACGACGTCACCGGCCAGCGGGTGCGCAACATCTACGCCGGCGCGGCCGACGCCGGACTGCAGCGCTATCTCTGGGACGGAGCGGATAATTGGGGCCGCAAACAGAGCTCCGGGATCTACTACGTCCGGGTGAGCTCCCAAGATCGGGTGCTCAAGACCAAGGTCGTGCTCTGCCGCTGAGGCTCCTCCGGTTGCGGCCGGCCCCGCAAAACGAGTGGGCCGGCTTCCGCCGACCCGCATCGTGCTTCTTCTGTCGCGCCTTGAACTTCGGGGCCTTGTCGCCCACGGATCACCGCCTTGTGGTCGGGGGGGTCACGAGAAGACCGGCTACATTGACCCTGGCACTCCGGCGCCAAACTGCGAGAATCGTCCTCGAGGTGCCCCCCGTTCTCGGCCGTCACTGACCCGAGGTGTTGCCATGAATCGCATTCACCGCCCCGCCGCCCTGCTCGTCGCCGCCCTGGCGGTCGCCGTGTCCGGTTGCTCCTCGGGCGTCGGCCGGCCCGTGCGCGAGGTCGTGATCACCCCCGGGGCCGATGGCGTGCAGCACATCGAGATCACGGCGCACTCGTTCTACTTCGATCCCAACCGCGTCGTCGTGAAGGCCGGCATCCCCGTGGAGCTTCACGTGAAGAACAGCGCGTTCTTCGTGCCGCACAACCTCTCGTGCCCCGCGCCCGCAGCCGGGTTCCAGCTCGACGAGGGCCTCGGGCTCTTCGGGGACTCCGAGACGGCAACGTTCACGCCGACGACACCGGGCGAGTACGCGTTCTTCTGCAAGATCGACGGTCACGGCAAGAAGGGAATGACCGGCAAGATCGTCGTCGTCCCATAGGTGGATGGAATGACTCCAGCCGCACCCTTCACGCTCGCTCCACCAACGCTCAACGAGATTCTCTCCGCACGTCGGCGCGTGGCGGGTCACGCGCTGCACACGCCGCTCATCCGGCTCCCGCCGCTGGACGGCGAGCGCGAGATCTGGCTCAAGCTCGAGACGCTCCAGCCGATCGGCTCGTTCAAGATTCGCGGCGCGGCCAGTGCGCTGGGCCTCGTCCCCCGCGACGAGCTTGCGCGCGGTGTCTACACCGCGAGCGCGGGCAACATGGCGCAGGGCGTGGCGTGGTTCTGTCGCGGGGCGGGGATCCCCTGCACCGTCGTCGTACCCGACCACGCACCGCGCGCAAAGCTGGACGCCGTCGAGAGCCTTGGCGCCCGCATTCTCCCGCTGCCGTTCGATCGCTGGTGGCAGGTTCTCGTCGAGCGAGGTTACGCCGAGCTCGACGGCTGGTTCGTGCACCCGGTCAGCGACCCCGCCGTGATCGCGGGCAACGCGACGATCGGGCTCGAGATCCTCGAGGACCTCCCCACCGCAGCCGCGGTGCTCGTCCCCTACGGCGGTGGCGGGCTGTCGACCGGGATCGCGTCGGCGCTTCGCGCCTCGGGTTCGACAGCAGGGACATTCGCCTGCGAGGTCGACACGGCAGCGCCGCTCGTCGCCGCGCTCGCGGCCGGCGCCCCCGTGCCGATCGATTACGAGGCAAGCTTCGTGGATGGAATCGGCGGGCGCGGCATTCTCGCAGAGATGTGGCCGCTCGCCTCGACGCTGCTGAACGGGAGCTGCGTCGTGAGCAAGGACGAGATTGCCGCCGCCATCCGCGTCCTCGTCGCTCGCGCACGCACCGTCGCCGAGGGCGCAGGCGCGGCGGCGCTGGCCGCGGCGCTTTCGGGCCGACCGGCGACCGGCCCACGGGGACCCCTGGTGCCCCTTCCGGCAGGACCGATCGTGTGTGTCGTCTCCGGCGGCAATCTCGATCCTGTGCGACTCGCCACGATCCTCGGCGGCTACACGCCCTGACGACTGCTCACTCGGTGAGCACGACGGTCTGGAGGAAGCGTCCCTCGTCGGCAGTCAGCCGCGCGAAGTAGACGCCCGCCGGAACGCGAGTGCGCTGGTCGTCCGCCACATTCTACGCCACGCGATGCACGCCGCTCACCTGCGTGCCGTCGGCGAACAAACGAATGCGCCTGCCGCTCGCGGAATCGATGGCGAGCTCGATCCGGTCGGCCCCCGCCAGTTCGAACTCGAGCGTCGTGCTCGTGGCGAACGGCACCGGCCGCGCGGGTGCAAGGCGCGTATGCCACGCAGCGGTACAGGTTCGGCCTCAGCTCGACCGGGACGCTGTCGCCACGCACGGGAGTCGCAAGGGGGGTGGGCTGCAACGGAGGTTACGACGTCAGTCGCACCGGACCCGGCCGGCCCCCGTCGCCTCGAGGCGGCGCCGGACGAGCCTCCGGCCGTGCACTCCCCCCGGGCCCCCGAACACTGGTATGATCATGGCCTCAAGCGCTGACCTCCATTGACCCCTTTCTTCCGAAGGAGGCCCTCCTCGATGGGCCTGATCGAACGCATTGCATCGGCGTTGCACCCTCGCGCCGTCCTCCCGTTCGCCGCGGCCCTCGGCCTGAGTCTCGGCGCCGTCCCCGGGTCGGCCGGTGTCTTCGTCAACGAGATCCTCCCCAACCCGGTCGGCACCGATACGGGCACCGAGCGGGTCGAGATCTACAACGCCGGACCGGGCTCCGTCGACATGACCGGCTGGGCCATCGACGATGCCGCGACGATCGGCCAGGTTGCGGTGCGGGCGCGCATTCCCGAGGACCTCGATGCGACGTGCTCGACGAGCGCCATCATCGGGCCCGGCGAGTTCCGCGTGGTCATGATGCAGGGCGGTGCAGCCATCCTCAACAACACGGGCGACGACGTGTACCTGGTGTCGAACCGCCTCCTCGCGGCGACGGTCGTCCACTCGGTCACCTATCCCGCGACGGTCGGCGAGGGCCAGGTCTGGTCCTCGATCCCCAACGGCTCCGTCAGCTTCGCGTGGCGTGCGCCGAGCCTGTGCGCGAGCAACGGCGGAGTCGGCGACATCATTCCGCCCGCCACCATCGCAGACCTCGACGCCAATCCCGGCGACGCTCCGGGCGAGATTCGCCTCACCTGGACCGCGCCCGGCGACGACGGCGCCGTCGGCACGGCGAGCGCGTACACGATCAAGGTCTCGCACGATCCGATCACGGCCGGGAACTTCGACGCCGCAGCCGACATCGACCGCTGGATTGCCGAGTTCCCGCCGCTGGCAGGAGGGGCGCCCGAGACGCTGTTCGTCGCCGGGCTCAATCCCGATTCGACGTGGCACTTCGCGATCAAGACGCAGGACGACGTCCCGAACACGAGCGCCGTCTCGAACGACGCTGAATCGCTTCCCCAGGGCGGCGCGCTGCTGAACCCCGATCTCGGGTACACGGCGTTCTTCGGCAACCTGCACTCGCACTCGAGCTACTCGGACGGTCTCGAGACTCCGGCCCAGGCGTACGACTACGCCCGCTTCACGGCGCAGACACCGCTCGACTTCCTCGCCGTCGTGGATCACAACCACTCGGGCGCGGGGATGCAGCTCTCGAGCTACGCTCTGGGCGCCGCCCAGGCGGCTGCGGCCAACAGCGACGGCGACTTCGTCGCGATCTGGGGACAGGAGTGGGGAATCATCGCCACCGGCGGACACGCCAACGTCTTCGAGGCGCCGACGCTGTTCGGCTGGGAGCCGGGCAACCACGACGTCTTCGTCGCCCAGGGCGACTACACCGGTCTCTACACCGCGTACCGCGCGAATCCCCCTGTCGGCTATCCGCCGTTCATCGAGTGGTGCCACCCGTCCTCAGGTGACTTTAACAGCTACGCCGTGACGGAAGACAGCAAGGCAGTCGTGAGCCTCATGGCGCTGATCACGGGTCCGGCATTTTCGACGTCGACCACGGAGTCCGAAGTGGGCAGCACGACGGGGAACGAGATCCTGTTCCAGGACGCCCTGCGGAAGGGACACCGCGTCTCCCCTGCCGGGGACCAGGACAATCACAATGCGAACTGGGGTGCCTCCACCGAGACGCGCACCGTCGCGCTGGGCGCCGGCCTCACCAAGAGCGAGGTCATGGGCGCACTCGCCGTGGGCCGCGCCTACGCGTCTCAGGACCACAACGCGGTCGTCAAATTCTCGGCCGACGGTCGCCCGATGGGCTCGGCGTGGACCCAGGCCGCCGGCGTGGAGATCGCGGTCGAGGTGACGGATCCGGATCTTGGGGACGCTGTCTCGCAGATCGACCTGTTCCGCGGTATCACGGGCGCATCGAACGCGGTCCTCGTCGCATCGAACGACGGCAGCTCGAAGTTCGCATGGCGCGAGCACAAGGTTTTCCCCGACGAGACCGAGGCGCACTATTACCTGCGCATCAAGATGAACGACAACGCGAACATCTGGACCGGCCCGATCTACGTGACGTACGGACCGGGCGGCCCGACGACCGATGTCGGTGACGACACACGGGGCGCCACCCTCGCGATGTCGGCCAGCCCGAATCCGATGATGGGACGCGTGACCGCGTCGTTCGCGCTGCCGACGGCGGTGTCGCGCGGCCAGGTGATCGTCTACGACGCGGGTGGTCGGCGCGTGCGCACGCTGGTCGACGGTCCGATGGCGGCCGGCGCCCAGCAGGTCGCCTGGACCGGGCTCAACGACAATGGGTCGGCGGTGCACTCGGGCGTGTACTTCATCCGGCTCGTGACGGGTGAGCACACGGCGGTGCGGAAGATCCTGCTGCTGCGCTAGCTCGATCCGGGCGGAATTGCATCGGGGTCGGTTCGGGGCGCCATCGCCCAGGACCGACCCCGTGTCGTTTGAATCCAGCAGGCGTGAACTCAACCGCGGCACCACCACTCCAAGCCGGAACTGGCTTTCGGCGTACTTGATGCGGGCCGCGACGTTTGGTCGGTGTAGCTCACGGACTCCGACCCAGCGCTGGCAAGCGCATCCGACCCGCAATGGGTCTCAACGCCCCCTGTCAACGTGGATGACCTTCTCGGTCTTTCGCATCGTAGATCGAGAGCGCGGTCTTCCCGTCGCGTTCGAGGCGGAACTGCAGCAGAACGCGGGAGCTGCTCGGATTCGGGAATGCTTCGAACCGCCTCGCTCGTTCGCTCAACTCTCGGTCGGACTGGAGATCACTCAGCATGGGCTCCTCGATTCCCCCGGTTCACAACAGGGGTCGCGCCCGGCGAGGAAAACGCTTTCAGGGAGGGGAACAATCTGCGGCGTCCCGGAAGCGGGCAGGGGCACAAGCATGGCACCGAGAGAGGTCGCATGGCCGACCCGATGGGAGTAGGCTCGGCCCTGCAGGATCGAATCCGCGCGGGCTTGCGTTCCCGCAGGCGCGTTCGGCAGCCAGGACGCTGAACTCAGACGAGGAGGCAGGACATGGCAGAACAAGGCGGTGGCGGAAGCTCGGTCAACATCGTGGCGATCATCGCCATTCTCATCCTGGTCGCCGGCGCGGCCTGGTTCTTCCTGGGCCAGAAGCCGCGCTCGGCCGCGACCCCCGCACCCGCGCCCGCGCAAACCGAGAACAAGTCGGACATCGAAGTGAAGCTCGATCTGCCGGACTCGATCTCGATCAAGCCCTGATCGCGCGAGTGCCCGCGAACGCCGGCTAGGCACAGTCCACTACCGCCGTTCGTAGATCGACTCGAACAGACCCACCCCTCGGGGGTGGGTCGTCGTCGATTCGACGTCACCGGGGCGATGACGCTCGATCCACGGACCCGCCGGCTCCGTCCTCGGGTACGGATTGGGCTCACCGGACGAGCGTGGCCCGCCGCGTGATTGCATGCCCCGCCCCGCTGAGGCGGATCAGGGAGACGCCCGTGGCGAGTCTTCGTCCCGCGTCCGTTCTTCCATCCCAGTGGAACGTGTCCTCGACCGATTCCGCGCTTGCACTACAGGGACCGTGGATCGAGGCGGGCATGCCGCGCATCCGCTCCTCCGCCGCGCACTGCGCCGGCGTTACGAACGCATCCGCACGAAGCGCCGC
>JBKJNH010000018.1:0-9046 GCA_046596055.1 Candidatus Eiseniibacteriota bacterium
GCTGGGCACGAGCGCCGCGCGGGTTGCGGCGATGCGTCCCGCCGTCGAGGCGACGCTGGCCGACGTCGAGAAGCTGCGCGGCACGCACGCCATGGTGCACGACGCGATCGAGCAGTCGCGCCTCGCGCATGCCGAGATCGGCCGCATGTCGAACAACCAGTCCGAGACGCGGACGTGGTTGCTCAACGTCGAGAACACGCTGGTCGAGGTGCGCGGCCGCTTCGCGTCCATCGAGGGCGTGACGCCGAAGCTCGAGGTCGTCGAGCAGCAGGCGCAGCGCATCACCGAGTCGATCGACTCGATCGAGGCACGGCGCGACGGACTCGAGGACATGCATCGCCGCCTGGCCGAGGTCACGGCGCTGTCGGCTGACCTGGATCACCAGGGCCGCGACCTGTCGACGCGCATGGCCGCCGCGGAAGAGCGTTTCCTCCACCTCTCGGCGCAGGCCGAGGAGGCCGAGCGCCTGAGCCACACCATCGCCGACGTGCGCGGCGGCGTCGCCGACTCGGTGCGCAAGAGCGAGGTGGTCGGCAAGTCGGTGACCGCGATCGAGGCGCGCTGCACGTCGGTCGAGGCGCTGGCCGAACGCACCCGTGCGCTGGGTGACGAGATCGCGCAGCGCCAGTCGGCCCTCGACGCGGCGGCGAAGGACCTGGCGCGGGCTACGGCGACCCGGCAGGAAGCCGCCGATGCGGCCGAGGAGATCGGCGCACTGGCGGGCCGCCTCGACGCCACGCTCGCCTCGGCGAACGAGCGCGCGGAGGAGCTCGACGTCGTGGCCTCGGAACTGGAGGTCCGCGCCGGAACGCTGAACCGCGTCGACACGCGCCTGACCGGATTCGAGCAGCGCCTGGCCAGGTGGGAACTGGTCGACCAGCAGGTGACGCGCGCTCTGGAGCAGATCAACGCCCGCCAGGCGACGGTGCGGACGCTGCAGGCCGATCTCGACCGCATGGTCGCCATGGCCGAGACCGCATGCGAGGGCGTGCGCACGATCACGTCGGCGCAGCGCGAAGTGGCCGACAGCCGCGAGTTGCTCGCCTCGATCCAGGGAAGGCTCGAGGAGGTCCGCGGGCTCGCGGGCTCGCTCGACGAGAGGGAGCGGCAGATGTCGAAGGCCGAGGAGCGGCTGGGACGCGCGGAGGGATTCCTCGCCGACGTCAAGGCCGGCCTCGAGACGCTACAGGTCCAGCGGGCGCTCGTCGACCAGGCGGTCGAGAAGGTGAGCTCGCTGCGGTTCCTGCTCAAGCAGGCCGACGCGATGATCGAGGGCCTGCGCGACGAGCGAAAGATGAACTCGGACGTGCAGGATTCACTGACGCTGATCGAGGGAGGCGCCGGGCGCGACGAGTCCGACGAGGAGGAGGACGACGTCCGCGCTGCCTGATTCTTCGCAAGCCGCAACGCAGCACGGCCCCGTTCGCGAGGAAGGACCCTCGCGGGCGGGGCTTGACTTTAGGTGACCGCGAGAGTCAGCGTGACTCCCGCGGCACGCTCGGGGAACGAGCGGCCTGCGCCAGGTCCGGCGTGCCGGCATTCAGCTCGCGAACGACCGCGACGAGATCGCCCTGGCGATAGAAGTCCACGGCGATCAGGTTCGGCAGCTTCCCGCGCTCGCGCTGGAGCGCCTTGATGCGCGCCATCAGGAAGTCGTGCGCATTCACGGTGTCGGCGTTGCTGGGCTTGGGCATGGGCGTCGTCTCGATCCAGTGGTTCATGAGCAGGAGCGAGCCCGTCGTGCCGCCGCGATTCGGCGCGTTGCTGAACTCCGAACGGTGATGGAACGTGTAGGGCGTCTCCTGCAGCACCTCGGATGCCGAGTGGATCCACTCCACCCCCTCGGACTCGTGCTCGGTCATAACCAGCACCCGCTGGTCGGAGTCGACCATCTCGCGCAGCGTCGGCCACGGCGGACTCGCGGGCCCGCGGTAGACGAAGTCAATCAGCCCGCTCTCCGTGAAGCAGCGCGCGATCTCGGGCGGCGGGACGCCCTCGTCCTGGATCACGATGATCAGGACCTCGCCCGGGTTCGCGACGAGGAAGTCGCGCACCTGGGAAAGCGCGGGGACGAGCAGCTGTGCACCCAGCTCGCAGAAACCGTGGCACATGTAGATGTCGCGCTCCCCGGTGGCGACCCCCGCGAGGCGATCGCGGATCTTGAGCGCGGCGGCCATGCCCTCGGGACCCACCGCCGCCTCGTACTTCGCCATCGCGGCCGGAGACGAATCGAGCTCGGTCTTCACGTACTTGCCGGCCTTCGCGCCGTACGTGGCGTCGATGAGGAAGCCGCGGATGCCGTCTTCGAGCTGGCGCTTGATGCTCGCGCTCTGGTTGGGGAACATCCACCCGGGCATGTCGGGGCTGCCCATCGCGTTGTGCGTTGTCGCGAACACGACCTCGTCGAGACGGCGGTCGCCGAGTTCGGGCAGACCGTTGAAGGCGGTGATCTCGAGCGGCGCGGCCGGATCGTCCTGGGAACGCACGAACGCCCACACGACCGTTCCGAGGAGCGCCACCGTCACCGTCGCAACGGCGAAGATGGCCGTGCTTCCCACGCGACCACGCCGTGCGATGCGTTCCTCGCGGGTCTTCGGCTCGAAGTTCGGCAGGAAGTGAAGTCCGGCGGCGAAGGCTTCGCGGATCCCGGCGAACGCGATCACGAGGCCGCTCAGCCAACCGAAGATCGTGACCGCGGGCAGGGTCCATAACAGCAGCAGGGCCCCGATCACGGCGCCGAGCAGGCCACGCAACAAACGCACGCGCATGAGCGGCTGTGGACCGAAGCACCACGTGCGTGTCCGCTGCGCGACCGCGGCGAGCGGCACGCGCTCGAGCAGCGATGCCGAAGCGGCCGCGAGCACGAGCCCGACGAAACCGACGACCATCGCCCAGGCCATCAGCCCGCCGAGAAATGCCCCGCCGATCCCGGCCAGGGCCGGTGCGCGCTCTTCGTTCCTGGCCAGGAGCTGGAGTGCGTCGCCGCCAAAGCGCGCGATGACCGCGAGCACGATCGCCACGAGCATGAGCGCGGTTCCCAGGCGGACGATCGACCTGCGGCGATCGCGCGCGAGCCACGCGGACGCAACGCACAGGGCGATTCCAACCAGGAGGAACACGAGGGTCGCCGTCCGCAGCCGGTTCGCGGTGCGGACGATCCATTCAGCCCGCTCCCCGCCCGGCAGCGACTTCAGTTTCCCGATCGCGGAGGTCAGCCCGGGCGGAAGTTTGCCCGCGATCCCGGGCTGGTTGGCGACGGCGCTCTCGAGCAGGGCCCCGATGTCCTTCACCGTGAGGACGATGTCGGTCGCCGTTCCGGTCGTGATCGCATGGTGCAGCGCGCGCGCAGCCCGCTTCACGGCCGCGCGGAACGGGGCCGAAGCGACGACGCCGCGGCTCGTGCCGACGAGAATGGGACGCAGTCCAACGAGGTCGGGTTTCGCGGCGATGATGCCGTCGGCGATCTCCTCGGCCGCGAAACTGGCGACCCGTGGATCCTCGAAGCTCGCGGCGACACGCGAGGCGAACGCGCGCTCGTCGAACAACGAGCGTCGGGCGTAGCCCAGGAGCACCGATGCGAGGATCAGGAGGATGCCGAGGACTCCGCAGACGATGGCGGCGGAGTGACGGATGCGGCCGTGGGTCATGGATGACTCCGGGTGGGTCTCGTCGTTGCCGGGGGGCACTCTAGCACTACCGCTGACCGCCGTTGCAGTATCCTCGGCCGATGCAAACTCCTGCTGCACCTGCGCGCCACTTCTGGCTCGCGTCCCGGGGCGTGCCGGGGCACGGCACATGACCGATCCGCGGACCTCGGTCACGGAAGCACGCGTCACGCTCTCGACCCCCGACGGTCCGATGGACGCCTACCTCGCATCACCCGCCGCTGCGGGTCCGCACGCCGCCGTCGTCGTCGTGCAGGAGGCGTTCGGCGTCAATGAGCACGTCCGAGACGTCTGTCGCCGCCTTGCCGCCGCGGGCTACGTCGCGCTCGCACCCGAGATCTTCCACCGCGCGGGAACCGGAATCGAGATTCCGTACTCGGACATGCCCCCCGCCATGGCGCAGCTCGCGCTGCTGACGAACGCGGGACTCGAGCAGGATCTCGCCGCCGCGCTCGCCCACCTGCGCAGCCGCGGCGATGTCGATCCCGAGTGCGTTGGCGTCGTGGGCTTCTGCGTCGGCGGGTTCGCCGCATTCCTCGCGGCGTGCCGGCTCGATCCTGGGGCGACGGTGTCCTTCTACGGAGGAGGGATCGTGCGTCCCCGAACGGGCCTGGCGCTCGCACCGCTGATCGACGAGGCCGCGGAGATTCGAGCGCCGTTGTTGTGCGTCTTCGGCTCGGAGGACGGCGGGATTCCGCCTGCGGACGTGGACGCCATCCGCGACAGGTTGGGCAAGCTCGGCGCCATGCACCAGGTCGTCGTCTACGAGGGTGCAAAGCACGCGTTCTTCAACGACCTGCGGCCCACGGCGTACCATCCCGAAGCCGCGCAGGCCGCATGGGAGCGGACACTGGCGTGGTTCGCACGCCACCTGGCAACGGGGAAAACCCGCTAGGCCCACCAAAAGGGTTCGACTAGACTCTCTCGTCCCGGCGGAAGGACTTCCCTCCGCCCCCCATCGACGGAGGTCTCACGTGCCGCGTTCCCGCCTGCTCCTCACGTTCTGCATGTTCGCCTTCGCCTCGGGCCTCCTCGCTTCAGCGTCGGCGGCGACGGCCGGAACGTTTGCCCAGTCGTGGGCGGTGTCCGGATGGAACATGGCCGGCGAAATCGGCAGCTCCGACGCCGACATCCAGCCCGAGATCCTCTTCACGCACGCAGCCGACGGGCACTTCGCGATCTTCGACGAGCTCCACGGGACCATGGAGAAGGAGTTCCCCGCGTACGGCAACACGAACGCGTCGTTCGGCGCCGGTGCGGACATCGACGGCGACGGCCGCACCGACCTTGTCATTCAATCCAATCCGGGCGTCCTTCCGCCGTTCTTCAGGATCTACCGATGGAACGGGTCCGACTACGTGCCGTTCATCGCGCATTCGGAGCCCGTCGCTTTCTACGGCCTGTCGCCATTCCGCACCGCCGGCAACGCCGAGCTCTGGGAGGTCTCCGCCGATCCTTCGACGCCGCCGAGTGACTTCCGTCTCCGCGACCTCTCGGGCTCCGTTCTCTTCCGCGCCTCGACTGACGTCCCAGGGTGGTCGGGACCATTTCGCCAGTCGAGCTGGATCGATCGCGACGGGGACGGCATCTCGGAGTTGGTGCTCGAGGACCAGGCTTCCGTGCGCATGTTCAACGAGTACGCCGGAGGACTCTCGGTGGCGTGGACCCTGCCGGGCTGGGAGTCGGCGATCGAGATCGGCAACCTTGACGACGATGCCCAGTCGGAGCTCCTGGTCGTCAGCAGCGCCGATGCCCGTTACGCGATCGTGGACGCCGTGAGCGGCGCCCTCCAACAGGAGTTTCCTGCATTCGTGTTTCCGGAGACGGTCGTGCAATTTCAGGACGTCGACAATGACGGACGCCCGGAACTGGTCGCGCGGAAGTCCGTGAGCGGGCAGCCGCCGGTTCTCTCGATCCATCGCTGGAACGGGGCGATCCTCGCCCCGTTCGCCTCCGTGACGGCCACGCACGAGTTTTCGAACATGGCGGTCAGCTCGCTTCGGGGCCCGACGCAGGTCGAAGTCCTCGAGATGAGCCCGACCGACCTCCTGGTGCGCGAGCTCGCGGGGACCCTGCTGTTTCGCGCGTCGACGAACATTCCGGGCTGGTCGGTCGCGCCGTTCTCCTTCGACTTCACGTCCTCCGATGCGGATGGGGACGGTTTCCCCGAGATGATCCTCCACGATCCCTCGCACGTCTGGACCGTGCACTACGGCGGGACGTTCACGCTGTCGTGGACGGCGAACGGGTGGCGCTGGTTCCAGGGCCTCGGGAACATGGACGCCGATTCCCGGCCCGAGTTCATGTTCACCAGCAGCGCGGACAACCGTTTCGCCATGTTCGATGGCCTCACCGGAACGAGCCAGCAGGACTTCCCGGCGTTCACGTCCAACAACTCGACGTACACGACCCTGGACGTCGACAGTGACGGCCAGACCGAGCTCTTCTTCGGCCGCCTGCCGGGCGAGACGCCCTTGTTCACGGGATATCACTGGAATGGTGCGAGCTTCGTCCCGACGTATTCGCACGTGGAGCCGATCGGATCGTGGACCCCGGTCCAGCTCCGCAGCGACTCCCAGTTCGAGATCCTGGAGACCGACAACACCGACATCCGGGTGCGGGACCTCAACGCCACGGTCCTCTTCCGCGCCTCGACCGACCTGCCGGACTGGGTGGGCAATCCGGGCGTGTTCGCGGGGCCCGCCACGAATTTCCCGCAGCAGTTCGGACCGCGTGCCCTCTTCATCCTCGAGCAAGCGCGAACGCGCTTCGTTCTCTCCCACGCGACGACCGCGGTCCCCGGGGCTCCGGGTGCGACGGCGTTTCGCCTGTTCCAGAACGCGCCGAATCCGTTCCGCTCGTCGACCGCATTCCGGATGGTGAATCCGAGAGCTGGCGAGGTCGGAATCCGGATCTTCGATGCCGCCGGGCGCCTCGTGCGCAGGCTCGACCGGCGACTTCCCGCGGGCGAGAACGAGATCCGCTGGGACGGCCGCGACGATTGGGGCCGCAGCGTTCCGAGCGGGGTCCTGTTCTACGAGGTCACGGCCGACGGGATCCGCCAGACGAAGAAACTCATCCGGACGGACTGAGGCGCACGAGCGCGATCAGCGGCCCGCGGCGACCAGGCCCTTTCGTGCGGACAACGCCGCGAGAGTCATCGCATCGCGCTCATAGACGTCGGGCCCGTAGCGCACATCGCCGGTGGCGCCCACGCTTACCGTCCAGTAGACGATGAGCACCGGCAGCGGCGTCGTCAGGTTGATCGCCTTGGTATCGCCCTTCGCGAGGACTTCGGCGATCTTCGCGTCGTCGTATCCCTGGTCCGAGAGCAGTTGCTTGGCGAGCCCCATCGGATCTTCGAGGCGAATGCAGCCCGAGCTGAACGTGCGCTCCTCGGAGGCGAACAGCTCACGACTCGGTGTGTCGTGCAGGTAGATGTCGTACGAGTTCGGCAGCATGAACTTCACGCGACCGAGCGCGTTGTCCGGTCCGGCATCCTGCCGCAGCGTGTAGGGGAAGCCATCCGCGGTCGCGCCCTTCCAGTCGACCGACTTCGGGTCGACCAGGTTGCCCTCGGCGTCGTAGACCTTGAGCTTCTTCTTGGCCAGCATGTCCTCGCCACGCGCGATCCCGCCCAGCACGTCCTCGGCCAGGATCGTCGACGGCACGGTCCACGTCGGGTTGAAGATCACCTGCTTCATGTCGGCGCGGAACATGGGCGTCTGGCGCGCTTCCTTGCCGATCTGCGTAAGCGATTCCCAGGCGAGCTTCCCGCCGCGAATCAAGTAGGCCTTGAACGCGGGAAGGTTCACCAGGATGAAGTCGCCGGTGAGCCCGGGCAGCACCCAGCGCGAACGCTCGAGGTTCACCTTCACCTGGTCAATGCGGTCCGCGACGGAGATGTTCATCGCCGTGATCGTGCCGGCGTCGAGCTTCGCGTCGGCGATCAGGCGGTGTCGCTCCTGGAAGCTCTTCACGGCCGTTGCGAGGTCGGCATCATAGAGCGCCGAATCGGCCGCCGTGCCCTTCGGCAGCTCGCCGGTCGCACCGAGCCGCGCACGGACGAGCGCGATGCGCGGATCGCGCGCGCCGGGCGCGAGGACGCGGCCCGCGGGAATCGGCGCCCAGCCGCCCTCCGTGGCGACCTTCGAAAGGCGATCCAGTTCCCCCTTCAGCCCGACATAGATGAAGTGATCGAGCTTCTCCTTCTCGAGCCCCGCCGCCGGCGAGACCGAAGCGGCCACGCGCTCCAGCGCCTCGGCGATCGGGGGCGCACCCTTGCGCGGATCGACGTTCCAGTGCTTGTCGAGCGAAGCCGGCAGGACGCGGCCGTAGCGCGCGTGATCGATCATGCCCGCGACGGCGTCACTGAACAGGATCTCGAGCTCCGCATCCCGTTCGTCGGTGCGCTGGTCCTTGCGCCTCGCGAGCAGGGAGTCGATGCGCGCCAGGTGGTACTCGTCGGGATCGAGGCCGTCCTGGCCGATTCCGGCAATGGCCTCGCGGATCGAGGCCGCACCCGAACCGAGGTCCCAGGCGGGCTTGAAGCTGCGGGCCTGATAGAACGCGATGACCGCGTCGCGCTGGAGGAGCGACTCCCCGGCGACGGACTCCTTCGGCTTGTCGACGAGCCGGGTCACCCGCGGCTGGAGCTTCGCCGAATCGAGAGAAGACCCGGAACAGGCGCCCATGGAGAGCAGCACGCCGAGAGCGGCGAGGATTCGGATGGACGGGTGAAAGATTCGGATCGGGGTCATCTCTCGACCCTAGCCCATGGCGTCCGGCGTGGGGGAATGTTCGACGTCAAGTCGAAGGTGGGGTCCCGCGCATTCCGGGTTCGGCCGGAAGCGCGGGCAGGCTCGTCGCCATCGCCAAACCGGACGCGCCTGGCACAAGTTGACGTCCTCCCTGAACAGCGGTCATATGACCTTCTATGAAGGTCACTACGACGTCGAGCCCCTTCGGCAGCCGAACCCGCACCCGGGTGCATTTCCGCGCGGTCCCCTGACGATCGGTGGGGACGATCGGATCCGTCCGGTTGAATACGCCTCGGGACCGCGGCGATGCCTCGCACTCTCCGCGACGGACAGCTGCCGCGATCGCCTGGCCGCGTTCTACCATTGGAACGACCGTCAGAGCCTCGAGGTGGCCGTGCTCATCGCGCTCATCAATCGACTCGACTGGCGCATTGTCCGCGATTGGAGCGCTGGCGAGGGCTTCGCCGCGCGCTACGACGAGTTCGTGAAGGAAGTACGGCGGGAACGCCGGCGACGGTGACACGACGAGGCCGCCGGGGCGATGCGTTGCCCCCGGCGGCCTCGAATGCCGCGACCCGTCCTAGCGATTGACGACGACGAGCCGCGTCGAACGCTCCTCCG
>JBKJNH010000042.1:0-4993 GCA_046596055.1 Candidatus Eiseniibacteriota bacterium
CCTTGAGCTTGGTGCGCAGCGTCTGGCGAGAGATGCCGAGCGCCTGCGCCGCGCGGGTCTTGTTGCCGCGCTCGCAGCCGAGCGCATGCTTGATCGCGAGCATTTCGACCTCGGCCAGCGGGATGATGACGCCGGGCGCGAACCAGACGGTACCCGCCGTGGCTGCACTCGACGTCGCGGCAGTCGTGCCGGCGATGGCACCGACGCTCGTGCCGGCACCGGTCGACCCGACGACCGCCGGCCCCGCGCTCGAGGCGGTTGCGGCCGACGGCCGTGAGATCTCCGACGGAAGGTGCTCGGGCCGGATCTCCTCATCGCTCTCGAGGAGGACGATGCGCTCGATCACGTTGCGCAGCTCGCGCACGTTGCCCGGCCATGCGTAGCCGACGAGCAGGCGCTCGGCCTCGGGATGGAGGCGCGCCGGTACGCGGACGACCTCGCGCGAGAAGCGCTCGATGAAGTGGCGCAGCAGCATCGGGATGTCGCTGGCGCGGGCGCGCAACGGCGGCACCTCGATCGGGATCACCTGCAGGCGGAAGTAGAGATCCTCGCGGAAGCGCCCGAGCTCGACTTCCTTCTTGAGGTCGCGGTTGGTGGCCGCGACGACGCGCGTGTCGACCGTGATGTCGGCCGTGCCGCCGAGGCGACGAAACGTCTTCGACTCCAGCACCTTCAGCAGCTTGGCCTGGAGGCCCAGCGACATCTCGCCGATCTCGTCGAGGAACAGCGTGCCCGACGCGGCCATCTCGAAGACGCCCTTCTTGGTGCGCTTGGCGTCGGTGAAGGCGCCGCGCTCGTAGCCGAACAGCTCGGATTCGAGCAGGTTCTCGGGCACGGCCGAGCAGTTGAGTTCGACGAACGGGCCGGAACCCCGCGGGCTCTGCACGTGCACCTGCTGCGCGACGAGTTCCTTGCCGGCGCCGGTCTCGCCGCGGATCAGCACGGTCGACGTCGAGAGTCGCGCGATCTTCGTGATCTGCTCGAGCACGCGCTTGAGCTCGGCGCTCTGGCCGAGCAGCGGTTGGCCGGCGAACTCGGCGCGCACGCCCTCGAGGTTCTCCTTCTCTCGGCGCAACGCGGCGGCCTCGAACTCGTAGCGGACGCGCTCCTTCAACTCGTCGAGCTTGTAGGGCTTCGACATGAAGTGCACCGCGCCGTGCCGGTAGGCGGTGAACGCGTGCTCCGGGGTGCCGTGCGCGGTGAGCATGATCACGGGCAGGCCCGGCGCCTCGGCGCGCAGTCGCTTCAGGATCTCGAGCCCGTCCTCGCGCCCGAGCCTGAGGTCGAGGAACACCAGGTCGACCGAATTCTCGCTGACGTGCGCCAGCGCCTCGGCGCCGTTGCCGGCCTCGAGCATCGTGTACTCCTCGCCGAGGAACGCGCACAGCGTCTCGCGCTGGGACTGCTCGTCCTCGACCACGAGGATGGTGCCCGTCGTGCTAGCGAGCGTCTTCTCGTCTCTGGCCATGTCGTTTCTCCAGCGGGAACTCGATGATGACGGTGGTGCCGCGTCCCTCGCGGCTGGCGATCGAGATCGCTCCCCCGTGCTCCTGGATGATGGATTGCGAAATCGAGAGCCCGAGCCCGGTGCCCGAGGCCCTTGTCGTGAAGAACGGATCGAACAGGCGGGGCAGAACTTCCTTCGGCACGCCCTGGCCGGTGTCGAGCAGCCGCAGCCGCACGACCGGAATCTCGTCGGCTGCGCCGGAGCGGCCGGCCTCGCCCGCCGCCGTCGCCGGCGACGCATCGAGGCTGCGTCGGCCGCGCGAACGTTCGGCCCCGCGCGTGCGCCGCGTGGCGAGGCCCAGCTCGAGCGCGAGCGATCCGCCCCCGGGCATCGCCTGCACCGCGTTCTGCACCAGGTTGAGCAGCACCTGCTCGATCAGGCCCGGATCGAGATGCAGGGTCGGCACGCGCGCGGCGTAGCGACGCTCGACGGCGACCTTGCCCTCGGCCAGGCGCTCGGCCTCGAGGGTGAGCACGCGCTCGATCACGTCGGGCAGAAGAGTCGGACGCAGCTGCGGCTCGGGCGGCCGCGCGAACTTGAGCAGGCTCGTGACCGTGTGATCGAGCCGATCGACCTGCTCGATGATCACGCGGCAGAACTTCTGGCGATCGTCGCGCGGCTCGAAGCGCGTCAGCAGGACCTGCGCCGCCGAGGAGATCCCGGCCAGCGGATTGCGGATCTCGTGGGCGACGCCCGCCGCGAGCTCGCCGACGGTGGCGAGCCGCTCGCGCAGGCGCAACTCACGCTGGAGCCGCTGATCCTGCGTCAGGTCCCTTAGAGCCGCGCAGGAACCGCCCGAGGCGAGGCGTCGCAGGGTGACGCGCGCGGGCACTTCGTTGCCGGCCTTGGTGAGGAGCAGCGTCTCCTCGACCTGCGGGTCCCCCGACTTTGCGTCGGCGAGCGGATCGGCGCCGGGCACCGCGGTGCGCAACACCTCGCCCGTGGCGCGGCCACGCACCCACGTCCCGGGGGCGCCGAGCATGCGCAGGGCCTCGGGATTGGCGTAGCGGACCTTGCCCTCGGAGTCGGCCACGACAAGACCGTCGGAGAGCAGGTCGCCGAGACCGGCGAGCGCGTTGCACTCGGCGTCGAACGCGGCCTCCGGCCCGTTCGTGTCGGCGGATCGTGAAGAGCGGGTCGGATTTCTGGCGGGCGCGCCCATGGCGCGCGCATTCTAGCAGAAAGACGCGGCGAATCGGGTGGCGGGTGCGGGGACTGCTCCGTGCGCTACGACGTCGGCACGAGTTCGTCAATCAAAGCGGCGACCAACGCGCGGCGCACCGCGGCACGATCGTAATAACCACCCTCGATGCGCGCCCGCGCCTCGCGCACGCGGTCCGGACGGACCCCGGCAGCACACGTGGCGGTCGCGGTGACGATGGACAGCACGGCGGGTCGGGGCGAACGATCGTCGTTTCGGTTCATGGTCCGTTTTCCCGGGCCGCGAACCGGATCGCGGCGGTCAGGGTCGAGAAGGTCCTTCCGGCCCGCGGTCTTCAGCGGACCAGGGGAGATCGCGGGCGGCGTCGCGGAGAGCTTCCGGCGACGTCGCTGCGGCCCGGCGGTTTTCGGCCTGGATGCGCGCATAGATCTCCTCGCGATGCACCTTCACTTCCGGCGGCGCGTCAATGCCGAGCTTTACCTGGCCCGAGCGCACCTCGAGAACCGTGATCTTGATCACGTCCCCGATGCGGATGTTCTCGCCCAACTTCCGTGTCAGGACCAACATGGATGGACCTCCCTGGTCGGGGGCGAAACCGGGTCCTGAGACCCTTCCGCCCTTCGCCCGGGTGATCGGCACCCCGCGGGGCGGGCTTGAGGGGAAGTTCCGGCGGCCTTGACAGAGCTTACCGCAGGCGGCAGGGTGGTTTTCGCCCCCGCACGGGCTCCTGTCAGGAGGAACGATGACGCGTTCCCTCCGGGCCTCCGTGTGGGGGTACGGCATCGTGGCGGGGCTCCTCGTCCTCGCCGTCGCACTGGAGCTGCCGTCGCGCGGCAGCTGGGGAGTGCGCCTGCGCGGCGATCGTGTCATGGCCGTGACCCCGGGCGGGCCGGCCGATCGCGCGGGCATCGCCGTCGGCGACCGCCTCGCCACGCCGCCCCCCGCCCTGCCCGGTGCGACCTACGTCGCGCGACTCGGCGAGCGCAGCCTCGCGCTCGTCGCCGCCACGCCCTCGGCCAGCGAGCGCGCCCGCTCCATCGTGACGCTCGTTCTCGCCGCCGCGTTCGCGCTGGTCGGCGCCGTGGCCCTCGCCGCGCGCGGCGATCGACTGGTGCTCGCCTTCGCGCTGTTCGCGTTCTCGGCGGCGCTCGCGCTGGCGCCGCAGCCGGTCGCGCCCGCGTGGCTCGCCGGTCCTCCGGGCGGACCTGCGCTCGAGGCATTGCGCGGTCTCGCCACGCTTCTATTGCCGGCCGCGCTCGTCGACTTCTTCGCACGCTTTCCCGAAGGGCAGCCCGGACGCCTGGGCCGCGGCCTTGCCGCCGTCGGCTACGTGGGCGCCATCGTCCTGTTCGGCCTGGCACTCGGCCTGGGGCTGTCGGCACGCTCCGGGATGGCGCCGGCGCCCGCCGCGCGCTTCCTCGCCGGCGGCGCGTACGAGGCGCTCGCCGCACTGTTCCTCTGCGGCGCGGTGCTCGCCGCCGTCGTCACGTTCGTCGGCGGATACCGCCGTGCCGCGGCGCAACATCGCCCGCGGCTCACCGCGCTCGTGTGGAGCGTGACGCTCGGGCTGGTGCCGCTGGCGCTGCTCACGCTGTCGAAAAACGTCGCGCCGGCAGTGCGCTGGCCGGGCGAGGACTTCGCCGGGCTCTGGCTCCTTCTCGTGCCCGCGGGCTTCGCCTACGCGACCGTCGTCCACCGCGTGTTCGACGGCGGCGTGCTCCTGCCGCGCGGCCGTGCGCGTGATGCCGCCACGCTCGTCGGCATGCGACCGCGCACCGCAGCGGGCGCGACGCACGCCGCCGCGACGTTCGCCCCGCTGGCGCAGGTGCTCGACGACGCGGCAGGCGAACTGGTGCGTGCGCTCGGCCTCGAGCATTGCGCGGTGTTCGCGGTTTCCCCCGCGGGTGCGGCGCGCTTCACGACGCTGCACGGCGAATCCACGCGCCGGCACGGCAGGCTCGCCGAACCGCTGCCCGAGGCGGCGATCGAGCGCCTGTCGCAGGCGCGCGCGCCGCTCACGCCCGGCGAATTGGCGCTCGGAGAGGCCGGCGCATCGTTGCTGGTGCCGCTGTTCGCCGAGGATCGCTGCCGCGCCGTGCTCGCGCTCGGGCCACGGCTGTCGGGCCCCTGGTACGACGACGGCGAGCGCGAGCAGGTCGCCGCGTTCGCGCGGGAAGCGTCGGCGCGTCTCGAGAACGCGGTGCTGCACGATCGGCTGGTGGAGCGCGCGGGGCTCGAGCGCGACGTACAACTGGCGCGCCGCATCCAGGAGCGCCTGTTGCCGCATGCCGCGCCGGTGCTGCCCACCGTCGACCTCGCCGGCG
>JBKJNH010000146.1:0-3593 GCA_046596055.1 Candidatus Eiseniibacteriota bacterium
GCGCCGGCTCCCCGAGCATGGCGAAGGCAAGCTTCACCCTCTGCTTCATCCCCGAAGAGTACGTCGCGAGGCGCTCGCCGCCGCGACCCGCGAGTCCGAGGCGGTCGAGATGCGCGATCCCGGCGGCGTCGCTCCAGGCAATCCCGCGCGCGCGCGCGCCGAACGCCAGGTTCTCGAGCGCGCTCAACTCCTCCCACAGGCCCAGTTCGGGCCCGGCGAAGCCCAGACACCTCCGTGCGCCGGCCGGCGTGAGTTTGCCGGAGCCGTTCGACTCCCAGCGCATCGCCCCACGCCCGGGGCGCAGCAGGGCCGCGATCACCTTGAGCAGCGTCGTCTTCCCCGCGCCGTTGCGTCCGGTCACGGTGACGAGGCCGGGCCCGCTCCATGCGAACGACACGCCCTCGAACACGACGCGGCCCGACAGCCGCACGCCGAGTCCCTCGGCGACGATCTTCACCTAGCGAGTGGCCCCCGCCGTTCCCGGCGCCGGCGCATAAGCGCGCACCGTCGGGTCGAGCGCGGCCACCGCCTCGGCCAGCGCGGCCCGCAGGCGCCCGCTCGCCGCGTCGAGCGGCCCTTCGAGCGTGGCGCCCGCCGCGAAGCGATGTCCCCCGCCGCCGAACTGCCGCGCCACGCCCTGCACGTCGATGCGACCCGACGAGCGCAGGCTCGCCTTGACGCGGCCGTCGCCCAGGTCCGTCAGCAACATGACCGCCTCGACGCCAGGCACCGTGCGCGGAAAGTCGACCAGGCCCTCGGTGTCGGTGCCGTCGACGTCGTAGCGCGCGAACAGCTCGGGCGTGACCTCGAACCACGCGACCGATCCGTCGTCGCTGGTCTTCAGGTTGGTCAGCAGGTGGCCGACGAAGCGCAGGCGATCCATGTGCCGGTGGCGATGGATGAACGACTGGATGACCGCCGATTCGACACCGAGAGCCAGCAACGCGGCCGCCATCGAGTGGACGTCCGGGTCGGTATTGGAGTGCCGGAACGAGCCCGTGTCGGTCACCAGCGCGGTGTACAGCGCGTCGGCCATCGGGCGGGTCAGCGCGCCGGGCGTCCGGCGAATCAGGTCGTAGATCAGCTCGCCGGTCGCGGCCTTCTCGGGAAGGACGACGTGCACCGTGCCGAACGCGGGCGTTCCGACGTGGTGATCGAGGATCGCGACGGTGAGCCCGGGCCTTGCGAGGTACGGCCGGAGGCGACCCAGCCGCTCCTCGTTCTGCATGTCGAGGACGACGAGGACCTCGGCCGTCGCGAAGACCTCCTCGGCGCGCTGGGTCGTGAAGGTCTCGACCGGCACGTGCTCGGCCAGGTACTCGAAGTTGTCGGGTATCGGCCCGTCGTTGAGGATCGTCGCGTTCTTGCCCAGCGCGCGCAGCCACAACGCCAGCGCCACCTCGGACCCCAGTCCGTCGCCGTCGGGATTGACGTGGGTGGTCAGCACGAAGTCCCGTTTCGTCGCGACCAGCGCGTCGAACGCGGTGAAGTCGGGCGCGCTCATGCCACCACCGGACGGGTCGCCGTCGTGGGCACGGAAGCCGGGGTCGCCGCCGGATCGACTGGATGGGCCGCCACGATCGTGGCGAGGAACCAGGCGTGGAAGCGCAGGTCGTCAGTGAGCTCGGGATGGAACGCGAACGCCGCGATCGCACCCTGCCGCACGGCGACGGTCTCGCCGCCGTGGCGGGCGATGGTCTGGACGCCGGGCCCGAGATCGAGGAAGCGGGGCGCCCGGATGAACACGCCGCGGAAGGTGGCGCCCTCGCCCAGAACGGGCGCATCGAGCGTGGCCTCGAACGAGTCGAGCTGCGTCCCGTAGGCGTTCCGTGCGATCCCCGCATCGAGCAGGCCGAACGGCGGCGCGGGCAGGCGCTCGGCGTCGCGACCGACGAGGATCGCGCCGGCGCAGGTGGCGAATACCGGCAGGCGGGCCAGGGCCGCGCCGAGCGCGTCGCGCAGGCCCGTCACGGCGAGCAGGCGCAGCATCGTGGTCGACTCGCCACCGGGCAGCGACAGCGCGGCGAGTCCGTCGAGGTCGGCCGCACGCCGCACTTCCCGCACGGGCACGCCGAGCTTTCGCCATGCCTCGGCATGGCGCGCGAAGTCGCCCTGGAGCGCGAAGACGCCGATCGTCCGTGCGGGTTCCAGGTCGCTCACCATCCGCGCGGCGCGAGCAGGTCGCCGGCGTCGATCGAGCCGGCAGCGATGCCACGCATCGCACCATGCTTGTCATCGAGATCCTTCATGGCCTCGAGCACGACGTTCGGATCGTCGTGGTGCGCGACGGCGCGGACGATCGCCTGCGCCCGCTTGCGCGAGATGTCGAGTGCGCGCTGGTAGGCGGCCGCACGCTTGACCGAGTCCTCCCCCGCCAGGTCCGGCAGGTCGACCTTGAAGATCCCCGAGCCCACGAACACCGTCTCGGCGCCGAGCTGCATCATGAGCGCGGCGTCGGCCGGCGTGGCGATCCCTCCGGCGGCAAAGTTCGGCACGGGCAGCTTCCCGGTGCGCGCCACCTCGGCGACCAGTTCGAAGGGAGCCTGCAGGCGCTTTGCCTCGGCCATCAGCTCGTCGCCGCGCAGCGTGGTCAGCATGCGCATCTCGCGCGTCACCGTGCGCATGTGGCGCACGGCCTCGACGACGTCGCCGGTGCCCGCCTCGCCCTTGGTGCGGATCATCGCGGCGCCCTCGCCGATGCGGCGCAACGCCTCGCCCAGGTTCCGGCAGCCGCAGACGAACGGAATCTTGAAGTCGTGCTTGGCGACGTGGTTCTCCTCGTCGGCCGGGGTGAGAACCTCGGACTCGTCGATGAAGTCGACGCCCATGGCCTCGAGCACGCGCGCCTCGGCGAAGTGGCCGATGCGGCACTTGGCCATGACCGGGATCGTCACCGCGGCCTGGATCTCGGCGATCATCCGCGGGTGCGACATGCGCGCCACGCCACCCTGGGCCCGGATGTCCGACGGAATGCGTTCGAGTGCCATGACGGCGACCGCGCCGGCCTCGGCGGCGATCTTCGCCTGGTCCACGTTGGTGACGTCCATGATGACGCCGCCCTTGAGCATCTCGGCCAGGCCGACCTTGAGACGGAACCCCTCGTGTTCGAGCATGATCATCCCCTCGTCGCCGCGGTCTCGAGCTCGTCCTCGGCCGGCGCCGGGGCGGCCGGACGGTCCGCCTCCAGGGGCGCGGCGGCCGGAACGAGGTCCGCGAGCGTGAACGAATCCAGGTAACCGAGAACGGTCGCGTGCAGTCCGCGCCACAGCGGGTGTGGCACGCAGGCGTTTCCCGCGGCATCGCCGCACGCACCGCCTTGATCGACACAACCGACCGGCGCGAGCGAGCCCTCGAGCAGGAGCAGCACCTCGCGCACCGTGATCGCCCCGGGATCGCGCGCCAGCACGTAGCCACCGCGCGCCCCGCGCACGCTCCGCACCAGGCCGCCGGTGCGCAGGCGGCCGAGGAGCTGTTCCAGGTACTTTGCCGACAGGTCCTCGACGCGCGCGATCTCGCGCACCTGCGTCGGTCCCCGACCGTGACGCCCCGCCAGCACGACGAGGGCGCGAATTCCGTACTGACCTCGGCTGGAA
>JBKJNH010000147.1:0-24288 GCA_046596055.1 Candidatus Eiseniibacteriota bacterium
ATCTGCTGCACGGTCTGCACGTTCGTGCGCAGGTCGCCGAGCGTGGCGCCGAAGGCGAGTGCGAGGCTGAAGCGCTCGGTCTGCCCCGGCCGCAGCGTGAACGGCCCCGAGGCGAAGAGGAAACCCAGGTTGTAGTTTGACGCCAGCGCCGAATCGAACCGCGCCGGCACGTTCGGGTCGGTGAACTTCTCGTAGAGGCGCTGCGGCCAGTTCTGCGCGTCGGTGTAGAAGAGCACGTTGTCCGCCGTCGGGTCGGGGTTGCCGACGCCGGCGCGGATCCGGTTCATCTTGAAGCCGGTGAGCCCGATCTGGTCGCTCTCGTTGAGGTCGGTGCGATCGAAGTTCGGCTCGCCATTGGTCGGCTGGCCGTCGAGCTCGCCGGTGTCGCCGGTCTCGGCGACGCCGTCGGCGCCGACGTCGTGGAACTCGGCCGTCCAGTCGAGGTCCTCGTCGCCGGTCCACCAGCGACCGGCCTTGTACGCCGGGCGATCCTCGAGCGGGCCGTAGGCGATCTCGAACTTCGCGAGGTCGTAGCGCGAGAGCACCTCGGCGCGGATCGCGTTGACCCCGACGACGACCGAGCCCTCGCCTGCATCCCGCCGCTCGTTGAGGATGCCGTCCTCGTCGTCGTCGAGCGCATTGAACGGATTGCCCGGCGTCTCGAGGTAGGCGTAGCCCAGGTAGCCGGTGCGCCCGCAGTTGCCCGAGAGGTCGCGGCCGTGGCCGTTGCGATCCCAGGTGTAGACCAGGTTGAGGCGCGATGACTTGTCGAAGAACGCGTTGTCGTCGTCGGACTCGAAGATGCCGTCGCACGATAGCGCCGAGCCACCGACCCCGGAGTCCATGTACAGGCCGAAGATGATGTTGTCCGCGTAGTCGGTCGTCGACTCGTTCGTGATGTCGTAGTGCCAGAAGATGACGTTGCCGGCCTGCGGATTGGCCCACTGGAAGCCGCGGACCTCGACGCGCAAGCCGAGCCCGCGCCGCGTCGAATCGCGGCTGTCGGGAAAGTAGTCCCACGCGTCGTAGAACTGGTCGTCCATGACGGTGAAGCTCTCCTGGTCGGCCGCGGGGCGCTTGCCGAAGTAGCCGTTCCAGCTCCCCGCCCAGCCCGCGTCGTCCGGGTCCTGCAGCTTGTCCGGCCAGCGCGTCGGCCACGTGCGCGGGTCGTTGCTGATCGCCGGAGCGCGGCCGCGATTCGTGTCGGGGCTGTCCTGGAAGTAGCCCGGGCGCGGCTCGAAGCGCATCACGCGGCTGAAGAAGGGGCTGATCCCCTGCCGCTCGCGGAAGCCCGTCTCCATGATGTAAGCCTCGTCGCCGCCGCGCTGCGTGATCTTCGCCAGCACGAACGGCGTGATCCCGTCGCCGTAGTTCATGCCGCTGCCCTTCGGCACCTCGACCGAGTGGAACACGGACAGGTCGACGTTCTGCGGATCCGCCGGGTAGTCGCCCACCATGCCGAAATTCCAGAACAGCGTCCGGATGCGAGCCGCGTCGTGCGTTCCCGAGCGCTCGGCGTCGGCGCGGCCCCGCTCGTCGAACGGGACGGGGGTGATGACCTGCGCGCGTGCGCCAACGGGTGCGAGGACGAGCAGCAGGGCGACGAGGCCGAAGCCGCGGACGGCGCTCACTGCGTGCCTCCCCCGCCCCACGGGCCGGCGAAGCTCACGCCCACCTCGATGCGGCGCGGCGAGTACAGGAGGCTCGGGTTGCTGAGGGCGAACTGGTCGGTGACCGGGAACAGGGAGTAGTACGGGCTCCCGGTCGTCGCGAAGACGGTGCCGTTGAAGTACTCGGTGTCGAACACGTTGAAGATGCGCACGAATGCTCCCAGGGGGGCGCGGCCCAGCCGCAGTGTCTTTTCGCCACGCAGGTCGAGGACGATCCCGGCGGGCTTCCGCCCCGAGTTCGCCTCCTGCCCGAATCCGAAGCCGCCGATCACGTTCGGAGTGTACGGCTGCCCGCTGCCGATGCGCAGGATCGCCGCCGCCGAGAAGTCCTCGGGGCGGGCCAGGTTCGCCGTCAGGTTGAGCGTATGGCGCTGGTCCCAGTTGAGCGGGATATTGCGCGGCCTCGGATCCTCGCCCGCGGCGGCGCGCGTCGCGGTCTCGCGCGGGTCACTCGAGTTGCCCTGCGCCCGCTGCCACGTGTAGTCGAGCGTCATCCCGAAGAGGCCGCGCGGCCTGAGGTCGAACGCGAGCGTGAAGCCGAGCACACTGCCGAAGTCCACGTTGGTCAGGCGCGCGTACTCCGCGCCGTTGTACATCTCGATGAACTCGACGCCGAGCAGGTCGCGGATGTCCTTGTAGAACACGGTGAGGTCGACGCCCAGGTCCTCGCTCACGGCCTGCTTGTAGCCGCCCTCGTACTGCACTGTGACCTCCGGCCCGATGTCGGGGTTGCCGAGCACGCCGACGGCCGAGGTCGCCTCGGGCGTGGCCTGGAGCTGGTCGAGAACCGAGTAGTCGGCGTTCTGGAAGATCTGCCCGATCGGCGGGAACTGCGCGAAGTGACCGTAGGCGAAGTGCGTCGCCGAGCGCGGTCCCGTCGGCCACGACACGCCGATGCGCGGTGAGAAGATCGTCTTCTTCGTCGTCGCCGTGGCCCTCGATTCCGGCGCGCCCGCGATGTCGTTCGCCGGGTTCGCGAGGTCGCTCGGCACCGTGGAGCGGGCGTCGAACATGTCCAACCGCAGCCCGACGCGCGCGGTCAGGTCGTTCCATTCGATCTGGTTCTGGGCGAACGCGGCGGCGATCACCGGGAAGTAGAGTTGCGGCGCCGCGTAGTCCGGCGGATCCGACGAGACGCGGACGAGCGTCTCGGTGCCGTTGACGACCGGATACGTCAGGTATCCCATCGTCCCGAACTCGACGCGCGGAAGCTGCAGCTCGACTCCGGTCTTGAACTGGCTCATCGTCGAGGCCTGGCGGACGTACGAACCCTTGATCAGCAGCGCGTTCGTGTTCTGGTGGAAGCGCGTCGGGCTCACGCCGGCGTAGTAGTAGCCGTCCTCCGACAGCAGCTTCCCCGCCGAGTCGTAGCGCGAGTCGTAGAAGTCGTCGTAGACGAGGTCCGTGTAGTCGAAGTAGTTCTGCCGGATGCTCACGTTGTAGAACGACTTCGGATTCAGCACGTGGTTGACGTCGAGGCCGTGCACGATCGAGTAGGTGTGCTGCTTCGGCCGCGCGTCGGGCATGTAGGCGAACGCCCACTCGGTGCGCTGGGCGTCGATCACGTTGACGATCGCCTGGTAGCCGACCTCGACGTTGGCGAGCGAACGGTTCGAGACCTTCGCCACGCCCGACCACTCGCGCGAGGTGCCCAGCGGCACCTCGGCGCCGTCCCCCGTGGGGATGAGCGTGGCCGTCGCCTGGTCGAAGTCGGTCGGCTTGATGACGTCGTTGCCGTGGACCCAATCGTCGAAGTAACCGCGCCGCGCGGTGGCGAGGAACAGCGTGTTCGGCAGCGGGGTCGGCCCGGTCACGCCCAGCTGGAAGCTGCGCGAGTCCAGCATGCTGAAGTCATAGTCGGCGACCCGGCGCGCGGATCCGGTCGGGAACAGGAAGCCCCCGCTGTAGACCTCGCCGTTCCACTTGAATTGCTCGCTGCCGCGCTTGAGGACGGCGTTGACGACGCCGCTCTGCGCCTGTCCGTACTCGGCGTCGAACGTGCCGCTGATGACCTGCACTTCCTCGAGCAGCGAACGGTCGAGCCGCAGCGTCGACTTGTTGTCGTAGGCGTTGTTCACCGAGACTCCGTCGACCTGATACTGCACCTCGCCGAGGCGGCCGCCGCGGAAGTGGCCGTCGACGACGCCGGCCTGCAGGTTCACCACGTCGTCCAGGCTCTGCACGGGCAGTTTCTCGATCTCGGCCGAGGAGACGTTGACCAGCGAACTCGTCTTCCCCACGTCGACGACGGGGCGGGTCGACTTGACGACGACTTCCGCGATCTCGACCGCGGACTCGGCCAGCGTCGCATCGAGCTTCGCGGTCAGGTCGGCCGAGACCTGGACCCCGGTCATCACGACCGGACCATAGCCCAGCAGTGCGAAGCGGACGTCGTACGCCCCGGGTGGCAGGTTGAGGATCGTGTAGCGGCCTTCGCCATCGGTCACCGCCCCGGTGCGGACTGCGGGGATCGCAACGTTCACCCCGACGAGCGGACGCTTCTGCGCGTCGAGCACGCGGCCGGCGATCTTTCCGGTCGTGCCCGCCCACGCATCGCGCACGCCCCCGCCGACCGTCCCCCCGAGTGCAAGGACGGCGGCGAGCGCGAGACTGGTGAGTCGTCGGATCACTGAACGAAGGTGAGCTTGCCGGACAGCGTCGTCCGCTCGGCTCCGGTCGCAGGGTCGCTGACGCGCAGACGGTAGAACAGGAGACCGGAATCCCCGCCGCGTGGCACGACGATCTGGCCCTCGCCGGCGGGACGGACGCCCAGGTTCTGCTCGAACTGCTTGCGCCCCGTCACGTCGAAGGTCTCGAGCACGAGGCGACTTGCCTGGGCCAGCTGAACGCGCACGCTTGCGCTCTCCCGGAATGGATTCGGTGCGGCGCCGAGGATCGCGTAGGCATTGCGCCCGCCGGGCAGGGGATCCCCCACCGCGACGACGTACGTCGGGTCGGCCACCGCCCACGCCGGACAACACGAGGCGCTGCGCTCGCGCATCCACCAGGTGCGCGTCGCGTAGCTGTCGGTGAACGGCGTGAACGAGTCGCCGTCGTGCCAGATGAAGCCCAGGTGCACGACGCCGTCGCCGAGGCCGGACGGATACCCGAGCTTCGTCAGGTCGACGGCGAGCTCGGCCGTGTAGCCCGCGTCCGGCGACAGCCCCGTCGTGTCGACGGTCGTGCCGGGCTTGAGCACGAGCGCGATCTGCGCGCCGCTCAGCGAGTCGCGCAGGAACGGCAGGTAGTCCTCCGCCAGAGCGGTGCCCGACTGCGAGATGCGCGTCGTCAGCGCCCGGCCCAGCAGCTGGCGGTCGCTGCCGCGCAGCGTCTTCTCGGTGAGGAAGACCGAGAAGCCGTCCCAGCGATCGGGAAGGTGGATGTTCTGCACGGCCTGGTCGTCCACGTCCCAGCCGAAGTAGAGCCAGTTGCCCTTGACGACGTACTTCACGCGCGCTTCCCCCGGGTCGAGGATCGCCGCCTGGCCGCCGTTGACCGGCGGCTGGTACTGCCCGGAGCGATGCTGCGCCACGCCCCCGTAGCTGGCACGCAGCGCGTCGTCTCCGTAGCGCAGCGTGATCTGCGGCGACTGGGCCCACACCGGGTCGTTGAGGTTGCCGTCGACGACCGGCGCGGCGAGCGCGCCGGCGCTGGGCAGGATCAGCTCGGGGCCGATGGCCGGCGCCGGACCCGAGGCCACCGTGACGCCGGGCCGGGAGTGGATGCGGACCTGGCCGTACCAGCCCACGTTGCCCCACGGGTCCTGCCACCACGTCCGGTTGGCCCTCACCCCGCCGGTGTTCGGCCAGTAGAAGTCGCAGTCGTAGACCGAGACGTTCCATTCGATGATGTCGCCGTCGGGATCGGTGATGTCGTAGCCCATGACGCCGAGGTCGAAACGCATCTCGATCCAGTAACCCGAGTCGAGTCCGTGCGTGTCGTCGTTGACGATGCCGTTGACGATCGTCACGGCGTCCCATGCCGCGATCTGCTCGGGCGTGCGCGGCGAACCGACCGGCTCCTCGGCCCACTGGCCCTTGAAGGCCGGCGCCTGTCCGACCGGCGGCGTGCCGATCTGGCCGAAGTAGTACCAGCCGTAGACGTACTCGGCGGGCGGCTTCGGCGCGCCGGTCGACGCGTGATTCTTGAGATCCATGAGCAGGCCGTCCATGCGGTCCAGTTCTCCCGAACCGCCAATGGACTTGTCGCGCACGTGCGCGCCCAGGTAGAGCTGGTTGCCCACGGTGAGGAACTTGAGCGTGGCCCTTGTCGAGTCGGAGGGAGCGGGAGTCCCCTCGGGCTTCCAGCCGCTGCCGGGTACGCCGGAGTCGACTCCGTAGCGGATGACGGTCGACTCGGCGAGCGCCCATGCGGGTTCGTTCAGATTTCCATCGAGAGTGATCGGAGCGCCATTCGTTGAACGGGCCCAGATCGCGTCCGCGCGCTGTGCATGCGCGGCGCCGGCGGCGGCGAGGCCCGCCGTGGCGACGACCGCGACGAGGATGAGCTTCTTCATGATGAGGTTCTCCTGGCCCGTGGCGTGGCCGATCGCGCTTCGGTGCCGGCGCGCTCCGATCCGCAGGAGCGGCGGATCACGAGCGTGGCCGGGGTGACTTCATGACGGCGCCTGGAGGAGACACCGTTCTTGCCGTCGATCAGCCGTTGCACGGCGCGGGCGCCGAGGTCGAGCAGGTCGACGTTGACACTGGTCAGCGGCGGGTTCAGGTAGCGGGCCATGGCGATGTCATCGAATCCGACGACGGCCATGTCCTCGGGAACGCGCAGCCCCGCCTGGGCAAGCGCGCTCATTGCACCAATTGCCATGTAGTCGTTGGCGACGAAGATTGCCGTGGGGCGCGGCCGAAGGGCGAGAACTCGCGCCACCGCGGCGTAGCCCGAGGGCTCGGTGAAGTCGCCCCTCGTGACGAATGCCGGATCGGGCGTGATCCCGCGAGTCTCGAGCGACTTCCGCCAGCCGTCGAGACGCTGGCGCGCGTCCGCGTTCTGTGTCGGGCCGGCGATCGTGGCGATGCGCCGGTGACCGAGGTCGAGCAGGTGCGTCACGGCGGTCGCAGCCCCGCCGAGGTTGTCGATCGAGATCGAGTCGACCCCGACTGCGCGCACGCCCGGATCGAGCAGCACGAGGGGGAAACCCGGTCCTGCCGCCTTGACCAGGCTCGCGGTGTCGAGGTCGGGCGCCATGACGATGAGGCCCTCGATGCGTCCTCGCATGGCGCGCAGCGCGCCCACGAGGTCGGCACTGTCGGCGTGCGAACTCGAGACCAGCAGGTGCAATCCGTCCCGCCGCGCCCTCAGGTCGACGCCGCGCAAGACCTCGGAGAAGAACTCGCCGTACAGGTCGGGAAGGAGGACGCCAAGGGCGTGGGTGCGACTCGTGATGAGGCTGCGGGCGGCCTCGTTCGGCGTGTAGTCGAGCTGCGTGGCGGCTTGCTTCACCCGCACTCGCGTCTCGGACTTCACCCGCACGTTGTCGTTGAGGACGCGCGAAACGGTCGCGACAGAGACCCCCGCCGCGCGGGCGACATCACGAATCGTGGCCATGGAATCGTTCCGCGTCCGTCCTGGCAGGGGAGTTCGTAAGACCGGGAACGACCCGCCCCACGGGAGGAGTCCACGTGGGGCGGGTGAGATTCATCGGATTCGCCTCGAGCCTGCGCTAGCGATAGTCGGCCTTGATGCGGCCCCAGCTCGAAGGTGCTGCCGGAACCGGGAAGGCGTCGTAGCAGATATTCCGCCACTCGGCGCGAAGACCACCGGTCCCGTTCGAGCCGAGCACCTGCACCCAGCCGCCGACGCGTGCCGGGCTGAGCATGCCCCACGAGCCGTGCCCTTCGGCCGGATTGCCCTCGTCGAACGCCAGCGGACCGCTGCTGAACGAGCCATTGGCGTTGGCCAGCGTGTACTCGATGGTCGCCGGGCTGGCGGCCGAGAGGCCGTTCGGCTTGTAGATCATGCCCATCGTGACCACGTCACCCTTGGCGTACGTCTGGCCGTTGGTTCCCGTGAACGAGTAGAACGGCAGGCGGCCGCCGAAGATGGCGATCTCGCCGCCGGTGTTCAGCATGAACACGCCGTCGACGTTGGGCGACCACCACGGCGACACGCGCAGGCCGAGTTCGCCATGGCCGGGCCCGGTGGCCACGACAGTCGCGCAGAACGAGAACCCATCGCTGTTCTGGAAATCGACCGGATTCACGTTGTCGGTCGAGAAGCTCCAGGCATGACGATTGGCATAGCCATGAGGACCCGCCGGGTTCATCAGGTCCTGGATGACGATGAGGGCGAGATCGTTGTCGACGGTCGAGAGGAACGAGTCGGGGTTGTCGTTGAACACGCGCTCGGCGATGACAATGCTGTTGACTGCCGGGGTCGCCGAGGCGACGGGGGCAAGCGCAAGACCGGCGAGAGCAAGCGTCGTAAAGAAGTAACGATTCGGATTCATCAGGGACTTCCTCCTGAAGGCGGAGGCGCGTCGACGGGCTCCGGGCGGAGAACGTCGGGCGTCGGGGATCGAGAGCAAGAAAAGACAAGGACGCGGAAAAACGCGAGAGGGAACGGGTTACTTCCGAGACGGGAATGGACTCGAAAAGCCGGGTCGAGGCTTCACCCGGGCCCTCGCTACCTCGCGTCGGTGAAAACGTTTACATGGGAAACGGGTTGTGTCAACCCCGTTCTGCCCCCCGGATCGTGGGGAATCGAGCTCCGGGGGACCGGTCCGTTGCCGCACAAGGAGTTCGGCGGGTGAACCCCGGGAATTCCCCCCGCGCTCCCGCCCGGGGGGAAGCAAGAGCCGGGCCCGATCGGGTAGATTCCGCACCATGATCTCTCGCTATTGGTTCCTCGACTGGCTGGGCATGGCCCTGGGATTCGTCGCCATGTGGCAGCTCGGCAACCGCGATCGCCGCGGCTTCATCCCCTTCATGCTGTCGAACGTGATCTGGGTCGTGATCGGCTTCTGGGTCTCGAGCCTGGCGATGATCGTCGGCAATGCGATCTTCCTCGGCGTCAACCTGCGCGGCTGGTTCCGCTGGAGCGAGGAAGAGCGCCGACGCGAGGCCGCATAGCGGAGGCGAGACTCTAGAGCCCGCGCCGCGAGAACCAGCGGACGGCGAGCCCGAGCCCCAGCAGCACGTAGCCGATCGCCCAGATCACCATGAGCGGGGTCGGCACCGAGGCGTAGGAGAACACCGTCTGGAACAGGTCGCGCGCCAGCGGCGTCTGCATGTGGTGCGCCGCGAGCTGCCACATGGCCTCGGCCGGGAAGACGAGACTGGCGATCACGCCCACCGTCCCCGCCGACTTCGTTCCCAGCAGCGTACCCACCTGTTCGAACCATCCGCCGAGGAACGCCAGCCCATACAGGCCGACGCACGTCACCGCGTTGGCGATCGTGGACAGGCGCGCGCCGAGCGCGATCGACGTGGTGAGCATCACGAGCCCCTCGAGCGCGAGCAGCGGCAGGACGAGGTGCAGGTTCGGCGGCAGGACCCCGCCCTGCAGGAACGCGACCAGCAGCAGCCCGCCGGCGACCAGCGCGATGTAGCCCAGCAGGACGAGGACGTGACCCAGCCACTTGCCGAGCACGATCGTGCCGCGGGAAATCGGCTTCGCGGCGACGGTCTGCATCACGCCGCTCGAGATCTCGCCCGACAGCGTGTCGACCGGCAGGCAGGCGGCGGTGAGGATCGTCAGGAAGTTCACGGCGTAGAGTCCGGCCATGATGAAGAAGTTGAGCATGATCGGCTGGAAGGCCCCCGGGGCCTCGCTCGAGCCCATGATCTCGCGGCGCGCCGCGGCGAACCCGATGCCGAAGAGCAGGACGAACGCGACTCCGAAGCAGAGCGCGGCGAGGAGAATGCGGCGGCGCAGCGCCTCGCGCATCGTCGACTCCGCGATCGTCCACAGGGCGGAGAGGCTCATCCGGGGCGCGCCTCGTCGCCGAGGACGGCGAGGAACGTCTCCTCGAGGGTGGGCCGGCGCAGCGTCATCGCACGCAGGTCGACGCCGGCGGACACGACCTCGCGCGCGATCGCCGGTGCGGCGTCCTCGTCGGCGACGGAGACCAGCACGCGCCCGTCGTCGGTGCGGCGCACCGGCCCGATCGCGGCGAGACGCGCGAGGAGCGCGGGCGGGTGCGCGCCGAGGTTCAGTTCGATCGCGAGAGTTCCGGTCCGCTCGCCGATGCGGCGCTCGGCGCGCACCCGCCCGGACTGCATGAACACGACGCGGTCGCAGGTCGCCTCGACCTCGCCGAGCAGGTGGGAGTTGAGGAACACCGCGGTCCCCGCAGCCTTCAGCTCGTGGATCAGGTCGCGCACGAGCACGCGCCCCAGCGGATCGAGGCCCGAAGTGGGCTCGTCGAGGAAGACCAGCACCGGGTCGTTGATCAGGGCCTGGGCGAGGCCGATGCGCTGCAGCATCCCCTTGCTGTAGCCGGCGAGCGCGCGCTCGGCGGGGTCGACCAGGTCGACGCGGACGAGCAGTTCGTCGATGCGACGCTCGAGGTCGCGTCCGGAGAGGCCGTAGAGCCGTCCGTGAAAACGCAGCATCTCGCGCCCCGTCATCCAGTCGTGGAAGCGGAAGTGCTCGGGCAGGAAGCCGATCTTCGCGCGGGCGGCGCGATCGCCGAGCGGCCGGCCCAGCACGGTGGCCGAGCCGGCCGTCGGGCGGACCAGGCCGAGCAGCATCTTGAGCGACGTGGTCTTCCCCGCGCCGTTCGGACCGAGGAAGCCGAACACCTCGCCGCGCTCGACGCGCAACGTGAGCGCATCGACGGCGATGGTCTCGCCGAAGCGACGATGGAGGGCCTCGGTGACGACCGCGGGTTCGGGCGCGCTCAAGGAATCGAGTTCGCCATCTGGAGGAGCGTGCGGTCGTAAGGATTGCCGCCCAGGGCGAAGATCCGCTCCCCGTTCGACCACAGAAGCACGCGCCGCGGAGGTTCATCGACCGCCGGGGGCAACGCCGGATCGCTGCGCCCCTCCCCTTCCTTCTGCAGCTTCTCGATGAGCAGCCCGCGATTGCCGCGCACCTCGACCTCGCGAAACGTCGTCTTTCCGGTGGGAAGCGGGATGAGCATGGTCGTGTTCCAGTCGACGCGGTCGGCGAGACGCCGCGCCTCGGTGGCGGAGAGTCCCAGGACGCGCAGGCCGAGCTCGGCCAGACGCGCGCGCTCGAGGCCGGGCGGCAAGCTCAGCTCCGGGTTCGGCGCCTGCATGAGCGTCGCCCGCATCCCCTTCCCGCGATAGCGGATCCCGACCGTGCGCCCGGTGCGCACGAGGACACGAGCGCCGTCGTACTCCGGCGGAAGGCTCGCATCCCGGACGCCCAGCGACGCGAGCAGTCCGTCGACGCGGCGGGCATCGAGAGTCAACTCGACCTCCTGCCCTTCGCGCACCATGGCCGAGTCGGCCACCAGGCTGTCCGGCAGCCACGCCGGCTCGGAGGCCGCGAACCCGGCCGCGGCGAACGCGGCTGCTGGCGTTGCGAAGAACTGCGGCTCGCCGGCCTCGCGAATCACGCGCACCTCGCCGAGCAGGCGACGCGGATCGGTGCCGACCTTGTCCAGCGCGTCGAAGCGTGACGGATCCACGTTGACCGCGACGAACTTGCGGACGCGGAACATCTCGAGGAAGGCCTGTGCCCCGGCGCGGACGTCGGGGAACAACGCGACAGCGAGGACTGCGGCCGCGACGGGCAGCCCCATGGCGAACGCCCGCCGCAAGACGCGGCGCACGGGGAACGAGCGCGAGCGGCGTGCCGCGTCCTCCGCCGCCAGACGGCGGCGCAGCGCGGCCGTGAACTCCGGGCGCGGTGCGACGCGCCCCTCGTGCATGAATCGATCGTCCATCGTCAGGCTCCTTCCCCGGGCGCGCTCCAGCGCTCCCGCAGGCCGGCAATCGTGCGCGACAGGATCGTGCCGACGTTCGACTCGCTCAATCCCGTGGCCGCCGCGATCTCGCGATGCGAGAGCTCGGCGCCGTACTTGAGCGCGACGAGGGAGCGCTCGCGCTCGGGGAGCGTGGTCAGCAGCGACAGGAGCCGCTCGGCGTCCGAGCGGCGCACGGCGAGGTCCTCGGGTGTCTCGCCCACGGCGAGGTTCGCGACTTCATCGAGGGACCCATGGTCCCGTCGCGCCCGCGCGTGGTCGATCGCCACCCGGTGCGCGATCGTGTGGAGCCAGGTCGTGAATGCGCCCTTCTCTTTCCGGTAACGGGCACGGTGGCGCCAGGCCTTCTCGAACGTGATCGACGTGAGGTCCTCGGCCGCGGCCCCGTCTCCCACCCGGTAGCGGAAGAAGTTGTAGATCCGGGGCATCTGGTCGGCGAACACCGCGTCCCAGTCCGCCTCGGCGGCGGCCACCCGGGGCAGGGCCCCGCTCACGATCGCGCTCTCGGTCGACATGCAGCCTATTGTACGGAGGGACGGCCGCTCCGTCACAGGCGGGCTCCAGATTCACGAACGGGTGCTCGACTTCCCGACCATGAAGACCCTCCTCCTGCCCGCCTGCGGCCTCGTCGAGCCGGCCGGCGACGAGAAGCGACTGCCCCGGCCGCAGCCGGGCACGGCCATTGCGGCCGCGCTCCCGGCGACGCCCCGCTAGAGCGAGCGCCGCGGCGGCATCGCGAAGTTGGCGAGAAGGATTCCGGCGGCGAGCGCGGCAGCGAGCACCACGAGCGTGAACAGCGCCTCGACCCCGGGCACCACTTCCTTCGCCACCAGCGCCGAGACGCTGCGCACGCCCAGGCTTCCGGGCACCAGCAGGATCAGCGACGGGACGATCGCCACGGCCGCCGGACGGCGCCGCAATCGCGCGTAGAAGTTCCCCACCAGGCCCACCGCGAACGCCGCGACGAGGATGCCGATCTCGGGTCCGGCCCACTGGCTCGCGACGCGCTGCGTTCCGTAGGCCACCGCACCCGCGAACGCGATCACGAACACGTCCTTCGGTCGGGCGCGGAACAGCACGGTCAGCGCGAGAGGAGAGAGCGCCAGCGCCAGGCCCTCGGTCCACGCCGGCAGCGGCGCCGACGGCGCGGCGACCGAGGCGGCGCCGAGGAGCGGCTCGAGCCGCGAGCCCAGGGCGAGCCCGAACCCGATGGCGAGAAACGTGAGCCCGGCTCCGGCCATGCGCGCCGTCCCCGAGACCAGGTGACGCGTGGCCAGTTCGGTCAGCGCCACGGTGAGCGTCAGCCCGGGAATGAGGACGATGAGACCTGCGACCGCCGCCATCGCGGGGACGAGCGGCGCGAACACGAGCGCCCACGCCACGGCCGCCATCGCCGCCGCGAACGAGGCGATCCACTCGAAGACCCGCGCCGCGTCCCGCTGCCGCGAAGCGAGCAGCGCGAACCCGCCCGTCTGCGCCCCGATCAGCGTGCCGACGACCACCTCGTTCCAGCCGCCGCCGAGGAAGCGCGCGACGGTCGCCGCTGCGAGGCCGTACGCGGCGATCGTCAGAACGGGTCCGTAGCGCGGGGGCGTCGCGGCGAGCGCGTCGAGCCGGGCGATCGCGGCCTCGGGAGTGAGGCGGGCCGCCCGGACCTCGGCGATCACCTCGTCGACGTGCACCATCCGCTCGAGGCCGACCCCCGTGGGCTCGACGCGCAGCAGGGTCGTGCGGGACTCCTCCTCGGTGCCGAAGGAGACGAAGATCGACGTCGGGGTGGAGAAGAAGCGGCCCTCGATCCCGAGGCGCGGTGCGAGGACGGCCATCGCCTCCTCGATGCGGTGCGAGGGCGCACCCGACTCGTGAAGGGCGCGGGCGAGGCGCAGCAGGAATCGCTCGCCGGCCGGCTTGGGCTCGCCCGGAATCGCTCTCTTGACGCTCGACTCCTCGCTCACGCCGGCCCTTTCGTCAGGTGAGGCGGCAGCGTAGCACAATCCCCGAAAGCGTTGCGGGTCCGCAGCTTCGCCACGGACCCGCCGACCGCCATTGAAGTGACTTCTGAAGTCGGACCGAGTCTAGGCGGCGCGCCGTTCCCCTTCGCCCTCGGCCGCGATCGCACCGCGCTTCCACTCCGCGCGCACACTCTCGAGCTCGGAGTCGAGGGCCGCGATGCCGGCCTCCACCTGCTCGAGGCCGCCACCCACGGCGAGCGTGGCGATCCGGTCGAGAATCCAGCCCGCGCGTCCCGCGCCGACCGAGCGACACATGCCGGACATCGCCTGCGCCTGGAACTCGATCGCCCGCGCATCCTTCCACTCGGCGGCCTTCTTCAGGCGCTCGAGCGGCTGGCGGGTGCGGGTCAGGAACGCGTCGATGAGCAGCCCGCGGATCTCGTCGTTGCCCATGCTGACCGCGTCGAGGCTGCCCGCGTCGATCGCCGCGATGTCGCCGGGGTCCCACGCATTGGCCGACGTCGAAGCCTCCTCGGCTGGCGCGGGAGTTTCCTCCCGGGTCGGCTCGGCCCCGATCTGGGCGACGGGCTCGACTTCGGCGACGGCTTCGGCGACGACCTCGGCCGGGACCTCCGCGACGACTTCCGCCGGCGCGTCGAGCACCGGAGCGGCCTCAACCCACCGGGCGACCGTGGCGACGAGCGCCTCGAGATCGACGGGCTTGCCGAGCAGGTCGTCGATGCCGGCCTCGGCGCAGCGCGCGCGATCTTCCTCGCGCACGCGGCCGACCAGCGCGACGATCGGCGTGCGCCGACCGCCGGCGACCTCGCACGAGGCGCGGAGCGCCCGGGCGCGTTCGATGCCCTCGTCCCCCGCCGAGGCGACGTCGACGAACACGACGTCGGCCGGCTGCGTCGCCAGGGTCGCGGCGGCCGCCTCGACGTCGCCCACCATCTCGGGCGCATAGCCGACGCGACGAAGGGCGGAGGCGATGACGAGCTGGTCGATCGGATTGTCCTCGACCACCACGACGCGGACGCGGCTCTTCTTGAGCTCCGCGACCGTGTGCCGCGTCACCAGGCGGCCGGGGCTTCCCGGCTCGCGCGCGATCAACTCGGTGAGCGCAGCGCGCAGTTCGGCGCTCTCGATCGGGCGCACGAAGTAGGCGCCGTAGCCCCAGCTCTCGGCCCGCGCGGCGTCGCCGGGGCGGCCCATCGCGGTCACCAGGGCAAGCGGAGTCGCAGCCATCGAAGCGTCTTCGCGGACCGTGCGCGCGAACGTCTCGGCGTCGAGTTCGGTGAGATCCAGGTCGACCAGGACCGCGCCATACGGCGCGCCGGCGGCCGCCGCGGCCTTCAGCGCCTCGATCGCCTCGAGTCCGCCGCGCGCCTCGTCGCAGCTCGCGCCCCACGCGCCGATCGCCTCGCGGATGGCGCCGCGCGACGCCGCGTCGGCATCGATCACCAGCGCCTTGAGGCGCGTGACGTCGCCGCGCTCGGCGGGGCGCGATGCGGTCGCCGAACGCTCGGCCTGCTTGCCGAGCGGAATCCGGAACCACAGCTTGGTGCCCATGTCGGGAATGCTCGTCGCACCCGAGTCGCCGCCCATCAACGAGACAAGGCGGCGCGCGATGGTGAGACTCAGCGCCCGGCTGCCGAAGCGGCTGGCGGGGGCGGGCTCGCCGCGGTACAGCGCAAGCAGGCCGGCCTCGACCTCGGCATCGCCTCCGAGCGTCGATCCGATGCGGTTGACCCAGATGCGGACCACCGCCTGGTGGGCCGTTTCCTCGACCAGCTCGACACGCAGCTGCACTTCGCCGCCCTCGGCCTGGTCGAGCGCACACTGCGCGAGCTGCAGCAGGATCTGGCGCACGCGGCCGGGATCGCCGTTGACGAGCGACGGCACGCGGTGGTGCACGAGGCTCGAGAACCGGACTTTCGCATCGTGCGCCTGCGTCGCGAGCAGCGAGGCCACTGCGTCGACGGTGACGCGCAGGTCGAAGTCCATCGAGCCGATCGCCAGCTGGCCGGACTCGATGCGCGAGTAATCGAGGATGTCGTCGACCAGCTCGAGGAGCTGCTGCCCCGAGCCCTGGATCACCTCGGTCCAGGTGCGCTGGTCGCGATCGAGGTTCGAGTCGAGTAGCAGCCGGCTCATCCCGATGACGCCGTTCATCGGCGCGCGCAGCTCGCTGCTCATCGAGGCGAGGAAGTTGGACTTGAGCTCGGCGCCCGCGGTCGCCTCCTCGAGGCGCGCGGACAGCTCGCGCGTGCGGCGCTTGAGGACGTCGAGCTCCGAGTGGATCTCGTGCAGGTCGTGCGCGGCGCAGACGTAGGCGCTGCGGCCGTTCGCGGCATTCGCCAGCCGGACGTGCAGGCCGACCCACCGCGCATCGACGCCACCGGTGACGATCGGCGCCTCGAGGTAGAACTCGGTCTTGCCCTGGCGGCGCTCGCGCAGGATCTTGCGCGCCGCCTTCATCCTCCACTCCTCGGGGAACAGGCACGAGAACGGCTCGCCCGCCACGGAGGCGGCATGACGACCCGTCAGCGTCTCGGCGGCGGCGTTCATCCACGCCAGGCGTCCTTCGGCGCTGGCGCAGAAGATCGGCGTCGGGATGAGGTCGCGCGGATCGAACGAGGGGTTGGCGGCGGTGGTCGAAGCGCCCCGGGGGGTTGCCTCCTGCGACGTACGGTCATCCATGATCGTCACCCGTGATGTTCGGGGCCTCCTGTCCGCTTCGGGCGCGGCCGCGACCGGGCGGGGCACAGGTCTACGCGCTGGATATCGGCGCACGGGGTTCACACCTGAACCCCGCGCCGGGGAAGCTCCTTGCGCGCGGGGGGCCGCTGGCTACAATGGCGCTCAACCCACGCACTCGAACGATGCGCCTTGCGGGATGTCCCGCGCTGTTTCCGCCATGGAGGTTGTTCCCGTGATGAAGAATCGCTCCCTGCTCGCGCTGGTCGCGCTCACCGTGTCGATCGGCCTGTCGGGCTGTTCGTCGGCCCCGGACCTGGTCAACCAGGCTTCGTCGCTCGGCTCGCTCGTCGCTGCGAACCCGAACCTGTCGACCTTCATGGGCCTCGCGCAGTCGGCGGGCATCGACCAGATGCTCACCGGGAAGAATCCGCTGACGCTGCTGGCGCCGAGCAATGACGCCTTCAGCGCGCTGCCGCCGGACGTGCTCGCCGGCCTCGCCAGGCCCGAGAACAAGGACCAGCTCGCCGGCATCCTCAAGAACCACATCCTGTCCGGCAGCGCATCGCTCGACGGTCTGTCGAAGATGACAGGCACCAACGCCCCGAAAAGCCTGCTCGGTTCGACCCTGGACGTGGGTCAGGCAAAGGACGGCAGCCTGTCGATCGGCGGCGCGAAGGTGCTGTCGACCGCGAAGAGCGGCAACGGCTTCGTCCACACGGTCGACCGGGTCATCCTCCCGCAGTGACGCATGGAGCCCGGGGCGGTCGCCGATCCGGCGATCGCCCCTTCGGCTTCGCGCTTCCCCCGCCGCCTCGGAGCGTGAAGCATCTCCCCTGATCCCGAGGACTCGATCCCGCCAGCCGTTCCGGCGCTGACCGATCGCGAGGTCTATCAGGCCTGGTGGCCCCTCGCGACAAGTTGGCTGCTGATGGGACTCGAACTGCCGACGGTGAGTGCCGTCGTGGCGCGCCTGCCGGAGGCGACCGTGAGCCTCGCCGCCTACGGCGGCGTCGTCATGCCGTTGTCGCTGCTCATCGAAGCGCCGATCATCATGCTGCTGGCCGCCTCGACCGCACTTGCGCGGGACCTGCCGTCGTACCGCGTCGGCTCGCGGTTCATGTGGACCGCCGGCCTCTCGCTCACCGCGCTCCACGTGCTGGTCGCGTTCACACCGCTCTACGACCTGGTCGTCGTCGGACTCCTGCGTCCGCCGCCCGAGGTCGTCGAGCCCGCCCGCATCGGCATGCAGATCATGACGCCGTGGACCATGGCGATCGCGTACCGGCGCTACCAGCAGGGCGTGCTCATCCGCTTCGGACGATCGCGCGCCGTCAGCGTCGGCACCACGATCCGCCTGGCGACGATCGCGCTCGTGCTGGCGGTCGGCGCCGCGCTCGCGACCACGTGGAAGCTGTCCGGCGTCCTCATCGGCGCCAGTGCGACGTCGCTGGGCGTGGTCGCCGAGGCGCTCTATGCGTGGCTCGCGGTGCGCCCGCTGCTGGCCGGACCGGTGAAGGCCGCGCGCAACGACGGCCGCCCGCTGGACACCGCGCGCTTCCTGCAGTTCTACGTTCCCCTCTCGCTTACGCCCCTGTTCCTGTTCGCCTCGATGCCGCTGTCGACGGCGGCGATGGGCCGCATGCCGCTGCCGCTCGAATCGCTCGCCGCATGGCCCGCAATCAACGGGCTCGTGCTCGCGGTGCGCAGCACCGGCTTCGCGCTCAACGAGGTCGTCGTCTCGCTGCTCGATCGTCCGGGAGCGGCGGCCGTGTTGCGCCGCTTCGTGCGTCGACTTGCCCTGGGCACGGGACTCGTGCTGCTCACGCTCGCGGTGACGCCGCTGGGCGGAGTGTGGTTCGGACAGGTCGCGGGGCTGACCGGGGCACCGCTCGCACTGGCCATCGCCGGGCTTTGGTTCGCCCTGCCGATCCCCAGTTCGACCGCGTACCAGAGCTTCCACCAGGGCGCGATCGTGCACGGCCGGGCGACGCGACATGTCACGGAGTCGGTGCTCGTGCTCCTGGGGACGATCGCGATCGTGCTGGGGGTGGGGATCGCGCTGCGAGGGCTGCCGGGCCTTCATGTTGCACTGATGGCCGCGGCCCTGGGAAACCTGGTGCAACTCGGCTGGCTCGCCCGCCGGTCGAGAGGGGTGCTCGCCCACGGCACTTAGCTCGGCGACCGTCCAGCGGCCCCGTCTCCGACTGGTTCAATCTGCAACAATCACGACACTTGCGTGCGGGCCCGGGAAGGACCGATTGTCGGCAGGAAGCGTGCCCGCCACGGCGACGCTGCCCCGAACCCGCGGAGATCCATCTCATGAACGACAAGAATCCCAAGAAGGCTGACTTCTCGAACGTCGAGACCGGCGGCTCCTCGACCGCGCCCGACAGCCTGATCCCGCCCGCCGAGTCCCCGCCGACCGAGATGGCCTACACCGTCGCACCCGGCGACAGTCTCTCGGCCATCGCGCAGAAGCTGTACGGCGATGCCGGCAAGTGGCGACAGATCTTCGAGGCGAACACCGACCAGATCAAGAACCCCGACCTCATCTATCCGGGGCAGATCCTCAAGATCCCCGCCGACCGATCGTGAAGTTCGTTTCCAGGGAGGACTCTCGCATGATGCGCCTGCACCTGATCGGCCGGTTCGCCGCCGTCATCACCATCGCCACGCTTGCCTTCGCCGGATGCGCCAAGAAGGAAGAAGCCGCGCCCCCGCCGGTCGCCGAGACCCCGAGGGTCGTGCCGTTCCGCGTCGTCTCGATGGACCTTGGCAAGCAGCTCGACGCGAACATGCGCGTCGTCCAGTCGTCGGCGCTGTTCGGCGTGCGCGACACGATCCACCTGGCGATCGCCAGCGAGGGCACGTCGGCGAACGTCACGCTGCGCGCCATCTGGAAGTTCGAGGACGGGCAGATCGTCGGCGACGACGCGCAGGGCCTCGCCCCGACCGGCCCCGCCCAGACGGAGTTCCACATCATCAACAAGGCGGCGTGGCCGAAGGGCAAGTACAACGTCGAGGTGTTCGCCGACACGATCTCGGCCGGCAAGAAGGAATTCATCGTCCAGTAGCCCACGCGCGCAATGCGGGGTGTTCGCAGTCAATCGAAAGGAGGTCCTGCCTTGCGGCGGGACCTCCCTTTCATTTCAGATCGGCCGAAAGGTCTAGGCTCCGCCCTTCAGCTCTTCACCAGCAACCCATCCCGCTTCTTGGCGAGCGACGCCATGAGGGCATTCGGCCTCTGCCCTTCGGGCAGCGCTGCTCCGTAGGCGATCCCCTCGTCGAGCGTGGCGCGCGCCGCAGCGCTGTCCCCCGCCCCGACCTGCGCGTCGGACAGCGTCGAGTAGACGCGCAGCTTGCGCGGGCCATAGGCCTTCGCCAGCGAGCGCTTCGCGGCAGCCTGCGCGTCGTCCCAGCGCTTCATCGCGTTGTACAACGCGGCGAGCCGGGCCGGCGGGTTGTAGTCATCGGGCAGGTCCTTCTCCGAAGCCTCGAGGGCAGGGACCGCGCGCGCGGGATCGCTGGCCTCGATCGCGGCATACACGAGGTGGCCGTCGAACACCGTCCGCTGGTCAGCCGTCGTGGCCCTACCCTTCGCGTCGAGGATGAACGCGACCCACGCCTCGGCCGCCATCTTGGCCCCCGGCTCGTCCTTCGCGTCCTGACGCACCGAGAGCAGCGTGCCGAGCATGCCGGAGCGATCGTCGTCGGCGAACACGAGCGTCGTGTCGGCGACGAAGCCGCGGGTCGCGGTCTCGAGCTCGGCGACGAGGGCGGCACGCCCCGCCGTCGTGTCCGGGAGCGCCAGCGCAAAGTCGAGCGCCTGCACGGTCACGCTCGCGCCGGCCGGGGACCGGCCGAACCGCCCCCGCGCCGCCTGGGCGACGGCGAGTCCCTCGACCGGACGGTCGGTCGTGGAAAGCGAGTACAGCGCCGCCTCGACCGCGCGCGAGTCGACGGCCGGATCGGCCGGCGGCGTGACGAGCGCGCGAATGTAGTCGTTCGCCGCCCCCTCGTAGTCGCCGGCGCCGTAGGCTCGATCGGCGCGAGCCAACGCGGTGTCCGCGGGCACGGCCACTTTCACGCCACGCGCAGCAACGAGTGCGGCCTCGCCCGAGCGCAGGAACTCGCGGAGCTGGGCGACCGACATGCCGCCGACACGTCGGCTCAGCACCGAGCCGTCGGGGTGGACGATCAGGAACGTGGGCAGGGCCTTGGCGGGATACGCCTTCTTCGCGGCCGCGTTCTGCTTCTTCTCGACATCCAGGGCGAGCCAGACGAACCGTCCGGCTTCACTCGCGAGGGCGGGGTCCGTGAAGACGAACGCCCTCATCGAGCGACACGAGTGTCACCAGGGTGCCCATGACTCGACAAACATCGGCAAGTCGCGCTGTTTCGCCTCGGCGAGCGCACGGGGCAGGTCGTCGTCGATGAACGGCAGCACCGCGTGCAGCGGTCGCTTCGCCGTTGCCGGGGCGGAACCGCCGCTCGCGGCAGGCGCCGCGACCGGAAGCGTAACGAGCAGTGCCGCGAGCACGGCCGGAGCATGGTGGAAGGCTTTCATGGGACAAGGCTAGCAGACCGCCCCGCCTTGGGCAAAAGGAGCTTGCCGCCGAGGGGTGGGGCCGTCAATTTCCCCCCATGAATCCCATCGCAGACGTCGCCCGCACGCTCGGGCTCGCCCCGGAACACGTCGTCCCGTACGGCCACACCAAGGCCAAGATCTCGCTCGCTGCCCTCGAAGGCCGCACTCCGAAGGGCCGGCTCGTGCTGGTCTCCGCGATCACGCCCACGCCGGCCGGCGAGGGGAAGACCACGACGTCGATCGGCCTGGCACAGGGCCTGGCGAAGATCGGCGTGCGCTCCGCCGTCGCGTTGCGCGAGCCCTCGCTGGGACCGTATCTCGGCATGAAGGGCGGCGGCACCGGGGGCGGCGCGTCGCAGGTCGAGCCGGCCGACGACGTAAACATGCACTTCACCGGCGACATCCACGCCGTCTCGAGCGCGCACAACCTGCTCGCGGCGATGGTCGACAACCACCTGCATCACGGCAACGAGTCCGGGCTCGACTCGCGGCGCGTGACGTGGCGGCGCGTGCTCGACATGAACGACCGCGCTCTGCGCCGCATCGTGCTGGGGCTGGGCGGGCACCTCGAGGGCGTTCCGCGCGAGTCGGGCTTCGACATCTCGGCCGCCAGCGAGGTGATGGCGATCCTGTGCCTGGCCGACGGCGTCGCCGACCTCAAGGCCCGGCTGGGCCGCATCGTCGTCGGCTACCGGCCCGACGGCACGGCCGTCACCGCGGGCGACATGCGCGCCGTGGGCGCCATGGCCGCGCTGCTGCGCGATGCGGTGATGCCGAACCTGGTGCAGACCCGGGAGGGCGTGCCGGCGATCATCCACGGCGGCCCGTTCGCCAACATCGCGCACGGCACAAACTCGATCGCCGCAACGCGCCTGGCGATGTCGTACGCCGACGTCGTCGTCACCGAGGCGGGCTTCGCGTTCGAGCTCGGGGCGGAGAAGTTCTTCGACATCAACTGCGGCTATGGCGGCTTCGCCCCCTCGTGCACGGTGCTCGTGGCGACGCTGCGCGCGCTCAAGATGCACGGCGGCGCGCCGCTCGACACGGTGAGCGCGCCGAATCCGGCCGCACTCGCGGCGGGGCTGCCGAATCTCGAGAAGCACCTGGAGAACATCCGCCACTTCGAGCAGTCGTGCGTGGTGGCGATCAACCGCTTCCCCACCGACACCGCCGCGGAGCTCGACGCGGTCGTCGCGCACTGCAAGTCGCTGGGCATCGAGGCCGTCGTCGCCGACCCGTTCGGCACCGGCGGCCCGGGCTGCACGGACCTGGCCGAGCGCGTCCACGCGCTGGCGACCACGAGCGAAGCGCGCTTCCGCCCGCTCTACGACTGGAACTCCTCGATCGAGGAGAAGATCAAGACCATCGCCCACGAGATGTACGGCGCCGAGGCGGTCGACTACACGGCGCGGGCGAAGCGCGACCGTGCGCACATCGAGAAGCTGGGCTATGGGGGGCTGCCGGTCTGCATCGCCAAGACGCAGCAGTCGCTGTCCGACAACCCGAAGCTGCTGGGCCGGCCCAAGGATTTCCTCGTCACCGTGCGCGAAATCCAGCTGGCCGCCGGCGCGGGCTTCGTCATCCCGATCACCGGCGAGATCCTGCGCATGCCCGGCCTGCCCAGGCGACCGCTGGCCGAGCGCTTCGACCTCGACGCGACCGGGCAGATCGTGATCGGCGACGGGGCGTGAATGATCTGAAGAGACTGCTGTCGATCGCCGCGCCCGTCATCCTGGTCCAGGTCGGACTGACGGCGATGGGCATGGTCGACACGATCATGGTCGGCCGCGTCTCCCCGGCCGCGATCGCCGCGGTCGCACTGGCCAGCACGCTGTTCATGGTCGTCGGCACGTTCGGGATGGGCATCATCATGTCGCTCGACGCCGTGGTCGCCCAGGCGATCGGCGCGGACGATCACCCGGCGGCGGTCCGCGCATTCCAGCGCGCGGTCGTCCTGTCGTTCCTCGTCGCCGTGCCGACGGTGCTCGTCCTGTCCCTGGGCGAGGCGCTCCTGCGCTGGACCGGCCAGCCCGAGGAGGTCGTGCCCCTGGCGTGGGCCTACATCCTGACGGCCCTTCCCGGCGTTATTCCGTTCTACTGGTTCGTGGTCATGCGGCAGACGCTGCAGGCCATGCACCGCCTCAAGCCGATCGTGATCACCATCGTGATCGCGAACCTGCTCAACGCGTTCCTCAACTGGATGTTCATCTTCGGCAACCTGGGCGCGCCCGAGATGGGCGTGACCGGCGCGGCGCTGGCGACGACGATCGGCCGCTTTGTGATGGCCGGGCTGCTCATGGTGCTCGCGTGGAAGACGTTCCGGACGATGCTGCGGCCATTCCAGCGCGAGGCGTTCGCGCCCCGACCGCTCTTGCGCTTCGCCGCGCTGGGCGCTCCGATCGGCGCCCAGTACGTGCTCGAGATCGGCGTGTTCTCCCTGATTGGCCTGCTCATGGGACGGCTAGGCACGATCCCGCTCGCGGGGCACCAGATCGCGCTCGTCATCGCAAGCTTCACGTTCATGGTCCCGCTCGGGATCTCGATGGCGGCGGCGGTGCTGGTCGGCCGCGCGGTCGGCGCGCACGATCCGGCGGCGATGCGCAGTGCGGCGCGCCTGTCGTTGGCGAGCGCGACCGGGTTCGGAGTCTTCTCGGCGACGATGATGCTGTTGTTCGCGGAGCCGATCGTGTCCATCTACACGCCCGACCCGGAGGTGCAGGCGATCGCCGCGATGCTGCTGCGCCTGGCCGGGTTGTTCCAGGTGTTCGACGGCATCCAGGTGACGGGGATCGGCATCCTGCGCGGCGTCGGTGACACGCGCGCACCCCTGTTCGCGAACCTCGTCGGCTACTGGGCGCTGGGGCTCCCGCTGTCGTTGTTCCTCGCCTTCACCCTCGGCCTCGGGCCCGCGGGGCTGTGGTGGGGCTTCGTGCTGGGGCTCGCGGTGGTCGCCGTGTGGATGTGGTTCCGCGTGCGGACCCAGATGGGCCGCACGCAGAAACGCATCGTCCTCGAGGACTCGCCGGCAGTTCAATCGGCATGACGCTTGACGCATGTGCGAAACGAGCCTAGGCTGATCGCACTGGAGGTCCCATGCGGCACGACGCCGAAGCAAACTCCCTGAGAGTTGGCTGATCCGGTGTCGAGTAGCTCTGCCGAAGGTGAGATTCACCATGACCTTCCACGCCCGCGCCCGGCGATCATCCCCGCTCGCCCCAGTACCACCCCTCATTCTGGCCATCCTCTTCTACCACGCGGCCTCTACTTCGTCCGTGCTTCACAGGGCGACGTGAGCTCGGTCGCTCGAGTCGTTCTGGCCGGCGGGGGGACCCCGTGAGGCGCAGGACTACAGGCCTGATCCTCGCCGGTGCGGCATTGCTCCAAACGCTCACGCCCGCCACCGGTTCGGCCGACATCACCCCGCCACCCCGCCTCACGCCTGTATGGGGGACACCAGGACCCGCG